>NZ_JBEOVF010000005.1:0-317919 GCF_040295365.1 Streptomyces sp. NPDC002838 | reverse complement strand
GCCTCGATGCAAATCGAGGCGCCCCGCTCCGGGTTCACGCGTACGAGGGCCGACGGACCGTCAGACCTCCACCACCACAGGCAGGATCATCGGCCTGCGGCGATAGGTGTCCGAGACCCACTTGCCGAGGGTCCGCCGCACCAGCTGCTGCATCTGGTGAGGCTCGACCACGCCGTCCTGAGCCGAGCGCTCCAGGACCTCCGTGATCCTCGGGAGCACGTCTGCGAACGCCGAGTCCTCGATACCCGAGCCACGGGCCTGCACGTGCGGGCCGCCCGTGATCTTCCCGGTCGACGAGTCGATGACCACGAAGACCGAGATGATGCCCTCGTCGCCGAGGATCTTGCGGTCCTTCAGGGCCGGCTCGCCGACGTCGCCGACCGACAGGCCGTCGACGTACACGTAACCCGCCTGGACCTTGCCCGAGATCTTGGCCTTGCCCTCGATCAGGTCGACGGCCACGCCGTCCTCGGCGATGACGATCCGGTCGTGCGGGACACCGGTCAGGGCGCCCAGCTCGGCGTTGGCGCGCAGGTGGCGCCATTCGCCGTGGACCGGCATCAGGTTTCTGGGCCGGCAGATGTTGTAGAAGTAGAGCAGTTCGCCGGCCGAGGCGTGGCCCGAGACGTGGACCTTCGCGTTGCCCTTGTGGACGACGTTCGCGCCCCAGCGGGTCAGGCCGTTGATGACGCGGTAGACCGCGTTCTCGTTGCCCGGGATCAACGACGACGCCAGGATCACCGTGTCGCCCTGGACGATGCGGATCTGGTGGTCGCGGTTCGCCATGCGGGACAGGGCTGCCATCGGTTCGCCCTGGGAACCCGTGCAGACCAGGACGACCTCGTGGTCCGGCAGGTCGTCGAGTGTCTTGACGTCGACCACCAGGCCCGGCGGCACCTTCAGGTAGCCCAGATCCCGTGCGATGCCCATGTTGCGGACCATCGAGCGGCCGACGAAGGCGACCCGGCGGCCGTACTCGTGAGCCGCGTCCAGGATCTGCTGGATGCGGTGGACGTGGCTGGCGAAGCTGGCCACGATGATCCGCTTGCGGGCGCTCGCGAAGACCTGCCGCAGGACGTTGGAGATGTCCCGTTCGTGCGGGGTGAAGCCGGGGACCTCGGCGTTCGTGGAGTCGGAGAGAAGAAGGTCGATGCCCTCCTCGCTCAGACGCGCGAACGCATGGAGGTCCGTGAGGCGGTTGTCCAGCGGGAGCTGGTCCATCTTGAAGTCGCCGGTGTGGACCACCATGCCGGCGGGCGTGCGGATTGCCACCGCCAGGGCGTCGGGGATGGAGTGGTTGACCGCGACGAACTCGCAGTTGAAGGGGCCGATGCGCTCGCGGTGCCCCTCCGCCACCTCGAGGGTGTACGGGCGGATGCGGTGCTCCTGGAGCTTGGCCTCGATGAGGGCGAGGGTCAGCTTGGAGCCGATCAGCGGGATGTCCGGCTTCTCGCGCAGGAGGTAGGGGACTCCGCCGATGTGGTCCTCGTGGCCGTGCGTGAGGACGATGCCCTCGATGTCGTCGAGGCGGTCCCTGACGGACGAGAAGTCCGGCAGGATCAGGTCGATTCCGGGCTGCTCCTCCTCGGGGAAGAGCACTCCGCAATCGACGATCAGCAGGCGGCCTCCGTACTCGAAGACCGTCATGTTCCGGCCGATCTCGCCGAGGCCGCCGAGTGGCGTGACCCGCAGGCCGCCTTCGGGGAGCGGCGGGGGCGGGCCGAGTTCAGGATGCGGATGACTCAAAAGACTCTCCTCAACCACACGCGCCACGTACCGGTGGGCACGTGGCGCGCATGACGTTCGTGCAGAAGCAGTTGTCGTTGGGGACGCAGGCACCGGTGGCCTGCTTATTCAGTTGTGAAGTCTGGTGGCGCGACGTGCGCGAAGTCTGTTGCTAGAGCTGTACCCCGCCTGCGGCAAGATCGATCTTGAGCTGCTCGATCTCCTCGGGCGTGAGCCCGACCATGGGGGCGCGCAGCGGTCCGGCGGGCAGGCCCTGGAGGGCGAGCGCCGCCTTCGTCGTCATGACGCCCTGGGTGCGGAACATGCCGGTGTAGACCGGGAGCAGCTTCTGGTGGATCTCGGTGGCCTTCTGGACGTCGCCGGAGACGAACGCCTCGACCAGGGCGCGCAGGTCCGGGGTGACCACGTGGCCGACGACCGAGACGAAGCCGACCGCGCCGACCGAGAGCAACGGCAGGTTCAGCATGTCGTCGCCGGAGTACCAGGCGAGGCCGGAGCGGGCGATGGCCCAGCTGGCCCGGCCGAGGTCGCCCTTGGCGTCCTTGTTGGCGGCGATCCGCGGGTGCTCGGCGAGCCGGACGAGCGTCTCGGTGTTGATCGGGACGCCGCTGCGGCCGGGGATGTCGTAGAGCATGACCGGGAGCTCGGCGGCGTCGGCGATGGCCTTGAAGTGGCGGTACAGGCCCTCCTGCGGGGGCTTGTTGTAGTACGGCGTCACGACCAGGAGGCCGTGTGCGCCCACCTTCTCCGCTGCGCGGGCCAGCTCGATGCTGTGGTGGGTGTCGTTGGTGCCGACGCCGGCGACGACGTGGGCGCGGTCGCCGACGGCCTCCAGGACGGCCCGTACGAGATCCGATTTCTCCGCGTCACTGGTGGTGGGGGACTCGCCGGTGGTGCCGTTGATGATCAGGCCGTCGTTGCCTGCGTCCACCAGGTGGGCGGCGAGCCGCTGCGCGCCGTCGAGGTCGAGTGCGCCGTCCGCCGTGAAGGGCGTGACCATGGCGGTGAGGACCCGCCCGAAGGGGGTCTGCGGAGTGGAGGTCGGAGCCATGGGTAACACGCTACTCGTTGCTCAGGGCGGGGTCTGCCCTCGGGGCAGGCGACAAGTCGTGACAAGGATGGAGCCCGGCACTGCCTGCTCGGGGGTTCAAGCAGTGCCGGGTCCGTTTGATCAGGCTAGATGAACTTCCCCAAATGCCGCAATACGGACACTTCGCGAGGCTGATCCGTACATCTGTGCCCGAGGGGAGAACGGAGGTGCGTTACGGCGCCACACGGCCGTTCGCATTGAAGGCGGCGTAGGTGAGCGGCATGAGCCTGGCCCACTCGGCCTCCATCTTCTCACCGACCATCTCGATCTCCCGCTGCGGGAAGGACGGGACCTTCGCCGACTCGTGCTGGGTGCGCAGGCCGAGGAAGTGCATCAGCGAGCGGGCGTTGCAGGTGGCGTACATCGAGGAGAACAGGCCGACCGGGAGGACCGCGCGGGCGACCTCACGGGCGACGCCGGCGGCGAGCATTTCCTGGTAGGCCTCGTACGCCTGCCGGTACGAGTCCTCCATGACGCGGCCGACCAGCTCCTGCTGGGCCTGGGTGCCCTCGACGAAGACGTACTTGCCGGGGCGGCCCTCCTGGACGAGCTTGCGGGCGGCGTCGGGGACGTAGAAAACGGGCTGGAGCTCGCGGTAGCGGCCGCTCTCCTCGTTGTACGACCAGCCCACGCGGTGCCGCATGAACTCGCGGAAGACGAAGATCGGGGCGCTGATGAAGAAGGTCATCGAGTTGTGCTCGAAGGGGCTGCCGTGCCGGTCCCGCATCAGGTAGTTGATCAGGCCCTTGGAGCGCTCGGGGTCCTTGTTCAGCTCGTCCAGGGACTGCTCGCCGAGGGTCGAGACGCGGGCGGCGAAGAGCACGTCGGCGTCGGACGCGGTGTGCTTGACCAGCTCGACGGTGACGTCGCTGCGGAAGCTCGGCTTGAGGGCGTCGGCGGGGGTGTCGGTCACGGCTCGGAGGGTCCTTCCCATTACTTCTCTCGGGCGGCGCCCACTCTACGGCCCGGCACTGACATCGGGGCGTTCGGTGCCGGGACGCGACATCTTCGGCGAACTTCTGCGAATTCGGGGAAACTGGGCACCTTTTGGGGCACTCGCTCGTCTGTGTTGGTGACATCGATTCGTTCGAGTCCTGAAAGGAGAAGCACCCCATGTTGCGTCGGCGCGAGCCCGTACCGTTCGCCTTCCTCGCCGAAGCCGACAGGTTCCGCAGCAATGTCACTCCCCCACCCCGTGAGCGGGCGTCCCTGAGTCAGATAGCCGGGCGCTGGCTCCTGGGGCTCACGATCGTCGCCGCGCTCGTGGGTTCCCTGGTTCTGGGGATGCCGGCGCTCTCACCCGACCAGTCGTCCGCGCAGACACAGCAGTCCCAGGCGTCCGAGGGGCGCTGAGCCGGGTCTGACTCCATCCGGACCCCGAGAGTGGTGAGCGGGGACACGGGTCGATAACCTCACCGGGCACAGCCCACGCATGGATTGAGTGAGGACCAGCCGTGCCCCTGCCCTTCCTGACGGCCGACCGCGCTTTCGAGGCAGCCGACGACGTCGCGCTGCCCTTCGACGACCGCGACCGCTGGCGGCGCCCCTACCGGCCCGGCCCGTGGCGCGTGGGCGTGGCCGCCATCCTGCTGCTGCTCGCCTCGTACGTGCTGTTCGCGGCGGTCATCATCGCGCTGACGGGCTCGGTGTCCGAGGCCGGTGTGGTCTTCTGCATCGCTCTGGCCGTCATCGCGGGCGCCCTGCGGCTGCTGCGGATGGGCGTCTGGGTCAGCGCCCGCGGGCTGCGCCAGGTCGGGTTTCTGCTCACGCGTACGGTGCCCTGGGAGCGGGTCGTAACCGTGCGGACGGTGCAGCAGCCGGTGCGCTGGCTCGGACTGCCGCGCACGGTTCAGGGGCAGGCACTGCTCCTCGTACGGCAGGATCGGGCCGCGGACGACGTGCCGGCGCTGCTGACCACGCACAACGCGGACTTCCTGGCGCGTCCCGGCTCCTTCGACCGGGCCGCGGACTCGGTCGAGGCCTGGGCCGCGGAGTACGGGCGGGGCTGACGTCCAGCCACGCGAAGGGGCCGGTCCGCACCGCGTGCGGACCGGCCCCTTCGGCGTACGGCGGTAGCGGTCAGGCGGCCTGGACCGGCTTGTCGTCGTGCAGAGCGATGGCCCTTTGCATCGCCTTGCGGGCCCGCGGGGTGTCGCGGGCGTCGTGATAGGCGACGGCGAGGCGGAACCAGCTGCGCCAGTCGTCGGGCGCCGCCTCCGTCTCGGCCTTGCGCTTGGCGAAGACCTCGTCGGCCGATGCGCGGTCGATACGGCCGCTGGGGGTTCGCTTCAGCTCGTCGACGGGCAGGCCGCCCTCGGAGTCGAGTTCGGCGGCGAGCTGGTTGGCCTTGCGGGCGAACTGGGTGTTCTTCCACAGGAACCACAGGCCGATCACCGGCAGGATCAGCACCGCGACCCCGAAGGTGACGGTGAGGAGCGTGCCGGACTGGATGAGCATGACGCCGCGGCTGCCGACCAGGACGAAGTAGAAGACCAGGACGGCGGCCGTTATGGCGTAGGAGAGCTTCGCGCGCATGGGTGTCGGGGCTCAGTTCAGGTCGAGGAAGTGTTCCAGACCGAAGGTCAGGCCCGGGGTCGTGACCACGCGGCGGGCGCCCAACAGGATGCCCGGCATGAAGCTGCTGTGGTGGAGGGAGTCGTGCCGGACGGTGAGGGTCTCGCCCTCGCCGCCGAGGAGGACCTCCTGGTGGGCGAGCAGGCCGCGCAGGCGGACGGCGTGGACGGGGATCCCGTCGACGCTGGCGCCTCGCGCGCCGTCCAGGGCCGTCACCGTGGCGTCCGGCGCCGGGGCGGTGCCGGCTTCACGACGGGCCTCGGCGATGAGCTGGGCGGTGCGGGTGGCGGTGCCGGACGGGGCGTCCACCTTGTTCGGGTGGTGCAGTTCGACGACCTCGACAGACTCGAAGTAGGGCGCGGCGATCTGCGCGAACTTCATGGTCAGGACGGCCCCGATGGAGAAGTTGGGCGCGATGAGCACACCCGTCTCCGGGGACCGGGCGAGCCAGTCCTTCAGCTGCGCGAGGCGCTCGTCGGTCCAGCCCGTCGTACCGACGACCGCGTGGATGCCATGCCGTACGCAGTAGTCGAGGTGGTCCATCACCGAGGCCGGCGTGGTCAGTTCGACGGCGACCTGGGCGCCGGTCTCGGCCAGCGTCTCCAGCTTGTCGCCCCGGCCCAGGGCGGCGACGAGCTCCATGTCCTCGGCGGCCTCGACCGCCCGTACCGCCTCGGAGCCGATCCGGCCCTTGGCGCCGAGGACCGCCACGCGCAGCTTGCTCATGTCCTTGCTTCCTTACCGATGACGTACCGATGACGGGTGTCAGGCGACGGCGTCGTGCAGCCGGGCGGCCTGCTTGTCCTTCAGCGGGCCGATGACCGACAGCGAGGGTCGTCGTCCCAGGATCTCCCGGGCGACCGAACGGACATCGTCCGGGGTGACCGAGGCTATCCGGGCCAGCATGTCGTCGACCGACATCTGCTCGCCCCAGCACAGCTCGCTCTTGCCGATGCGGTTCATCAGCGCGCCGGTGTCCTCCAGGCCCAGGACCGTGGAGCCCTGGAGCTGGCCGATGGCGCGGCCGATCTCGTCGTCCGAGAGGCCGTGCTCGGCCACGTGGTCGAGTTCGTCGCGGCAGATCTTCAGCACGTCGTGCACCTGGCTCGGGCGGCAGCCCGCGTACACGCCGAACAGGCCGCAGTCGGCGAAGCCGGAGGTGTACGAGTACACGCTGTACGCCAGGCCGCGCTTCTCCCTGACCTCCTGGAACAGACGGGAGGACATTCCGCCGCCGAGGGCCGTGTTGAGGACCCCCAGGGCCCAGCGGCGCTCGTCCGTGCGGGACAGGCCGGGCATGCCGAGGACGACATGGGCTTGTTCGGTCTTGCGGCCGATCAGCTCGACGCGGCCCGCGGTGCGGAGGGCGCGTTGGCCCTCGCGCGGGGCGATGGGCGTGGCGTCGAGGTCCTTGAAGGCGCCCGCGTTCTCGAAGGCGGCGCGGACCTGTCGTACGACCTTGTTGTGGTCGATGTTGCCGGCGCACGCGACCACGAGGTGGGTCGGGTCGTAGTGCTTCTTGTAGAAGCGGCGGATGCGGTCGGCGGTGAGGGCGTTGACCGTGTCGACCGTGCCCAGGACGGGGCGGCCGAGGGGGTTGTCGCCGAACATGGTGTGCGCGAACAGGTCGTGCACGCAGTCGCCCGGGTCGTCCTCGGTCATCGCGATCTCTTCGAGGATCGCGCCGCGCTCGACGTTGACGTCCTCTTCGAGGATCAGCGAGCCCGTCAGCATGTCACAGACGACGTCGATGGCGAGGGGCAGGTCGGTGTCGAGCACGCGCGCGTAGTAGCACGTGTACTCCTTCGCCGTGAACGCGTTCATCTCGCCGCCGACGGCGTCGATGGCGGAGGAGATGTCGAGCGCGCTGCGTCGCGTGGTGCCCTTGAAGAGCAGGTGCTCCAGATAGTGCGTGGCGCCGTTCAGGGACGGCGTCTCGTCGCGGGAGCCGACGTGGGCCCAGATGCCGAAGGTGGCGGAGCGCACGGAGGGCAGGGTCTCGGTGACCACGCGGAGGCCGCCGGGGAGGGTGGTCTTACGGACGGTACCGATGCCGTTGACGCCTTTGATGAGGGTTTGGGTACGGGCGACGGCCCGCGCCTCCGAAGAGGTGCGGGCCGTCGCCGTGGAGCTACTCGACGTCACTTGTCGGTGTCGTCCTTCTTGTCGTCGTCGCCTTCGCCTTCGCCTTCGCCCTCGATCACGGGGATCAGGGAGAGCTTGCCGCGCGAGTCGATCTCGGCGATCTCGACCTGGACCTTGGCGCCCACGCCGAGCACGTCTTCGACGTTCTCCACGCGCTTGCCGCCGGCCAGCTTGCGGATCTGCGAGATGTGCAGCAGACCGTCCTTGCCCGGGAGCAGCGAGACGAACGCACCGAAGGTGGTCGTCTTCACGACCGTGCCCAGGTAGCGCTCGCCGACCTCCGGCATGGTCGGGTTGGCGATCGAGTTGATCGTGGTGCGGGCGGCCTCGGCGGCCGGGCCGTCGGAGGCACCGATGTAGATGGTGCCGTCGTCCTCGATCGTGATCTCGGCGCCGGTGTCCTCCTGGATCTGGTTGATCATCTTGCCCTTGGGGCCGATGACCTCGCCGATCTTGTCCACGGGGATCTTGACGGTGATGATCCGAGGGGCGTTCGGGGACATCTCGTCCGGCGTGTCGATCGCTTCCATCATCACGTCGAGGATGTGGAGGCGGGCGTCACGGGCCTGCTTGAGGGCGGCGGCCAGGACGGAGGCCGGGATGCCGTCCAGCTTGGTGTCGAGCTGGAGGGCGGTCACGAACTCCTTGGTGCCGGCGACCTTGAAGTCCATGTCGCCGAAGGCGTCCTCCGCACCGAGGATGTCGGTGAGGGTGACGTAGTGCGTCTCGCCCTCGATCTCCTGGGAGATCAGGCCCATGGCGATACCGGCGACGGGGGCCTTGAGCGGCACACCGGCGTTCAGCAGCGACATGGTGGAGGCGCAGACCGAGCCCATGGAGGTCGAGCCGTTCGAGCTGAGCGCCTCGGACACCTGGCGGATCGCGTAGGGGAACTCCTCGCGGGTCGGCAGGACCGGCACCAGGGCGCGCTCTGCGAGGGCGCCGTGGCCGATCTCGCGGCGCTTCGGGGAGCCGACGCGGCCGGTCTCACCGGTGGAGTACGGCGGGAAGTTGTAGTTGTGCATGTAGCGCTTGCGCGTCACCGGCGACAGCGTGTCCAGCTGCTGCTCCATGCGGAGCATGTTCAGCGTCGTGACGCCCAGGATCTGGGTCTCGCCGCGCTCGAACACGGCGGAGCCGTGCACCCGCGGGATGGCCTCGACCTCGGCGGCGAGCGTACGGATGTCCGTCACGCCGCGGCCGTCGATGCGCTTCTTCTCCTTGATCACGCGCTCGCGGACCAGCTGCTTGGTGAGCGAGCGGTACGCGGCGGAGATCTCCTTCTCGCGACCCTCGAACTCCGGCAGGAGCTTCTCGGCGGCGAGCGCCTTGACGCGGTCCAGCTCGGACTCGCGCTCCTGCTTGCCCGCGATGGTCAGCGCGGAGGCGAGCTCCGGGCGGACGGCGGCGGTCAGCGCCTCCAGGACGTCGTCCTGGTAGTCGAGGAAGATCGGGAACTCGCCGGTCGGCTTGGCGGCCTTCGCGGCGAGGTCGGCCTGGGCCTTGCAGAGCACCTTGATGAAGGGCTTCGCGGCGTCCAGACCGGCGGCGACGACCTCCTCGGTCGGCGCCTCGGCGCCGCCCTTGACCAGCTGGATGGTCTTCTCGGTGGCCTCGGCCTCGACCATCATGATCGCGACGTCGCCGTCCTCCAGGGTGCGACCGGCGACCACCATGTCGAAGACGGCGTCCTCGAGCTCGGTGTGCGTCGGGAACGCGACCCACTGGCCGTTGATCAGCGCGACGCGGACGCCGCCGATCGGGCCGGAGAAGGGCAGACCGGCCAGCTGCGTGGACGCGGAGGCGGCGTTGATCGCCACGACGTCGTACAGGTGGTCGGGGTTGAGCGCCATGATCGTGGCGACGACCTGGATCTCGTTGCGCAGGCCCTTCTTGAAGGACGGGCGCAGCGGGCGGTCGATGAGGCGGCAGGTGAGGATGGCGTCCTCGGACGGCCGGCCCTCACGGCGGAAGAAGCTGCCGGGGATCTTGCCGGCGGCGTACATCCGCTCCTCGACGTCCACCGTCAGCGGGAAGAAGTCGAGCTGGTCCTTGGGGTTCTTGGATGCGGTGGTGGCCGACAGCACCATGGTGTCGTCGTCCAGGTACGCCACGGCGGAGCCGGCGGCCTGCTTGGCCAGGCGGCCCGTCTCGAAGCGGATGGTGCGGGTGCCGAAGGAGCCGTTGTCAATGACGGCCTCGGCGTAGTGGGTCTCGTTCTCCACTAGCGTTTTCTCCTCGTCTTCGTCCCTCCTCGCCCGTGTGGCGGGGGACGGTGGCGGAGAAGCGCTCCGTCTGGTGCGGGCCGGTCTTCGATCGAAGCCCTCGGGGCTCACTTTCCCCCGGGGGCCACTACCGAGGACCGGCGGCGGCGAGGCGCGCTTCTCCTCGTTCGTCTTGTGATGTCGCCCTACCCCTGTGGGCTCGCGTCATCACGCTGTGTCGTACGTATTGCGTTGTGCTACCACACTACAAAGCGTCAGTGACACTCCGCACGTTTCGCATGTGCGGCGGGGACTTCGCGTGCGGCAGGTCTCTCCGCATTCGGTAGGGAGAGACCGTCTGTGGAGCCCCTATGGAGCCCGTTTGTCCCGTATGTACAGCAAAGGGAGCGGTCCCCAAACCCCGGGAACCGCTCCCCTCAAGGCGTCTTACTTGGCGCCCGCCGCACCGCGGCGGATGCCAAGACGCTCGACCAGCGTACGGAAGCGCTGGATGTCCTTCTTGGCGAGGTACTGCAGCAGGCGGCGGCGCTGACCGACCAGAATCAGCAGACCACGGCGGGAGTGGTGGTCGTGCTTGTGGGTCTTGAGGTGCTCGGTCAGGTCGGAGATCCGACGCGACAGCAGAGCGACCTGGACCTCGGGGGAGCCGGTGTCACCCTCCTTGGTGCCGAACTCGGTCATGATCTGCTTCTTCGTAGCGGCGTCGAGCGACACGCGTACTCCTCATAGTCTGTGAAATGCCACCGAGTGCCCCCGGTCTGCATCGCGGGGGAGCTTCCGTTACTCGGGAGGCGGGGATCCGCTGGGCGCGGCCTCCAGGGCCTGAGGCTCCGGGGGCGCGTACACAAACGGCCACCGCACAGCTTACCAGCCTGGAACGATGCCTCTGTCCGGGGGCGGGAGCGGGCTCGACGGGGGCGCTCTCCACGCCAATGGCCACGGTGTCACGCCCGCGTCCTCGCCCGCATGAACGACCGCCGTGAGCGGCCGCGCGCGCCGACGTGGTGGGTCACCGCGTACAGGGGGCCGGGGGAGGTCGGCTTTCTGTTGGGCGGAACGGCACGGCTGTCCTTCTGCCGGACGGTAGTTCGACGCGGCTGCCCGCGCCCTGGACGTACATCCGCGAACCCCTGACCAGGAGGAACGGCTGCAAGTAGGGTGGCCGCACAGCTCGTTGGCACACAAGGAAGGACCGAGCCGCGATGGCCGAGGCCGAGGACAAGGAACAGCTCAAGGCACGCAAGGAGCGGGAGAGGGACGAGCTGTACGCCCTCGACATCTCCGGCGTCGAGTGGCACAGCGCGCCGGGCACCGAGGAGCACGAGGAGCGGGTGGAGATCGCCTACCTTCCCGGCGGGGCCGTGGCCATGCGGTCGTCGCTCGACCCGGACACCGTGCTGCGGTACACGGAGGCGGAGTGGCGGGCGTTCGTGCTGGGGGCACGGGACGGGGAGTTCGATCTGGAGCCGGCGCCGCACAATGGGGGGCTCGCGGCGGAGTGACGGGGTAGGTGGGGCAGGGGAGGCGGGGCAGGGAGGCGGTACGAGTCCTGCTCCCCCTGCCTCGTTGGCGCACGTTGTCCTTGCGCCCTCAGGCATCGCACCCCGAGCCGAACTTCTTGACCGTCTTGCCCGTCACGACGTCGAATCCGACGATCCCGTTGGCGTTGTCGACGAGGTCGCCCCGCTCCTTGCTCCTGACGAAGACCTGCCCGGCACCGGCCACGATCGTCGGGCAGTCCTCGGCGGAGGGATACGGCGATTCGCCGGCGCACTCGGCGACTGATTCCCGCCCTCGAGGCCGATGGTGGTGCGGTACCTGCCGTGATCGTCCAGGGTGATCAGGCCGGTGACGCCGATCTCGTCGGCCGAGACAGCGAGGACGGCGGGGTCGCTGGACACCAGCCGGATGTCCCGGACGCCCTTGGCGAGGGCGTACGTCCACATGGTTCCGCCGGTTTTCGGATCGAGCTCGGGCACCCGGTACGTCGTTGACTGGTACGAGCCGATCGGAACGGCGGCATCGCTCCAGCACTCGAGCCGGACGACCAACCCGTCTCCGCCGCCGGCGCCCATGTGTTCGCAGTTCCCGGTGGCCTTGATCCGCCGGCGCCGCTCGCCTCCGTCCATGGCGTAGGCATCCGTGCCGCCGCCCCAGGTCATGGTCGGCACGGACGCCGCGCCCGGTGACGAGGCATCCGTCTCCCGGACGTCGAGGGGGCTGTGCGCCGCGGCGGCGGACGGCTTGTCCGACTGTGTGGAAGCCGGGTCCCACAGCAGCCAGGTGCTCCCGGCCGACACGACGACCAGGACGGCTGTCAGCGCGCCGAGCACCGTCCCGCGGCGCTTCCTGCGCTGCTGGTTCGCCGTGACAGTGGACTGGGTGTAGACGGAAGGACGTGGGCCGAAACCCACGCTCGAAGATCCCCTCGTTCATGCCCCGGCCGTTCGTTCCCTGCCGACCACGCCGGGGCGTGCTCCCACCCCGGTCAGCTCGTCATCGACCGTGCCGTCGTGTACACGTCGAAGACGGCCAGTGCCAGCGGCACCAGGGTCAGCAGTACGAAGCCCTCGGCGATCTCCAGGAAGCGTCCCCAGAACGGGGTGAGGCCGCCGCGCGAGACGATCAGGCCGATCGCCGTGACCAGCGCGGCCGCCGCCGCGATCGCCGCGATGAGCCAGATCGTCCGGATGTCGAGGTCGGTGCGGTCACCCGTGAGGGCCTCGCGGATCACCGCGTGCGGCGGGTTGAGCGCCAGTCCGAGGCCGAGCAGTACGAGGGAGGCGAGACCGCCGGCCAGGACGGGGGCGACCTGGGCGGTGTAGCGGAAGAGGTGGGCGCGCATCAGCAGGGCCACGCCGGTCGCGAGGGCGAGGAGTTGGGCCCAGACGTTCGAGGAGAAGCCGAGGACGGCCGAGGAGCCGACGGCGATCAGCGCGCAGCCGCCCACCAGGCCGACCAGGAGTTCGTGTCCGCGCCGCGCCTTGGCGGTGACCCGCTCGGCGTCGACCGGCTCCTGGGGGGTGGGGTCGGTGTCATACGCGCTGCGCGGGGCGGTGTTGGGGGTGTCGAAGCCGATCGGGAGCCGGGCGAAGCGCATCGACAGGCCCGGCAGGAAGGCCAGGCCTCCGACGGCGATCGGGGCGCACAGGGCGCCGATCTCGGAGGGCGTCCAGTCGGCGAGGGTCGCCGCGAACACGGCGAGCAGGCCGGTGCCGGAGGCGAAGACGAAGGCGACGAACGGGCCGTCCCCGCTCGGCGAGCACAAGGTGAGCAGCACCGAGGCCAGCAGCACCGCCGCGCAGGCGAGGAGGAACTGGAGCTTGCCGATGCCCTGTCCGTCGGCGAGCGGCAGCAGACCCGAGCCGGCCACGCCGACGTTGGGCAGGGCGCCGAGTCCCAGGGCGATGGCCGAGGCCCGGTCGTCGTAGACCCGGGCGCGCACGCATGCGAGGACGACCAGCAGGACACCGGCGACCCCGGCGAGGATGCCGGGCAGGCTGTGCATGTCGTGGAGCGGGTCGCCCATCCAGGCCACGAAGGCCAGCAGGACCGGCAGTACGCCTCCTCCGACGAGGCCTGCCACACGCGTCAGGTCGCCGCTCCACAAGGTGCGTTCGCTGGTCACGGCGGAGGCGACCGCGTCGGATACGTCGTCGAAGACGGCGGGGGGCAGCGACTCGGAGAAGGGGCGCAGCGTGAGGAGTTCGCCGTCGAGGATGCGCTGGGAGGCGAAGGAACGGGAGCTGTCGAGGACGGTGCCGTCCCGGCGTACCAGGTGGTAGCCGACGGGTGCGCTCTCGGCGGGGCTCTGCTGGGAGAGCCTGAGGATCTCCGGATAGATGTCGGCGACCGGGATGTCGTCGGGCAGTGCCACGTCGATCCGGCTGTCGGGCGCGACGATGGTGACCCGGCAGAAACCGAGTCCCGTACCCGCCCCTGCAGGAGTTCCCGTACCGGGTCCCCCGGTGGCTGCCGCGGAGGCCGTCATGCTCACCTGCTGCTCCCCCTCAGTGATGATTCTGTGCCTACGGTATGGAAATCCGGCGTGACTTTTCCCGCCCCCTGTGACCGACGATGCGGGGAGGTGGCGAGAACGGTGCCGTCGTGCCGTCGCCGGGGTTCCGCATCTCGCCAGATCGCACGGAATGCCCCAATACTCCAGCTCAACTCGCGTGTGCTGACGCGAACATCCGGCACCCTACCGCCCCCTTGTGTCCGCTGAAGTCAGTAGGATCACGCGGCGGCCTGCGTCCGCCTGACACGGGGCGGCGGACGGACTCTCGGGCCGGCCAAGGGAATGGATGACAGTGAGCCACATCGTCGTGAAGCGCCCGCCTCGGGTGCTGCCGTCCGAAGTGTCCACGCAGGAGATCGTCCTGCAGCCTCCGCCCGAACTGCCGCGGGGGCACCAGGACAGCGTGCTGATGCAACTCCTGCCGACGCTCGGCATGGGTGGCTCGGTGGTCTTCTTCTTCACGAGCGGGCAACCGTTCATGCGGATCATGGGCATGATCATGATCGCCTCGACGATCGCCATGTCCATCGCGATGGTGGTCCGCTTCCGCCGCGGCAACCAGGGGCAGTTGGCGGACCTGCGCCGCGACTACCTGAGCTACCTGGCGCAGACCCGGCGCACGGCCGTCGACACGGCGAAGGCACAGCGCGACGCGCAGTACTTCCTCCACCCCTCCCCCGAACAGCTGTGGGCCCTGGTCGCCGAGGGCAGCCGGGTGTGGGAACGCCGCCCCGGCGACGAGGACTTCGCCCAGGTCCGCATCGGCCTCGGCTCGCAGGGCCTCGCCACCGCCCTGGTCGCCCCCGAGACCGCCCCCGTCGAGCAGCTGGAGCCGCTGACCGCGGGTGCGATGCAGCGCTTTCTCGCCGTCCACAGCACCCTGGACGACCTGCCGATGGCGGTCTCACTGCGTGCCTTCTACCACGTCACGATCAGCGGCGATCCGCAGTCCGTACGGTCCTCCGCCCGGGCCATGGCCGGCTCGCTGGCCGCGCTGCACTCCCCCGAGGACCTGCTCATCGTGGTCGCGGCGGGCCGCGAGGCCCTGCCCCACTGGGAGTGGGCCAAGTGGCTGCCGCACGTCCAGGCGCCCGGTGCCGTGGACGGCGCGGGCAGCCGCAGGCTGATCAACAGCGACACCCGCGAGTTGGAGAACCTGCTCGCCACCCGGCTGACGGGCCGCCCGCGCTTCCACCCGAACGCGGCGCCCCTGCCGGAGGAGCCCCACATCGTCGTCGTACTCGACGGCCTCTCCCTGCCCCCGGACTCGGTCCTGGCCAACCCCGAAGGGCTCCAGGGCGTCACCGTCCTCGAGGTCGTTCCCGGCGAACTGACCACGGGCGGCGGGGAGCTCTCCATCGTCGTACAGCCCGAGGCACTGCACCTGGAGTCGGGGCACGGTGTCGTCTACGAGGGGACTCCCGACGCCCTCTCGTACGAATCCGCCGAGGCCCTCGCCCGGCAACTGGCCCCGCTGCGGATGGCCTCCGGCGGGGACGACGACGAACCCCTGCTCGCCAACCTGGAGTTCACCGACCTGCTGAACCTCGGTGACGCGGCGTCCGTCGACACCCAGCGCACCTGGCGGCCGCGTTCGCTGGCCGAGCGGCTGCGGGTGCCGATCGGTGTCGGCGAGGACGGACGCCCCGTGATGCTGGACCTCAAGGAGGCCGCGCAGGAGGGCATGGGCCCGCACGGCCTGTGCGTGGGCGCCACCGGCTCCGGCAAGTCGGAGCTGCTGCGCACCTTGGTGCTGGGCCTGGCGGTCACGCATTCGTCGGAGACGCTGAACTTCGTCCTGGCGGACTTCAAGGGCGGCGCGACCTTCGCAGGCATGGCGCAGATGCCGCACGTGGCGGCCGTCATCACCAACCTCGCCGACGACCTCACCCTGGTCGACCGCATGGGCGACTCCATCCGCGGCGAGCTCAACCGCCGCCAGGAGATGCTGCGTGACGCGGGCAACTACGCCAACATCCACGACTACGAGAAGGCGCGCGCGGCGGGTGCGCCCCTGCAGCCCATTCCGTCCTTGGTGCTGGTGATCGACGAGTTCAGTGAGCTGTTGACGGCGAAGCCGGACTTCATCGAGATGTTCGTGCAGATCGGCCGCATCGGCCGTTCGCTCGGCGTGCACCTTCTGCTGGCTTCGCAGCGCCTGGAGGAGGGCCGCCTGCGCGGCCTGGAGACCTACCTGTCGTACCGGGTCGGTCTGCGTACCTTCTCCGCCGCCGAGTCCCGGGCGGCGATCGGCGTGCCGGACGCCTATGAGCTGCCGAACGTCCCGGGCTCGGGCATCCTGAAGCACGGCACGGGCGAGATGGTGCGTTTCAAGGCGGCGTACGTCTCGGGCGTGTACCGCTCGGGCACGCAGCGGGCGACGCTGGGCGGCGGCCCGCTGCCGGTGGACCGACGGCCGGTGCTGTTCACGGCGGCCGAGGTACCGGTGCAGTACGTGGCGGTGCCGCAGCAGCGCCCTTCGGCTTCGGACGGCCCGGACGTCGACGACGCGCTCGCGGACACCGTGCTGGACGTGATCGTGCGCCGGCTGGAGGCGCAGGGCCCGGCGGCCCACCAGGTGTGGCTGCCGCCGCTGGACAGCCCGCCGTCGCTGGACGGGCTGCTGCCCGGGCTCACGGCGGTGCAGGGCCGCGGGCTCACCCAGCCCGGATACGAGGGCGCCGGCCGCCTGGTCGTACCGGCGGGCCTGGTGGACAAGCCGTACGAGCAGCGCCGCGACCCGCTCTGGGTCGACTTCTCCGGCGCGGCCGGCCACATGCAGATCCTCGGCGGTCCGCAGTCCGGCAAGTCGACGCTGGTGCGCACCCTGATCTCGGCGTTCGCGCTCACGCACACGCCGCACGAAGTCCAGTTCTACGGCCTCGACTTCGGCGGTGGCGGCATGGCGGCGGTGGCCGGGCTGCCGCACGTGGGTGGGGTCGCCTCGCGCCTGGATCCGGAGCGGGTGCGGCGGACGGTGGCCGAGGTGTACGGGGTGCTGACCCGTCGCGAGGAGTACTTCCGTTCGTCGGGCATCTCGTCGATCGCGGATTTCCGGGCGCGGCGGGCGCGAGGCGACATCTCGGTCACGGATCAGCCGTGGGGCGATGTGTTCCTGGTCATCGACGGCTGGGGCAACTTCCGTGCGGACTACGAGGCGATAGACCAGGTGATCCTCGACATCGCGGCGCGTGGTCTCGGTTACGGCGTCCACCTGATCCTGACGGCCTCACGCTCGATGGAGGTCAGGGCCAACCTCAAGGACCACCTGATGAACCGCCTGGAGCTGCGGCTCGGCGACACGATGGACTCCGAGCTGGACCGCAAGGTGGCCGCGAACGTGCCGGCGGGCGTGCCCGGCCGCGGACAGGCCCCGCAGAAGCTGCACTTCATGGCGGCGGTGCCACGCATCGACGGTCTGACCTCCGACACGGACCTGGCCGACGCCACGGCAGCGCTGGCGACCGAGGTCTCCCGGCACTGGCAGGCGCCCGGCGCGCCCGAAGTCCGGCTGCTGCCCCGCGAGTTCCCGGCCGAGCAGCTGCCTCCGGGCCATCGCTTCCCGCGCCGCGGTGTCGCCTTCGCCCTCGACGAGGACAACCTCGAACCGGTCTTCGTCGACTTCGAGCAGGACCCGTTCTTCCTCGTCTTCGGCGAGAGCGAGTCGGGCAAGTCGAACCTGCTGCGGCTGCTGATCAAGCAGGTGACTGAGCGTTACTCGGGCGACGAGGCCAAGCTGTTCGTCATCGACAACCGGCGCGCACTGCTGGACGCGACGCCGTCGTCCCACCTGGCCGAGTACATCCCCATGTCCAACGCCATGGACCACCACATGGCCGCCCTGGCCGACCTCATGAAGCGCCGCACCCCGACGGCCGACGTGACCGCACAGCAGCTGCGGGACCGGAGTTGGTGGCGCGGGCCGACGGTGTACGTCGTTATCGACGACTACGACCTGGTGGCGACGTCGAGCGGCAATCCGCTGGCGGGATTGACGGAGCTGTTGCCGTTCGCCCGGGACGTGGGGGTGCGGTTCATCATCGCGCGGTCGACGGCGGGCGCGGGGCGGGCGTCGTACGAGGCGTTCATGCAGCGTGTGAAGGAGCTGGGGGCGCAGGGGGTTGTGCTGGCCGGCGATCCGGGTGAGGGGGATCTGCTCGGGGGGGTTCGGCCGCGGCCTATGCCTGCGGGGCGGGGGGTCTTTGTTTCTCGGCGGCGGGGGAAGCCGTTGGTGCAGGTGGGGTTGGTGGCGGAGGGGGTTTACTGAGGTGCAGCGGGGGCGGGTTGAGTTGTCGTACGTGGCGTACTTGGCGTCGGGAGGGGCGTTCTAATGGTCGGGGTAGGAATCTTCATGCTTCTGCTCGCCCTCTGGCTCGGCGGAATGGGCCTGGTCGACCAGAAGGCACTCTGGTGGCGCTTCCAGGCACGCCGCTTCAGCGACCCGGAAGCGAACGAGCCGTCGGAAGCCGGGTACAGAGCCCGGCGAATTCTGCTGCTCTCACTCGCGGCGGCAACGGTCGTGATGGCCGTGTGGTGGTTCACCAGCATTGACTACATCGAGTCCGGTGGGCTTGAGGACTGAGGCCAGTGGACCACTTACAAGGGCTTGTAAAAGGTACGAGTAGCAACTCGAACGGGAGAGTACGTCTGAGTAAGTCTGGCTGCGCTGACCAGCGCGCGATCGTCCGGGAACAGGCGGAGCGCAATCGTCCGGGAATCGGCCGGGCGAAGACACGGGGGAAGGGGCACACCTATGGCGTGGGATGAGTGGGAGCAGCTGAAGTTGCAGGCAGCTCAGAACGGGTCGACCCAGATGCAGCTGAACCAGCTGGACCCCGGCAGCGGCGGACGGCCTGCGCCGGATCCCAGCACCTACGGCAACCTGAAGGTCAGCCAGAAGGACCTGGCGAAGATCGGCCAGAACGCCTTCGATCTGTACGACGACCTGTGGAAGCAGGGGCGCAGAGCGGTGCCCAGTAGCGAGAGCGCCGCCGGGACCCTGACGAAGGGCGGCTTCGCCCTCGGCAGCGCCCTGCAGCACGTCGCGCTCCGCTGGGACGAGCAACTGTCCTCCCTCCGGGACGCGTGCGCACACATCTCGAATCACATGAGAGTCACCAAGAACCTGCACGCCGATGACGACGACTACATCCGTCGGCAGATGAGCAGCATCGACCTGCTGGACGCGGGCTTCGACGAGCGTGTCGGTCCTCCTGGCAAGCAGAACTCGATCTACGGCGAACCGGATGACAAGAAGGGCAAGAACTGATGGATCTCGACGCCCTTCGGAACGCCGACTTCAGCCTGCTCGACGATGCCGTCGACGACTGGTCGACGATGGTCAAGGACCTGGAGACGCTGAGGGGGGAAGCCGAAAAGGGCCTCCGAGGCACCGCCAACAAGGCCGACTGGGCGGGTGTAAACGCCACCGTCTCCAAGGAGTTCATCGGCAAGACCACCGAGGAATTCAAGGACGCACACGGCCAGGCGAACTCCATTTACAAGATCCTCAGGGACACCCGGAACGAGCTGAAGGACTACAAGGGGCAGCTCAACGACGCCATTGAGCGCGGCCGCCAGAAGAATCTGACGGTCATCGGTTACGAGGGCGGCTTCACCGTCACCACGAATGTCCCGCCGGAAGGCCGTGCCAAGCAGGACGAGGACAACAAGGGCGAGATCACCGCGCTTCGGGACGAGATCCAAAGGATCCTCGACAAGGCCACCGAGAGCGACAAGTCAGCCAGCACGGTCCTCACGGCCATTGCCGACCAGAGCAAGCTGGGCTTCTCGGACGCCGACTACGGCAGTCGGGACGAGGCGGCCGAAGCGATCAAGAAAGCTGACGAGCTGGCCAGGCTGGCGAAGAAGAAGCCCGAGGACCTGACGGTGGAGGAGTTCGACCATCTCAACAAGGGTCTGAAGGACTACGCGGACGACGAACTGTTCTCGGAACGCTTCGCCACGAGCCTCGGAGCGGACGGGACCCTCAACTTCTGGACCGGCATCAACGACCGGAACAGCGCCTGGGAACTGGGGCAGAAGCGGGCCGACCAGTTCGACGATCTGCAGAAGAACCTAAGCCTCACCCTTGCCACAGCGTCGCAGAGCGACAACGCCGGTATGACGGAGTGGAAGTCCAGGATGACCGACCTGGCTGACAAACCCGTGGGCCGCAACGGCGGTTTCCCCCTTGGGGCGCAGGTCATGACCAACCTGATGCGGTTCGGCGACTACGACGACCGATTCCTCGTCAGCTATGGCGACAAGCTGATCGAGACGGAGAAGAAGTTCACGGACAACGGGCGCCACGGCGCGTGGACCCGTACGGGTGGCGACCAACTCCTTAACCGCACGGGCACCGACTCGGGCTGGGACCCGATGACGGGCTATCTCAAGGGACTGTCCAATAGCCCGGATGCGGCAACGGAGTTCTTCAACGGCACCTTCGTCACGAAGGACGAGGATCACGACTTCAAACACGACACTGACGGTGACGGGAAGGAGGGGAAGAGGACTCTCAGCAACTTCGACTACCTGTTTGAGGAGCGCGACTGGCCGCAGGACATGGACGACAAGGGCGAGGAGAGCATCGCCGGGCGGAACAATCTCGCGCTGGCGTTGGAGGCGGCTACTACGGGGCATCCGGCGGGGGAGACGCCGACAGTGGATACGCCTCCGCACAATGCTGAACAGGCCAGGCTTATGGAGAACCTCGTGGGATCGATCTCAGAGGACCCCGGGCGGCTGACCGATAAGGGGTACATGTCTGACAGCATCGGCCAGATCGCTTCTGAGTACCTGGCTGACATCAACCGTGCTACGGCCGACGCCCCCGAAGGCAACGACAGCGTGGCCCGTCTCTTCCCGATTTCCGGGACGCCCGCTGAAATGCAGCACGTTGACGTCACCCGCTTCCTTGTCGCCGTCGGGCAGGATCCGGAAGGCTACGCCGCTGTCGAAGTCAGTCAGAAGACTTACATGGCCAGGCTTATGGACTACCACCTCAACCCAGACCTCCCAGCGGACCAACGGTACGACCAGAGCGCCGAGGCCACGGTGAAGGAGATCGCGCGCAGGTCGGGCGAGGTCGGTGGCACGCTCGCACTCGGACGAAATGAAGCTGTTCTGGGGCCTGCAAAGGAAGCCGATGGCGACTTCGAAAACGCCGTGAACCAGAAGAAGAACTTGATCTCGGGCACCGTTGGCACGCTCGTCGGTGTGGGCACATCCTTCATCGCCAGCCCCGCAGTCGGCGCTGGCGTCGGCGGGGCTGCAGGCACTGCCACCAGCATGGTGCTGGAGCAGTTCTACAAGGATTCCGAACCCGAGTTCACCAAGGAACTGGGTAGGGACATCGGCGAGCGCTGGGAGAACTCAAAGGATGCCAACACGGCGATGGCTCACAACGCAGCTGTCGCGGCGGCCAACGCCTACCACACGCCGTACGCCGACAGCGTGGACGAGTGGACGCGCATCGGCACCGCAGACGGCTTCAACGACGCATCCACTGCAGGCCACCAGATGGCCAGGGACCTTGAGACGGAGATTCCTGACTGACCGGTGCCCTGGAGTCTGGCACGCCGGCTGGCCTCCAGGGTTGCTTCCTGCGTCGCACTGACCAATCGTCTCTCAACGTCAAAGTAAAGGGACTCCGTGAAAAAGATCTGCAACGCCGCGCGGCTGAGAGCTCGCGCCGCTCTCACTCTTGTCACCGCAGCGACCGCGCTGCTGTCCACCGCCGCGTGCTCGCCTTCCGACAAGCACTACACGGTCCCTAACTCGATCTGCGGGATCAAAGTTCCTCAGAATGTACTGAAGCCAGTTCTTCCGAACGGCGAGGAGCTGACGGAACATCCGGAATCCTCGGGAAGCACCAAACGGTGCCGCATTCATGTCGACGGTGAGTCAGTCCTTTCAGCCAGCACAGAGCGCTGGGAAGACGAGACGACGGCAAGCGATGTCGCCCAGTCTGCGCTCGGAGTTGACCCGCAGGATCAGCAAAGCGACGGGGGCCGATACATCTACTCGTCGACTGGAGCCGTCGGCAAGGTCGACTGCGCCAAGGCGGACGAGGCCCACGAGCCGCTGTGGGCTTCTGTCCGGGTGACCCACGACGATGCGAAGGCTGCGGACATGCTCAAGCTCATCAGGGGCTACGGGGAGGCTGTCGGCTCTTCAGAGGAATGCACCCAGTGACGGCGCCTTCGTGCCGCGCACGCCGACACGGGTACCTTGCCGCTCTCGCTATGTCCTTGACGGTTCTCGTCGGTTGCGGTGGGGGCGCTAACGAGGAATCAGCCCTCAGCGTGCAGGAAACAACGTCGGTGTTGCCGGACGGCAAAGCCGTTCCAGGGTGGGATGTTGCGGCCGAGCCTTCGGCTTACGCACAAAAGAAGGCTCTTGAATTCGGTCTGACCTCTTGCTATACGAAGGAAGCCTGCGAGAACGTCCACATCGCGGGTCGGTCTGTTTTCATGAAAGCGCAGAAGCCCGGCATCACATTTTTGATCATGACCTATCAGGACGCAGAAACTGCGCAGTCGGCCTACGACCCGGTATGGGAGGCTTGGAAGGACCGCGTCCCTGAGGCTAAGAGAGTGAACCTCGGGAAGATCGGGGAACGCAACGACGCCGTGACCGGGATGGATGTCTCGGGCGTCCCTGGGTCGAAGTCTGTGCTCTCACAAGTGCGAGTGGGCAGTGTCATTCTGCTGACGCATGGTGCGGCGGTACCAAAAGTCGAGTTGTCGGATTCCCTGATAGGGAAGTGCGCCACCGCCTTCGCCGAACGTGCTCGGCAGGCACAAGACGGCGAGACGCCGTCGGCCGGCCTTGAGAACGTTTGATGCGATACGTCGCTCGCATACGTCGGCATCGCCCTATCCGTGCGTTCTCGCCATCAGGGCTGCCGGAGCGGCGGCACCTTTGGGACCTCCGCCGTTGCGGCGGTTCGTGGGGTGGTGCCAGTTTGGTGTTAGAGGTTGGGTTCTGGGTGAGATGGCTTCGGCAGCTAAGACCGCTTGCAATCAGGGTGCTTCAAGAAACAACCCCAGTGCACTTGTTCCGTTGAGCTCTGTGAGCGGCATGCGAGAAGCCGATCGAAGTGCGGGTGACTTGACCCCAGTGGAGCGGACCGACATGAGCAGGTGCGTTAGCAGGCCTCCGCTGAGATGCTCGCTACCTCATGTGAGTCCCTCGCACTCGAACTGATCTGCGGGATACTTGTCGGTCATCGCATCGACGAGGGGGGCGTTTGGCGGATCATTACCAGCTCCGAGACCCCGCAGTTCGTGCCGGTCACCGGTGGAGCAATCCACCAATCGCTCCCAACTGCTCTACCGCATCCCCATCCGGCCCGCCCCGACTTCGAACCACAGCAGTTTCCCCGTGCTGCGGTCGAGCAGGCCGTCACCGAGAGCCCATCCACCCCACGAGTCGGCCTACTCCTGGATGAGGAACAGCCCACGCCCACCGACGGCGTCCACCGGGGCCCGCGCGACACGGTCGCCGAGCGGCTTGTCAAAGGGGGCAGGAATGTGGCAGCTCGTATCCCATACGCCGACCCGTAGCCGCCCGCCCCCAAGCGCGGTCAGCCGCAGGGAGGCAGGGCCCTTGGGTGTGCCGGTAGGCGTTGGTAACCAGCTCGGATGTCAACAGCTCGACCACGTCTAGCACTTCGGGCATGCCGTGCCCGTTCAGCGCTGCTCGTACGGTCATCCGTGCGACGCGTGCGGCGCGGGGGTCGTGAGGCAAGCAGAGGGCATAAACCCAGGTGTCGGGCGGGGATACGGTGACCATGAAGGAGCTCCCGGAGGACGAGGAAGGGACTTGGCTTCGCTCAACGGCTCCGCCCAGCGGCGGCATTGCCTGGGTTGATGCACTTCCGGCTTATCGGCGCGGGCAGTTGCCTGCGTGACACACACCATAGAGTGTGCGATGTGATACTTAACATCGCACGAGCGATAGACTTCACAATTCCCTCCTGTGGGTGCCCGCGGGAACGCCATGACGAGAGAGAACCCAGTGCCGCCCAGCGCTACCCCCACCCTGCGCCAGCAGCGACTAGGTGCCGAACTACGCAAGCTCAGGGAACATTCGGGGCTGACCTCGACTGCGGCCGCAGAACTGCTCGGCCTCAAGCAGGGTCAGCTCAGCAGTATCGAAGCCGGCCGCTATGCCGTCAGCGCCGACCGCGTGCGCACCCTCGCCCGTGCGTTCAGCTGCGCCGACCAGGCGCTGGTCGAAGCCCTCGCGGCAATGACCGGGGGCCGCACTCGTGGCTGGTGGGACGACTACCGGGAATATCTGTCCGTCGGGTTGATCGACCTTGCCGAACTTGAACATCATGCGACTGCGTTGCGCGTGGCCCTGTCCCTGCACATCCCTGCACTGCTGCAAACCGCAGATCACGCACGATCCATGCTTCGAGAGGCAGTTCCGCCCTTCCGCCCGTACGAACTTGAGCATCGCCTCTCGTACCGCATCAAGCGGCAGGAGGTCCTCCAACCGCTCAAATCCGCTCCCCTATGCGGCAGTACTGCATGAGGCAGCTCTACGCATGCAGTACGGCGGGCCGGAAGTCGCCGACGCACAGCTCGCCCACCTTCTTGAGCTGAGCGAGCAGGACAACATCACCATCCGCGTCATCCCGTTCACCTCTCCCCACTTCCCTGGGAACGGGCAATCATTCGACTACGCCGCCGGGCCGGTCCCTCAGCTCGACACGGTCCAGCTGGACACCCACCACGGCGGCTGCGAATTCCTGGACGCAGCGGCCCAGTTGACCAAGTACCGTACCGTACTGGACCGAATGGAGTCCTGCGCTCTCGAGACCGCCGAGTCATGCGAGATCATCGAGCACGTTAGGCAGAACCTCTGAAAGGGACGACATGCACACACTGGCCTGGCAGAAGTCGACCTACAGCCCGGACGGCTCGAATTGTGTCTACGTCGCCGCCGCTCCCACCGGCACCATTCACCTCCGCGAAAGCGACGAGCCGGAGGTCATCCTGGCTACGACCCCCGCCGCTCTGCACGAACTGATACGCATATTCAAGACGACACAAAAGCCACACTGATGCATGCCGCTCGTAATCCACACTCTAGAATATCTCCAGCGCGATGACGTTCTTGTCGTACAGGCGTTGCGGTCGGCGACCGACCGCCGCCGGATCCACGCCGCTGACGGCCGACGATCTGGTCGGCCCGTTCCAGGTTGGCCCTTGCCGTCCACGAGGATCTGCCGGACGCGGACCAGACCGTAACCGTGCTTCGCCCACAGCAAGGCGCCGAGGTTGACACCAGGGCGGCGGACGCCGCAGCGCCGTCTCCGTCCTTGTCTTTTCTCCGTGCCACTGTCACGACCGGGAAGCCCGCCAAAACACGGCCCTGCGGAAGTCCGGGTGCCGGGCACGACACAGGGTGGGCACCTCCCGTGCGCGCCCACCCTAGTTCCGTCAACTGCGCGCGCTTACTGGAAGTAGCTGGCGCCCTTCAGGTCGCCGCCCCGGTAGTCACCGCCGGCGGTTTGGACGCGCTGGGAGATCTGGACCAGCGCCGTGTGGATGCCCCGCGCGTGCGTGTCCCACTGCTTGGACTTCTTCTGGAACTCCTCGAACGCCTCGCCGCCCCAGCCCGAGGACACGTTGAGCACGGCCTGCTTCAGGGCCTCGAGGTCCTCCTCGAGCTTCTTGGCCTGGTTGCCGAGCTCGGTGGCGAGCGCGTCCATGGTGCCGTACGTAACGGCAAGTTCGTCGTAGTGGACTCCGGACATGTTTCCCTCGCTTCTATGAAGATTTCAGCCGGACTGCGCAGCCCGGACAAGGTGCGGCTCAGTGCCGCCGATGGCCCGTCAGTAGCTGTTGAGCGCCGAAGTCTTTCCACCGAGATCGTCTACCGAGATCTGCTTGAGGTCAGCCTCGATCTGGTCTTCGAGGTTGCGCTTGTCGGTCTTGTTCAGGTTGATGCCCTCGAGGAAGTCGTCGAGCATCTTGCCGATCGCGACCATGTGCTGGTTGATTTCCGTCTGCTTCGTGTTGAACGCCTGGGCGCCCTGTCCCCTCCAGGCCTTCTCGATCATGTCGATCGTGCCCTGCAGCTTCGCGAGCGATCCCCTGATGTTGTCGTATCGATCGACGACCTCAGTCTGAAGCCTCTGTACGTCGCTTTCATTGAGCTTGCGGTCGACCATTTCGGCACTCCCTTTCGTAAGAGCTGTGGTTCATTTCCGCGCGCGTCACCGCGCCAGAAAGGTTGTGTGTGACCGGTTGCCGTGCGTGAGTCGTCATGCTCCTCGCCGCGAACGGATCACCGCGAAGGCACCGCCCCCGATCACCAGGACAGCCCCTGCGGCTCCTAGGGCGACCCACATCGTGGTGTTGTCGGACGACTGCGAGCTTGACCCTGCCGCCGCGGTCTGGCCGCCAGCGGTGTCCTTGGAGGCTTGTGACGAGGTTGATGCGGAAGCGGAGGGTGAGGCGGTGACGCCCGTGACGCCGGTTCCGTTCTCGAAGCTGAGGGGGTCGGTGGCGGCTGACCCCGGGTTGATGCTGCTGTTCTCCAGCACCTTGCGGGGGCGGACGATGCCGTAGCCGAGGTAGTTACTCCGGTCGCCCTTCGGCCAAGTGCGGCCTGCCGTGTCGATCAGGGTGCGGAGGACCTGGTTGGCTGTCCAGTTGGGGTGAGCGGACCAGATGAGGGCGGCGGACGCAGAGGCGATGGCGGTGGCCATACTTGTTCCGTCTCCGTCGTCGCAATACGAGCGAAATGTTGCGTCGCACCAGTAGGGCACGTTGAGGCCGGGAGCCCCCAGATCGACATAGTTGCCGTACTCCGAGAAGTCGCCGACTGTCCCCTTCTCGTCCGCAGCAGCCACCCCGACGACGTAAGGGTAGGCGGCCGGGTAGCCGATGAAGTTCTTGGATTCAGCGTCGTTGCCTGTGCCAGCGAACATCAACTTCCCCTTGGATTGGGCGTACTTGACGGCCTTCTCCACATCCGGGTCGATGATGTTAGTTGCGAAGGACATGCTGATGATCTGAGCGTCACTATCAGCCGCAGCCTTGATCGCATCCACGACCGAAGGGGTCTTCTTCTTGTCGGTGCTGTTCTTCACACCCTCGGTGAGCACTCGATAGGGGACGATCTTCGCGCTGGGAGCCAGGCCTTGTAGGCCGCCTCCGGCGCCAGTGCCAGCAATCAACTCCGCCATGCTGGTGCCGTGGCTGTCGTAGTCCTTCGTGGCGTTGTACGAGACCGCTTGCGGCACCTCATCTCCGAGCACCTGGCCCTTCAAAGACGAGGTGTGGGGATTCACGCCGGTGTCCAGCAGGGCAACCTTGACGCCCTTGCCTGTGCTGATCTTCCACATGCCTTCGGCGTCCATCGCGTTCAAGTACCACTGCTTCGACTGAACGTCTGCGGCGACCGCACTCGGAGCCAGCCCCGAAGACACGATTGCGAAAGCACCGAGCGCCGCGCACACGGTGGACATCCGTCTTCCGGCACGTCCTGCGAAGAACGCAGTCAATCCGCCACGTGGGCTGGTCCCTGTCATGCCTCTGTAGATCCTCGCTCTTATTCAGTCAGTCACTGGTGGCGCGTTGCGCCGCGGGGTCTCCGGCTGAGACTCACCCTCACGATCTTCGCGGTTCGTGTTCCGTCGATTCCCCGTCCGACCGTGCGGGGCGTCCCCACCACCTCCGGCCGGCCCACCGCTTCTCGCGGGTGGGGTTCGCCCCTTGGGCGTTCCGACAACGCCGTCAGGATTGCCCGCAGGGGGTCGGGCAGTCTGACCAGGACGAGAGCCGGGAGTGGAGTTCGGCGCCCCGATCACTCCACGCTGCCCGATTTGGCCGACGGGCGTACGGGAGCCGGTGTTGCCCTCGGCGCCGACGACCGTGCCGCGGGGGACCCTGGAACCGGTCGCCCCTTGAGGACCTGGGGCGGGCCTTCCTCCGACGACACCATTGCCGCGCGCCGCACCTGTGGAACTCGCGCCACCGGCGTGGCCGCTCGCCGGTCCCACGACGGGGCGTGGCGTTCCGCCGGAGACACCTCGGCCCATGGGAGACGCGCCGCCGCCTGGGATTCCCGACTGCCCCGTAGCCATGGCGCGTCCCATCGGGCCCGTGGTGCCGCGCCCGCCAGCAGTGCCGCTGGGAGTGGCTGTGCGGCCCTGTGCCGAGATCGGGGCCCTGTTGCTGTTCGCTCCACCGAAGCCTGACGTACGGCCGGCCTGCCCGCTCGGGACAGGAGGAACCGTGCCGGAGCTGAAGGGAGGGACTGTCCCTCCGCCCCCGCCGCTCGGACCGGTCACCGTCGGCGGCACGTTGGTCGCCGGCCTCGTGGTCTCCTGGGGCGGCAGCGTGCCTACGCTGTCGATCTTCGTACCGACGTTCACATCAGGGTGGACAGTTGGATCGTCCACGTGCTTGAGCGGAGGCGTGACGTCTCCTGTACTCCGCTCTCCCGTTGCTGTGCTCGAAGAGTCATGCCTGGCCACCGCAGATTCACGAGCGGCCCCAAGCCCACCCGTACCTTGCTCTTCACTGCCTTGGCGGATCTTCCCGTAGGACGGATCCGGCTGTGGCACCCCCACATCCGGCATAGGCTCAAACGTCGGCGGCTCCTGCCCCGCCATGACCTCTTCCGACACCGCGTAGAAGGACGCCAGACGATTCATCTGGTTGATCGCCTCTTGGCGGTCCTTCTCGACCTTGACCGCTGCCGCGTACTCCTTGTTGCCCTCCACCTGCATGGGCGTCGGGATCTCATCCACGGTCTTGGGAACGAGCCGGCTGTCACGGGGCGGCATAGCCGTACGGACGGAGGCAAGGCCCGTGGCCGCTGCCGTGATCTGCGTGCCCGTCACTCCGGCGAAGGCGGCGAGTTCGAGAGCGTGCTTGACGAGTTTGTCGCCCCACTTGTGGAAGGCCGTGGCGGTCTCGCCCTCCCACTCAACCCGACTGATGTGGCCTTTGAGTTCCTCGGCCGCTTTTTCGATCGCGTCCTTGGCGTTCCACAGAGCCTTGCCCGCCGTCTCCAGGTCCTCCGGTCTCGCGGACTCGACCAGGTCGATCATGGCGTTCAGGTCGTGGCCCTCGAAGTTCGACCTGCCCAGGGCACTGAGGGCTGCGCCGCCGAAGGGGGTCGCCTCCACCACACGACTGACCGTGTTGATGACGCCGGCCTGCTCGGCGACCTGCTTCTTCTCCGCCTGGTGCGGGTCCTGGTGCTTCTGTTCGTCACTCACTAGTAGGTACCCGTCCGCTCGTTGTAGCTCTTCGGCGCGGACTTGCCCTGCTTCTCGGCCTCTGCGGCGTCCTTCTCGCGCTGCGCGTCCTGCCACTCGCGGTCGATGCCGGCCTGGATCTCCCAGAACCGTCGCCGCTGCTCCTCGTCGAGGTCGCTGAAGTTGCCGCCCGCACCGATGACGGCGATCTGGAGCGCCTCGATCTGCAGGCCCAGGTTCTTGGAAAGCGCAGTCAGACGCTCATGGACCCGCTCGTACTGCGCGTGGAGGCCCTTGGCCTCGGCGAACCCACCCGAACCGCTGAACGACGCCTCGGAGAGACGGTGCGCGCCGACCTTCTGCGCGCTGCCCTGCGAGCCCTCAAAATCGGAGAGCGCGGCGTCCACGCGCTTCTTGAACTCGCTCAGTGACTCGAGTCTGACCTTGAGAGCTTGGCGCTCCGCAGCAGGCACGATGCCTTCCCTCCCCGTTCCCCGTTTGTAAAGCTGTCAAGCGATGCACAGGCGGTGGCCTGATCAACACACTCGATGACCACTGTAGTCATTGTGTAAATCGCGGCCAACTGAACTTTGTGTTAGGTGAGTTACGAAGTTGTCGAGACACCGTCAGGAGGCCCACTCCGAACCCCCTCGAAGGCTTTGAAACTTGGGCAAGCCACTCGCGTCCCGCCACACTCGCCCTCTACCAAGAACTGCCCCGATCGGTCAGACGCCGGGCGTGGCTCAAACTTTGCGATGCAAAAACGTGCCTGCCGTCTGAGGACAAGGCGAGTCCCATGGCGCGGGGCCACTACACGTCGGTCCTCAGTGCCCGCCGGGCGTCCACCTCGCTGGGATATTCCCGAACTGTGAGCATGGCCACGCACCACCCCGTGCACCAAGCTGCCAACGCTGGCATGACAGGCGCCGCGAGCAGCACGAGAGCGCGGCCGGCGAGGGCCAGCCCAGCACATTCAGTTTCGTCAGCGCGTCCACGACCCGCCCTCAACTCGCCGCCCCTGCCTCCGCCGCGCATCCCGGATCGCCACCGCCGTGCCGCCCAGCCCCGCGACAAGGACCACCGCGCCCACGGCCACGTACGTGGCGAGGCGAGCGTTGCGTTCCTCGGGGGTTTCGCCGATCTGGAACTTGGCCGGGGTGGGGGCTTCCTGCTTGCCCAGGCCTTGCTGGGGGTTGGGGGACTCTATGGGCTGTTCGTCCTCCGTCAGGGCTCGGACCGGGTCCACCACTCCCCAGCCGACCAAGCGGTCGTGGCCCGCGATCGTGCGCTCAGCCGTCTGTTCGATCTGGGCGACGATCTCGCGGGCGGTCCAGTCGGGGTGCTTCGCCTTGATCAGGGCCGCGACGCCGGCGACGTACGGCGCCGAGAAGCTCGTGCCGTTGTCCGAGCAGTGGCCGCCCTTGGGGACCGTGGAGATCATGTCGACGCCGGGGGCCGCCACGCCGACGAACTCGCCGGACTGGGAGAAGGATGCGCGCTCGTTGTTGCGGTCCGAGGCCGCGACCGCGAGGACGCCCTTGTAGGACGCGGGGTACGTCTCCTTGACGTTGCCGCCCAGGCCGTCGTTGCCCGCCGAGGCCACGACGACGATCTTCTGGGCCAGGGCCTCGTTGATCGCCAGCTCCAGGTCGGACGTCGGCTTCACCGCGTTCGACGTGTCCTGGGAGATGTTGATGACGCCGGCCCCGGCCTGGATGGCGTAGCGAATCGCCCGGGCCAGGCTGTCGGCGGTGCCGTGGCCCTCCGCGTCGTTCTGCTGGATCGGGATGATCGTCGCCTCGGGGGCCAGGCCCACGAAGCCGGTGCCCTCGGCGGGGCGGGCCGCGATGATGCCGGCGACCTTGGTGCCGTGGCCGACCGTGTCCGTGGTGCCGTTCTCCTTGCCCCGCTCGATCGGGTCGCCGTTCTCGTCCTTGAGGTTCTTGTCCAGGAAGTTACGGCCGCTCTTCGCGTCGACCGCGTCGCGCAGCTGCGGATTCGTCACGTCCACGCCGGTGTCGATCACCGCCACCCGTACGCCCTTGCCCCTGGACTGGCTCCACAGCTCGTCCAGGAGGACGCGCTGCAGGGACCAGGGACGGCCCGGGTACTTGCCGTTGGGGAACGCGCACTGGTCCGAGTACGGGAGGTCGGCCGCCGCCGCGGGGGGCGCGAAGACGACCGGGGCCGTCGTGAGCAGGGTCGCCGCCACCGCGGTCGTCATACGGAGGAGACGGAGGAAGGAAGGCACGTGTCGCATCTCCGCGCCCCTCACGAACCCTGCGGCTGGCGTGCCGCCGTCGTCGACAGGCGTGGGCCCGTGGGCAGGAACTCCGACCAGGCGGCGGGGATGGGCGTGGGGTCCACGTCCTTGTAGCCCAGCCGGGTCTGGGCCTGTTCGGCCTCCTGCTGGGCCTGCTCGCGGTCCTTGGCCGTGGTACCGATGCCGGCGTCGTCCGTGCCGCTGTCGGCGTTGGACTGCAGGACGTAGCGCAGGCCCGTGTCGGTGACGAGGAAGACGGGGCCGGCCTTGGTCTCCTCGCCCTGGAACTGGCGGTAGAGCTGGCCGGAACCGGGCGTGACGTACGCGCTGGAGGAGCCGGTGGGGAGCTTGGCCGGGAAGTCCGTGCCCGCCCAGGTGCTCAGAGTCGTGGCGCCCGAGTTGGCGTTCACGCCGCGCAGGACGTTGCAGACGGTGCTGCGGCTGCCGGCCGCTCCGGAGGCCTCGTTGACGGGCTGGGGGTCCTCGGTCGGCCAGCGGTGCTCCGTGCCGAACGGCTTGCCCGGGACGATCGCGCCCGGGCCCATCTCCTTGGCCTGACCGGCTTGTCCGAGGGAGGCCAGGTCCTTGCTGAACAGCAGGAGCTGGGCGACGAAGGCCGAGATGGGGGCGACCCGGCCGGGCAGCACCACGTAGGACTGCTCCGTGTTGTTGTCGGGCGCCTTGAGTACCATGCCGACCCTGTTGGTCGTCTCGTCCAGCTGACCGGGAGCGTCGGCCGCAGTGCCCACCTGGTCGGTGATCTCCGGGAAAGAGATCGGGTCGCCACGGTGCAGGGTCTCCAGCCACTCCTTGGACACCTTCTGCGGCTTCCGGCCGGAGCCGACGACGGCGCGCAGCAGCAGTTCGTCGCTCTTGTCGATGGGGTACGACCGTCCGCTCGCGTCCACCACGTAGTGGTTCCCGCCGGGGTCCGCGACGTAGAGGAGTTGACCGCCCGTCAGCTTCTCTCCCTTGCCCTCGGTCGCCTTCATGTCGCGGGAGGCGAGGACCAGGGCCGCCTTCTGGATGGACTCGCCGCCCGCGCTGGGGCGTTCGCAGACCGCCCAGCGCTTCTCGCTGCCCGCCTCGGACGCCGAGGGAAGGCGGTCGGGCGCGTACGGGATGCCGATGGTGACGCCGTGCGGGATCTTGCCGTTGTCGAGGACGGACTCGGCGACGGTCACCACCTCGCCCTCACCCTCGTTGAGGAGCAGCTTGGCGGACGCCATGTTGAGGACCGGGTGCAGCTGGACCTGCTTGCCGGTCTTCAGGACGACGTAGCGCGTGGTCGAGTCGCTGGCGACGATCACCTTGGCGTTGGGGGCGTTCCAGCCTTTGGGTGCGGTGGGCTTGAACATGCCCCACGCCCCGAAGACGGCGATGACGATCACGCCCACGATGATGCCGGGCAGCACCGAACGCAGCGGACGGGGCGCCCCCTCCTCCGAGCCGTCGGGCGAGGACTGCAGGAAGGCCGCGAGCATGCGGCGCTTCGCGAAGGTGTAGGCATTGAGCTGATCGCGCCGAGATGCCATCTGTGCCTGTCTCTCCCCGTGTTCACATGGGCCGCGCTCGCCGGGGTGACCTGGTCCCCCGCCTCCGATGTCAGAGCGGCCCCCTACTATGCCTGGTATCCACGGGGACTTGTGGAGCGGGTAGGGTACCCGGGCCTTCAAAGGCCTTGTGCGGTGCTGAAATACCAGCGAGTTGTGAGCAAAACGGGGGGATGGAGTGATGGCTTCCGGAACGCGCGCCCGGTCCCGTGACCGATCGCGGACACGGGGCTCCTCGGCGCCCCGGCAGACACCGGCGCAGCGGCCGGCCTCGCCGAACGCACTCCACCTCAGGGTGCGTTCGGGTCAGGTCGGGGCATTCCGGTTGCAACGCTTCGTCCTGTTCGAGATCGCGGCCGCCATTCTGCTCGTCGGATGGGTGATCGATCCCGTGGCCCTGGTGCCTGCGGCCGTCGTCGCCGTCTGCCTGGTGCTGCTCTCCTTCTTCCGTCGTCGCGGCCGCTCCCTGCCCGAATGGCTGGCCACGGCAAGGGCGTTGAAAGCGCGGCAGCGCCGGGCCGCGAGTACGCCGATACCGGAGGGCACGGAGCCGGGGCTCGCGCCGGCCGTGGAGTGCGACCCGAGTCTGCGGACGTACACGTACGCCGGCCGTGACCGCCGCCCCGTCGGGATCATCGGGGACGGCACGTTCGTCACCGCGGTCCTGCAGGTGGAGGCCGACGCCACCGCGCTGCGGGCCGAGCGGAACCGCCAGCCGCTGCCGATCTCCCTGGTGCACGGCGCCCTGGAGGTGGACGGGATCCGGCTGGAGTCGGCGCAGGTCGTGCTGCACACCCAGCCCGCGCCCGCCATTCATCTGCCCCAGCAGTCCGTGGCCGTCGCCAACTACGCGCCCCTGCAGGAGCAGACGGGTGCGCCGGCCGTGCGGATCACGTGGATCGCGTTGAAGCTCGACCCGGAGTTGTGCCCGGAGGCCGTGGCCGCGCGCGGTGGCGGTCTCGTCGGAGCGCAGAAGTGTGTCGTGCGTGCCGCCGATCACCTCGCGAGCCGGCTGACCGGGGCCGGGTTCCGTGCGCACCTGCTCGACGAGGACGAGCTGACCTCCGCCATCGCCACCTCGGCCTGCGCCAACCCGCTGGTGACGGCGGAGGCCGGGCGTACGGAGACGCGCGAGCGGCGGACCGAGGAGTCGGGCCGGAGCTGGCGCTGCGACAACCGCAGACACACCACGTACTGGATCCGCCGGTGGCCCGCACTGGGGGGCGAGCGGGCGCCGTCGCTGCCGCAGCTCCTCGCCCTGGTCACAGCCGTCCCCGCGCTCGCCACCACTTTCAGCCTCACGCTCACGCGCGGGGAGCGGCAGGAGGTCTCCGTGTGCGGGCACCTGCGGGTGACCGGGCGCAGCGACGACGAACTCGTCGCCGCCCGGCGCGCGTTGCAGGGCGCGGCCCGGCACACGGGCACGGGGCTCGCCCGCCTCGACCGGGAACAAGTACCCGGCATGCTCGCCACTCTGCCCCTCGGAGGCGCCCGATGACGTCGATGACCACGCGCGTGGGGCAGGCGGCCACCGGTCGCGGCGAGCCACAGCCCTCTGTCCCCGAGCGGGCACGCGAACTGCTGTGCAGCGGCCTCGGGTTGATCGGCCCGCGGCACGCTCGGCACTCCGTGTCCGTCGATCAGTTGGACGCCCTCACCCTCCCCATCGGCGACGACGGCGTCGTCATCGGAGTGGACGCGGAGGGGCGGCCCGCGGTGTTGGGGCTCAATCGGCCGACCGCGTACGACGTCGTGCTCATCGGTGGGCTGTGGACCGTGCAGGTCATCGCGCTCAGGGCGGCGGCGACGGGAGCGCGGGTGGCCGTGGAGACGGGGCGGCCACAGGCCTGGATGCAGATGGTGCACGCCATGGGGGGCGGGCAGAACGGGCTGGCCGTGTATGACGTCGGACGGGTGCCCCCGCAGGGCACCTCGGCCGGTACGCCCGTCTTGGTCGTGCGGGACTGCGGTATGCGGCCGCCGCGCGGTCGGGTCGTCTCCGGGCCCTGGCAGTCGGTGCTGACCCTGCTGCCGTACCTCAGTCCGGTGGCTCCGCGGCTCGTGCGGCAGGCGCGGCTCGTCGGGGTGCAGAGAATCTCGCCGGACGAGGCGACGGAGCTGGGCCGCACGATGGCGCTGCCCCGGGCCGAGGTGGAGGCCCTGCCCGGCCTCTCCGACGGCCTCACCCTCTGGTGTAGCGATCGCGACCGGCAGTACGTGCTCACACAACCGACCGACGCCGAGATCGGATTGTTGGGTACGCCGCGCAGGATGGACTGAATCGACCGTCGCCCGACGTGAATTGAGCATTCGGGGGCGTTTCTTCCGCTTTGTCTTGCGGCTTCATACCCGCTATCGGGCGGTTTGTTCATCGGGAGTGGTGACGTGTACGACACCTGCGGGCCCGGTGTGAAGCAGTGCGCGGGTCGTGATGGGGTGGATGGGCCTGCCAGGGTGGGGCACGTGGTGATTAGGCTGGGACAGGGCGCGATGTCAGAACCCGTGGACCGGACGTCGGCGCCCCAGGGGGAGCCGGTGGACCGGACGACCTCGAACGACCAAGGCCGACAAGTAATGGTCGCCCCGGCACGGCATGAGGGTGCTCGACCACACCAGGAGGAATTGTGAGCAGCGATCGGGACGGGATCCGCGGGGGCTGGGCCACACCCGACGATGACCAGCCCGACGCGGAGTCCGCCATCGAGATGACGGGCGAGTTCACCATCGACTACGCGCCGCCTGCCTGGTACACGCAGAACGCGGGTGGTGGGGGGTCGGGGCAGTCCGGGCATTCCGGTCAGGAACCCGGTGCGGCCGGTGCCTCAGGTGCGCCTGCCGCTGCTCCGTCTTCGCCGGACTCCGGTTTTCCGGCAGCGGCTCCCACTCCGGCCCCGGCCCCGGCCCCGGCTCCGGCTCCCGCCACGCCGCCGATGGGGGAGCCGACGGGCGTGCCCAGGCCACCTGCCGGGAACGGCTTCGAGTTGCAGCAGCCGCAGGCACCCGCCCCGCCCCAGGCACCCGCTCAGCCGCAGCCGCCGGCTCAGCCGCAGGGTCAGTGGGCTCCGGCTGCCCCTCCGGCGGCTCCTGAGACCCCCGTTGCGCCGCCTGCCCCTCCCGCCGCACCCTCCTACCCGGCTTCCGGCGAGGGCGAGTCCGGAAACGGCGATCTGGAGAGCGGCGACACCATGCGGTTCTCCGCTGCCTCCCTGAAGCGGGAGATCGCGGAGCTCGCCGCCGCGGCCGGGACTGGTGGGGCCGGGCAGAACTCTGCCGACGAGAGCGCAGTCGCCGGTTCCGCCGAGAAGACTTCGGCTCAGCCCGGCGACGGCGACAGCGCTGCCGACGGTACGGCCGCGGACTCGGCCGGTGCAGATGCCGGTACTGGTGCCCGTGGTCGTACGGATGACGACGCGGACGCCTCCGCCGACGCTGCCGACGACTCCTCCTCGGCGGAGGGCGACGCCGACACTCCCTCCCCGACGGCCGACCACGCGGACGAGGACGCGGAGGCTCCTGCGGCCGAGGACGCGCAGGCGGCTCCGGCGGACGGCGAGGCCGAGGAGACCCCCGCACAGGAGGCAGGCGGCACCGCGGACGAGTCGTCGGACGCGGGGGCCGCCCCCCAGTCCGGCTTCCCCTCCTGGACTCCCCCTCCGGCGGCGGAGGGCGAGGTTCCTCCGCTGCCGCCGTCGTACCAGCCGGCCGCCCCGGCCCCGGCGGCCCAGTGGCCCGCACAGCCGCAGCCACAGCCGGAATCCGCCGCGCCCGCGCCGGACCAGCCGCCCGCGTCGGCGCCGCAGCCGCCCTTCCAGCCCCAGGCGCCGCAGCCCGCGCCGAACGCCTGGAACCAGCCCGCCGCGCCTGCGCCGCCGAGCCCGGAGACCCCTCCGGCCCCTCAGGCCCCTCCGCAGCCCGGCTACGGCTTCCCGCACCCCGGCACTCCGGCACAGCAGCCGCCTGCCCCCAACGCGCAGGGCGGATACGGCTTCCCCCAGCCTCCGCCGCCCAACGCCCAGGGCGGATACGGCTTCCCGCAGCCCCCTGCCCCCAACGCGCAGGGCGGTTACGGCTTCCCGCACCCGGGCGCACCCGGCGCCCCCGGCCCCCAGGCACCGAACGCCCAGCCCGCCCCCAACCCGAACGCCAACCCCCCGGCCCAGCCCGGTGGATACGGCTTCCCCCAGCCGCCCGCGCAGCACGGCCAACCGGCCAACCCGGCGCAGCCGCACCCCGGCGTTCCGCAGCAGCCCAACGCCCAGCAGCCGCCGCACGGCCAGCCCCCGCACGGCCAGCCGCCGGTGGACCCCCGCACCGGTGGCGCCTGGCCCCAGGCCATGCAGCACGACCAGCGGCAGCCGAGCAACCCGGGTGCGGCGCCCCTCGGTTACACCGCGGCCGTCGAGCTGTCCTCCGACCGACTGCTCAACAACAAGAAGCAGAAGGCGAAGAGCAGCCGCCCGGGGCCCGGCGGGGGCCGGTTCAAGCTGGGTGGGAAGAAGGAAGAAGCCGAGCGGCAGCGGAAGTTGGAGCTCATCCGCACCCCGGTGCTGTCCTGCTACCGCATCGCCGTCATCAGCCTCAAGGGCGGCGTCGGCAAGACGACCACGACCACGGCCCTCGGCTCCACACTCGCCACCGAGCGGCAGGACAAGATCCTCGCCATCGACGCCAACCCGGACGCCGGTACGCTCGGCCGCCGCGTGCGGCGCGAGACCGGGGCCACCATCCGTGACCTCGTCCAGGCGATCCCGTACCTCAACTCGTACATGGACATCCGGCGGTTCACCTCCCAGGCCCCCTCCGGTCTGGAGATCATCGCCAACGACGTCGACCCGGCCGTGTCCACGACCTTCAACGACGAGGACTACCGGCGCGCCATCGACGTGCTCGGCAACCAGTACCCGGTCATCCTCACCGACTCCGGTACCGGTCTGCTGTACAGCGCCATGCGCGGTGTGCTCGACCTCGCCGACCAGCTCATCATCATCTCGACGCCGTCCGTGGACGGTGCGAGCAGCGCCAGTACGACGCTGGACTGGCTGTCCGCGCACGGGTACGCCGACCTCGTCTCACGGTCCATCACCGTCATCTCGGGTGTCCGCGAGACCGGCAAGATGATCAAGGTCGAGGACATCGTGGCGCACTTCGAGACCCGGTGCCGGGGTGTGATCGTCGTCCCCTTCGACGAGCATCTCGCCGCCGGTGCCGAGGTCGACCTCGACATGATGCGGCCGAAGGTGCGGGAGGCGTACTTCAACCTCGCGGCGATGGTCGCCGAGGACTTCGTACGGCACCAGCAGAAGCACGGCCTGTGGACGAGCGACGGCAACCCGCCGCCGGTCGCCGCACCTCCGATGCCGGGCCAGCAGGGTCAGCCGTACGCCCCCGGCCAGCAGGCACCCGGCCAGCCCGGCCCGTACCCGCAGCAGCCCCACCCGGGACAGCAGCCGCACCCCGGTCAGCCGGGACAGCAGCCGTACCCCCCGGGCCAGCCCTACGGCCAGCCGGGCCAGCCGCCCGCCCAGCCGGGACAGCCGTACCCCCAGTCCGGCGGCCAGCCCCAGCCCTACCCCCCGCAGCCGGGACAGCAGCCAGGACAGGCCCACCCCGGCTATCCCCCGCAGGACGGGCAGACCCCGCCCCCGCCCCCTCCCCCGCAGCAGTAGCCGCACGCGAACGAACGAAGGGCGGCCGGTGCCCCTGAGGCACCGGCCGCCCTTCGGCGTCCTACGGACGACTACGACTACTCGGCGTCAGCCGCCGCCACCAGCTCCCGGCACCGCTTCACGTCCTCGCCCATCTGCTCCAACAACGCGTCCAGCGTGTCGAACTTCGCCTGCCCGCGGACGAAGGCCAGGAAGTCGACGGCGACATGCAGCCCGTACAGGTCCAGGCCCACGCGGTCGATGGCGTACGCCTCCACCGTGCGCTCGGTGCCGTCGAACTGCGGGTTCGTGCCGACGGAGATCGCGGCCGGCATCGCCTCGCCGTCCACATGGAGCCAGCCCGCGTAGACACCGTCGGCGGGGATGGCGGTGTGCGGGAGCGTCTCGACGTTCGCCGTGGGGAAGCCGAGCTCGCGACCGCGCTGGGCGCCGCGGACGACCACGCCCTCCACCCGGTGCGGGCGGCCGAGGATCTCGGCGGCACCCTCGACGTCGCCCTCGGCGACCAGGCGCCGGGTCAGGGTCGAGGAGAAGGGCTCGCCGCCGCCCGCGTCACCGGACACGTACAGGTCGACGACCTCGACCTCGAAGTCGTAGATCTTGCCCTGCTCGGTCAGGAACTCCACGTTCCCGGCGGCCCTGTGGCCGAAGCGGAAGTTGGGGCCCTCGACGACCGCCTTGGCGTGCAGCTTGTCGACCAGGACCTTGACGACGAAGTCGGCCGGCGAGAGCTTCGAGAACTCCGTCGTGAACGGGAGGATCAGGACCGCGTCCACGCCCAGGTCCGCCATCAGTTCGGCACGGCGGTGGTGCGGGGCGAGCAACGGCGGGTGGCTGCCGGGGCGGACGACCTCGCTGGGATGCGGGTCGAAGGTGACGACGACGGCGGGAACGCCCAGTTCACGGGCGCGTTCCACGGCATGCCGGATGATCAGCTGGTGTCCGCGGTGGACTCCGTCGTAGGAGCCGATGGTGACGACGCTGCGCCCCCAGTCCTGGGGGATGTCCTCCAAGCCACGCCAGCGCTGCACTGTGACCGCTCCTTGTCGAACCCGTGTCCGTCTCTCTGCCTTTTGCGCAGGTCCTCATGCGCAGGTCTAAGGGTGCCATGCCGCGCGCCCGCGGCCCGCATCGGCATGGGGCTGTGACGGGACGCACGTGGATGTCGCCTGCTCACGCGGGGACTCGTACGCCGGCCAGGCTCTCGATCATCCGGCGGGCGCTGGGGCCCACCACCGCCGCCCAGTCGTCCGGGGTCTCGGTCAGCCAGCCGGCCACCAGCGCGGCGAAGCCGGGCACGCGCCGGCAGAGGTCGACAAGGCCGCGGTCGAAGCGAGCCGCGCCCTGAGGGGTGCGCACGAGGAGGAGGCCGGCGCGGTGGACCAGGTCGCGGGCGCCTGTCGCCCATGCCTCGCTGTGTGCGGCCGCCGTGTGCAGGACCGCGATCAGGACGGACGGTTCGTGTTCGTGGGTCAGGAGGAACTCGAGGAGTTCCTGGCGCAGAGGGCGGGAAGCGGGGGTGCCCGGGGCGGCGAGGACGGCCGCGAGGGCCGCCCGCGCCCGCTCCGGGCCGCCGTCCAGCAGGCCGGTGACCAACGGCAGGAGTACGGCCCGGGCGGCGGGGCCGTGCTCGAGGCGCCGGTCGACGTACGCGGCCACGTGGGCGGCGGTCTCCGGCCGTTGCTCCACGGCCTCCCGCACCAGGGTGGCGACCCGGCGGGCCAGCGCGGGCGTGGTGACGTCGGCGAGCGTGCGCAGCGCCTCCCCGGCGTCGGGGCGGCGCAGCCGGTCCCGGAAGGCGTCGAGGACCTGGTCCGGGTCGGTCGCCAGGGCCGGGACCAGCGCGCTCGGCGGGAACTGCGGGTCGCCGGCCACGAAGTGCCCGAGCGCCTGCGGGAGATGGCGGGCGCGGGTGTGCGGATCGCGGATCAGCAGGGCGAGCGCGCCGCCGTGCAGGGTGCGGTCGGCGGGGCGGGCGAGCAGGGCGAGGGCGGCATGGCGCAGCAGTTCGCGGTCGGCCTCGGTGCGGACGTGCGGGGCGGTGCGCAGCCCGGACGCCACGGCGGCGGCCCGCCGCGCGGGCCGTTCGTCGTGCGCCCACCGGTCGACGGCCCGGCAGACGGCCGACGGCTCGTCCTCGGCGAGTACGGCGAGCAGCTCGTCGGCGCGGTGGTGCGCGCTGTCGACGAGGACTTCGGTGAGGTCGTCCAGGGCCGGGTGGCGATGGGTGTGCAGCAGCGCCTGCGCGGCCTTCGCCACGGTCGCGTGCGGGGTCGCGGGCAGCGGTCGCTCGTCGTCGAACCAGCGGATGAGGTGCGGTTGTACGGCGGTGGGGTCGGCGGCGAGGAGACGGGCGGCCGCGTCGAGGTAGCGGGGGCCGGTGTCCCGCCGGGGGCCGTCGGCGAGGACGAGACGGCGGAGCAGGTCGACGCGGGTGTCCTGCGGGAGCGGCAGGGCGGTCCAGAAGTCCGGCCCGAACTCGGCGGGTACGGGCCGTTCCCGGCGGCGCCAGGTCACGATCCGGTCGGTGAGCAGGATCAGGACGGCTGTGTACGGCGTCGCGTCCGGGACGCGCAGCAGGGTTTCGGCGAGGAGGCGGGCGGCCCACCAGGAGTGCGGGTCGGCGTCGAGCGCGTGGGTCAACTCCTCCAGGCGGTGGGCGAGTCGGGGTGTTCCGTGCCGGCGGGCGAGGTACAGCAGGGCCTCGATGACGGGGCCGATGCGGTGGTGCGGGACGGGGAGGGGGTGCGTGCCGGAGGTGCCGGGCGGGCGGGTGCGGTGGCTGTGGACCAGGGCGCGCAGGGCCTCGTCCAGGTCGAGGTGCATGCCCTGGATCCAGTCGGCGAGCTCTTCGTGGGCGAAGCGGTAGCCGGTGCCGACGGGGACGAGGAGGCCCTCGGTGAGCACGGCGGACGCCCAGCCGGTGCCGCCGCCGAGCCTCGCGGGGGCGGTACCCCAGGGGAACACCGCTTCGAACGACGTCCGGTCCAGTTCGCCCTGGCCGGGGCCCAGGCTGCGGCGGGCGGCCTCGTGGACCTGGCCGGAGACCTTGGCGGCGAGGCGGCGTACGGGGGTGCCGTGCGGGCCGTTCTGTTCGGCCAGCCGTACCGCGATGCGCAGGCACATCAGGTCGAGGTAGGCGGAGAAGACGTCCTCGCGGTCGATGGGGGCGTGCGGGGGTTCGGGGAGAGCGGCGTGGACCTCTGCGAGGAGGCGGAGGGTGAGGGGGTGGCGGGCGTCGGGGCCGGTCAGGGTGCCTTCGGGGATGCGGTAGCGGGTGCGGGCCTCGCGGGACTCGTCGTCGTGCAGGTCGCCGAGGTGCACGCAGGGTGGGAACGGCCGGGAAGTCTGCGTCCCACTCCTGAGGGCTGCCGCCCCCGCACCCCCGCTGTCGGCCTGAACGGCCTTGTCCTCAAACGCCGGACGGGCTGACGGATGCGGACCGGCGTGGGAAGGCGAAGCCCCTCCATGCAGCATCTCCTCCGGAAACCCCGCCCCCGCCACCTCCCAGTACTCCCCCCGGCACGCCACCACCAGCTTTGCCCCCGTCTCCCGCAGCCACCTCGCCGTCCCGTCGGTCCACTCCGCGAGGCGGTGGGCCAGGACAGGTGGCATCTCCTCGGGACCGTCGAGGAGGAGCAGGAGGGGCCGACCGGCGGCTCGGGCCAGGCGGGCCAGGCGCTCGGGGGTGGCGTCGCCCAGGTCGGCGGGACAGGCGGCGGCTTCGACAGGACGGGAAGCGGCCACGATCCTCGCCGCCCGGGTCAGCGCCCTGCCCGCAGCGTCCGCCACCGAGGTGTCGCCGCCCTTGAGGTCGGCGCCGCGCAGCCACAGCGTGGGGGCCGGTTCCGCGCTCCGGGCGCGCCGGGCGGCGAGGGCCGCGAGTTCCGTCGTACGACCGCTGCCGGGATCCCCGACGAGGCCGAGGACGGCGGCCGGGCCGTCACTGAACGCGGCGAACTCCGCCACCGTCCCCGCCCGTTCGACCGGCTCCACCGCCCACGGGCCCCAGGCGTCCGCCGGCCCGCTGCTCCGGGGGTCCGTCGATCCCAGTCCCCCGGCGTCCTTCGGCTCGACTCTCCCGGCATCCGACGGCCCTGTTCGCCGGGCGTGCGTCGGCCCCGGTCCCCAGGCACCCGAAGGCCCCAGCCCTCCAGCGTCCTTCGACCCGACTCCCCCGGCATCCGCCGACCTCGCTCGCCGGACATCCGACGATCCTGATCCCCAGGCACCCGACGACCCCAGCCCCCCGACATCCGACCGCCCCGGCTCTCCAGCACCCGACAACCCCGGCCGCCGGACATCCAACGACCCCGATCCCCAATCACCCGACGACCCCAGCCCCCCAGCGTCCTTCGACCCGACTCCCCCGGCATCCGCCGACCTCGCTCGCCGGACATCCGACGATCCTGATCCCCAGGCACCCGACGACCCCAGCCCCCCAGCGTCCTTCGGCCCCGCCCCTCCCCCATCCCCCCACCCAGACCCCCAACCCACGAACCCCGCCACCACCCCGGCCGGACCATCCCGCCCCACCGAGGCAGCCGTCAGTTCCAGCACGCCGGCCAAGTTGAGGTCCGCGCCATACGCGGGGACGGTCGTCGCGTTGCGGGCGAGCAGGTCGGACAAGGGGCCGTTCGGCGGTGGGCGGAGGGGTGCCGCGAATGCGGCGTCACCGTGGTCGTTCCGCAGCGCGGTGCCCAGGACTGCGACCACGGCGCCGGACGCGGCGTCGAGCACCGGGCCTCCCGCGGCCCCGCCGCCCTGTCGCAGCGCGTCCCGTCCGGCCGTGCCGATCGCCAACTCAAGGGCGTCGTCGAGGTGATGGAAGCGGTCCTTGGCCGTGTACGTCACGCCGGTCGCGCCCAGTACACGGGCCTCGCGCCAGCAGCCGGCGGGGACGCGCACATAGGTGCCGACCTCGATCCGGTCCCGCACCGTGATGGGGAGCGGGTCCACGTCGAGGCCTTCGGTGTGGATGAGGGCCAGGTCCAGTTCGGGCAACGGGGTCACCGCGTCGGCGGTCACGACGCAGCTGCGGTCGCCGGCGGCGTGGAGCACGAGCCGGGGCAGACCGTCGACGGTCTCGTGGCTGGTGACGACCGTGCCGAGGTGGTCGGCCACGAAGCCGGTGCCGCGGGGCCGGCCGGCCGGGTCGTGGATGCGGACCAAGGCCTCGTCGCGCCCCGGCCCCTGTACCTGCCCCGGCCCCGGCCCCACGTCCCGCCCCGGGTTCTGCCCCGGTGCTTCGTCAGGCCTCTGTCGGCCGCGCGCGTTCCGGGAGTGGTCCGGCCGTGCGGTGCCGCTCGCGTTCCCGGTCCGGGGGCCCCGTCCCGCCATGGTCGATCCTCCCCGCCGTACACACGTGCCTGGCCTCGAAGGTAGGCGCGAGGTGATCAGCGGGACAGATCACGCGGCGAAAGCGCCCCTTTCCACTCCCCCGGTTCACTCCGAGCGCCTGCCCGGACGGGTGAATGGACGGGGGCGGGTGGATACACCCTAGGGGTGGGGGAACCGAGGGGGACCGTGGAGCGGCGACAGTGGAGTACCCCGTGATCGCCGCTCCACGGGCGGATGCCCCGCGGTCCCGTGGATCAGCCGAGGGCGACCAGGACGTCAGCCGAAGACAGCCAGGCTCTTCGCCTTGCCCTTGTGCTCCTCGACGAGCGCGAGGAAGCGGCCCTCGGGGTCGAAGACGGCCACGGCACCGGTGCCCGTGTACACGTCGGGCATCTCCAGCCGTACGCCGTTCGTGAGCAGCCGGGCCCGCCTGGCATCCACGTCCCAGCGCGGGAACGCGGCCGCGGCGGCCTCGGCGATCGGCATCACGGTCAGCTCCTGCTGGAGCTGGTCCAGCGTCTTCGCCGCGTCCAGCTTGTACGGCCCGACGCGCGTCCGGCGCAGAGCCGTGAGGTGACCGCCGACGCCCAGGTCGGCGCCCAGATCGCGGGCCAGGGCCCGGATGTACGTGCCGGACGAGCAGACCACCGACACGACCAGGTCGAGCACCGGGGTGCCGTTCTCGGCGACGGCCTCCCGGACGTCGTACACCGCGAAGGACGAGACGGTGACCGGCCGGGCGGGGATGTCGAAGTCCTCGCCCTCGCGCGCCCGCTTGTAGGACCGCACGCCGTCGATCTTGATGGCGCTGACCTTGGACGGCACCTGCATGATGGCGCCGGTCAGCTTGGCGACGCCGGCGTCGACGGCCTCGCGGGTGACCTTGGAGGCGTCCACCGACTCCGTGATCTCGCCCTCGGCGTCGTCCGTGACGGTGGTCTGGCCGAGGCGGATCGTGCCCAGGTACTCCTTCTCGGTCAGCGCGAGGTGCCCGAGGAGCTTGGTCGCCTTCTCGACGCCGAGGACGAGGACACCCGTCGCCATCGGGTCGAGGGTGCCGGCGTGCCCGACGCGCCGTGTCCTTGCGATGCCGCGCATCTTGGCGACGACGTCGTGCGAAGTGAAGCCCGACGGCTTGTCGACGATGACAAGGCCGTCGGGCGTGGGGGTCTTCTGGGTCATTCGGCGGCGTCGCCCTCGTCCTCGCCCGGCTTCCGGTACGGGTCGGCGTCGCCGGCGTACTTGGCACCGGCCGAGACCTCGCGCACCTTCTCGTCGGACTGGCGCGCCTTGTCCAGGAGGTCCTCGATGGTCTTGGCGGTGTCGGGCAGCGCGTCGGCCACGAAGGTCAGCGTCGGCGTGAACTTCACGCCCGCCGCCGCGCCGACCGCGGAGCGGAGCACGCCCTTGGCGCTCTCCAGACCGGCGGCCGCGGCCGCCCGCTCCTCGTCGTCCCCGTACACCGTGTAGAAGACGGTCGCCTCCCGCAGGTCACCCGTGACCCGGGTGTCCGTGATGGTGACGTGCGAGCCGAGCCGCGGGTCCTTGATCCCGCGCTGCAGCTTCTCGGCCACCACCTCTCGGATGAGGTCCGCCAGCCTTTTCGCCCGCGCGTTGTCGGCCACTGGTCCGTCTCCCGTTCTTTCCTGTCTGCGTTCTCAGGTGCGTCAGTTGCGTCTTCGGCCGTCAGTCGTCTTCGCCGTGGAAGCGCCGCCTGACGGACAGCAGCTCCACCTCGGGGCGGCCGGCGACCAGCCGCTCGCACCGGTCCAGTACGTCGGTGAGATGCCCCGCGTCGCCGGAGACCATCGCCAGGCCGATGACGGCCCTGCGATGGAGGTCCATGTGGTCCACCTCGGCCGCGCTCACCGCGTACTTCCGCTGGAGCTCGGCCACGATCGGGCGGACGACGGACCGCTTCTCCTTCAGCGACCGTACGTCGCCGAGGAGCAGGTCGAAGGACAGCGTCCCCACATACATGTGTGTAACCGGTTCACCCGCCGGTACGGGATCGATGGCCCCGCCATTCAGTGGGCGGGGACATCAAGAACCGTACAACGAACGGGCGGGTGGCTCGACGGGATTCTTTCGCCCCCGCCGGGGGCGCTGCCCCCTGGAACGGCGCGTTGGCCGACGGAACCGAAGTCCCGTCGGCCAACGCGAACCGTCGGCGTTACGCCCGCGGCTTCTCCCGCATCTCGTACGTCGCGATGACGTCGTCGACCTTGATGTCGTTGAAGTTTCCGAGGTTGATACCGCCCTCGAAGCCTTCGCGGATCTCGGTGACGTCGTCCTTGAAGCGACGCAGACCCTCGATGTTGAGGTTCTCCGCGACGACCTTGCCGTCGCGGACCAGGCGGGCCTTGGTGTTCCGCTTGACCTCGCCGGAACGGATGATGACACCCGCGATGTTGCCCAGCTTGGACGACTTGAAGACCTCGCGGATCTCCGCCGTACCGAGCTCGACCTCCTCGAACTCCGGCTTGAGCATGCCCTTGAGGGCCGCCTCGATCTCCTCGATCGCCTGGTAGATGACCGAGTAGTAGCGGACGTCCACGCCCTCGCGCTCGGCCATCTGCTGTGCCCGCCCGGCGGCGCGCACGTTGAAGCCGATCACGATGGCGTCCGAGCCCATCGCCAGGTCGATGTCCGACTCCGTGACCGCACCGACGCCGCGGTGCAGGACGCGGATGTCGACCTCTTCGCCGACGTCCAGCTGGAGCAGGGAGGACTCGAGGGCCTCGACGGAACCAGAAGCGTCACCCTTGATGATGAGGTTGAGCTGCTGGACCTCGCCGGCCTTGAGCACCTTGTCCAGGTCCTCGAGGGAGACGCGACGCGTGCGCTTGGCGAAGGCCGCGTTGCGCTCACGGGCGGCACGCTTCTCCGCGATCTGACGGGCCGTACGGTCCTCGTCCACCACGATGAAGTTGTCGCCCGCACCCGGGACGTTGGTCAGGCCCAAGACCTGGACCGGCGTCGCCGGACCGGCCTCCTGCACGTTGTTGCCGTTGTCGTCGTGCATGGCACGCACGCGGCCGTAGGCGTCGCCCACCACCATCGTGTCGCCGACCCGCAGGGTGCCTCGCTGGACGAGGACCGTCGCCACGGCACCGCGGCCGCGGTCGAGACGGGACTCGATCGAGATGCCCTGCGCGTCCTGCTTCGGGTTGGCCCGCAGGTCGAGCGAGGCGTCGGCGGTCAGGATGACCGCTTCGAGCAGCGAGTCGATGTTCAGACCCTGCTTGGCGGAGATGTCGACGAACATGGTCTCGCCGCCGTACTCCTCGGCCACCAGGCCGTACTCGGTCAGCTGACCGCGCACCTTGGTCGGGTCCGCACCCTCGACGTCGATCTTGTTGACCGCGACGACGATCGGGACGTCGGCCGCCTTGGCGTGGTTGAGCGCCTCGACCGTCTGCGGCATGACGCCGTCGTTGGCCGCGACGACCAGGATCGCGATGTCGGTCGACTTCGCACCACGGGCACGCATGGCGGTGAACGCCTCGTGACCCGGGGTGTCGATGAAGGTGATCTTGCGATCCTCTTCGTTGACCTCGGTCGTGACCTGGTAGGCACCGATGTGCTGGGTGATGCCGCCGGCCTCGCCCGCGATGACGTTCGTCTTGCGGATGGCGTCGAGCAGTCGGGTCTTTCCGTGGTCGACGTGACCCATGACGGTGACGACCGGCGGGCGGACCACCAGGTCCTCCTCGTCGCCCTCGTCCTCGCCGAACTCCAGGTCGAAGGACTCGAGCAGCTCGCGGTCCTCCTCCTCGGGGCTGACGATCTGAACCGTGTAGTTCATCTCGTCGGCAAGGAGCTGCAGCGTCTCGTCGGAGACGGACTGCGTGGCCGTGACCATCTCGCCGAGGTTCATCATGACCGCGACGAGGGACGCCGGGTTGGCGTTGATCTTCTCCGCGAAGTCGGTGAGGGAGGCACCGCGCGACAGGCGAATGGACTCGCCGTTGCCGCGAGGCAGCATCACGCCGCCGACCGACGGGGCCTGCATGGCCTCGTACTCCTGGCGCCTCTGCCGCTTCGACTTGCGACCACGACGCGCGGGACCACCAGGACGACCGAAGGCGCCCTGCGTGCCACCACGGCCACCCGGACCACCGGGACGACCGCCGAAGCCGGGACGGCCACCGCCGCCACCGCCGGGACCACCCGGACGACCGGCGAAACCGCCGCCACCGCCACCGGGACCACCGGGACGGCCGGCGAAACCGCCACCGCCGCCGCCACCCGGACGACCGGCGAAGCCGCCGCCACCCGGACGACCGCCGCCGCCACCGCCCGGACGACCGCCGCCGCCGGGACCGCGACCGCCGGGACCGCCGCCACCGGGGCGCGGGCCGGCAGCGGGACGCTGCGGCATCATGCCGGGGTTCGGACGAGGGCCGCCGGGGCCGCCGCCGGGACGCGGACCGCCGCCCTGCGGGCGGGGCATGCCGCCCGGGGTGGGACGCGAGCCGCCCGGAGCCTGCGGACGGGGACCGCCCGAGGCGCCCTGGGGACGGGGACCGCCCTGGCCCTGCGGACGCGGAGCGCCGCCGGGCGCGCCGGCGCCACCGGGGCCCCCTCCCGGTCGGGGTGCACCGCCCGGACGGGGCGCCTGCGGGCGCGCCATGCCGGTGGAGCCACCAGAGGTGAAGGGGTTGTTGCCCGGACGGGGACCGGCCGGACGGGCACCGGGACGCGGAGCCTGACCACCCGGACGCGAACCGCCGGGACGGTCGCCACGGTCACCACGACCCTGGCCGCGCTCTCCGGGACCGCCCGGACGGGCGCCCGGACGCGGAGCCTGAGCACCCGGACGCGGAGCGCCCGGACGGGCACCGGAGCCGGAACCGGAACCAGAGCCGGAGCCGGAACCGGCGGCCGGTGCGGCGGGAGCCGACGGAGGTGCCGTGAACTCGGGCGTGGTGGGCGCCGGAGACGCCGGGGCGGGCCGCGGCGCGGGCTTCGGGCCCGGAGTGGGACGGGGGCCGGGAGCAGCCGGTGCGGCGGGAGCCGCGGGCTTCTCGGCGGCGGCCGGCTTGGGGGCCGGCGGGCGCGGGGCAGCCGGACGGGCGGCCTGCGCGGGAGAGGGGGCTGCCGGCTTCGCCGGGGCAGCCTTGCGGGGGGCGGGCTTGCCGCCTCCGTTGCCCTGCTGGAGGGCGTCCGTCAGCTTACGGACTACGGGCGCCTCGATCGTCGAGGACGCCGAACGGACAAATTCACCGAGTTCTTGGAGCTTGGCCATGACGACCTTGCTCTCAACCCCGAACTCCTTGGCGAGTTCGTATACCCGGACCTTAGCCACTTCGCTCCTTTTAGGTCCGGGTTGCGGCCGGACCGTCGCTACTTCATGGGCGTACTCATCGCGTACTCATCGAGTGCTCATCGCAATCTCGACCTACTTCCAACTCGCGAGGTACCAGGGCCGCACGGGGTTCCGTGCGACGCGTCTTACGGTGTTGCCTGCTCGACATAAAGGCGCAACGCCTTTGTGTCGAGCGGTCCCGGGGCGCGCAGCGCCCGTGGGAAGGCCCGACGGCGTACCGCCAGGTCCAGACAGACCAGGGCGGGGTGCACATACGCACCCCGGCCGGGCAGCGTACCGCGATCATCGGGGACGCATTCGTCCTCGATCGCCACGATACGCAGCAAGTCCTTCTTGGCCGCTCGCTCCCGGCACCCCACACAGGTGCGCTCAGGGCATGCTCGGGCGGGCGTCCGGCCAGACACAGCTAAGTCTACCTCCCCGTACCGACCTCACCCCTTTGGGGCAAAAATCGAACGGCTGTTGTCGTGATCTAAGCGACCTGCGGCCTGGATCTATTCCCCGGGCTGCTCGGTGTCCGGACGGATGTCGATCCGCCAGCCGGTGAGCCGGGCCGCAAGCCGGGCATTCTGCCCTTCCTTGCCGATCGCCAGCGACAGCTGGTAGTCGGGCACCGTCACGCGCGCGGAGCGGGCGGCCATGTCCACGACCTCGACCTTGGAGACCCGGGCCGGCGACAGCGCATTCGCGACCATCTCGGCCGGATCGTCGGACCAGTCGACGATGTCGATCTTCTCACCGTTCAGCTCGCCCATGACATTGCGCACACGGCCACCCATGGGGCCGATGCAGGCGCCCTTGGCGTTCAGACCGGAGCGGGTGGAGCGGACGGCGATCTTCGTACGGTGACCGGCCTCACGCGCGATGGCGGCGATCTCGACGGAGCCGTCGGCGATCTCCGGCACCTCCAGGGCGAAGAGCTTCTTCACCAGATTGGGGTGCGTACGGGACAGGGTCACGGACGGGCCGCGGACGCCCTTGGCGACCCGGACGACGTACGACCGCAGACGCATGCCGTGCGCGTACGTCTCGCCCGGCACCTGCTCCTGCACCGGCAGGATGGCCTCCAGCTTGCCGATGTCCACGAGCACGTTCTTCGGGTCGCGCCCCTGCTGGACGACACCGGTGACGATGTCGCCCTCGCGGCCGGCGTACTCGCCGAGCGTCGCGTCGTCCTCGGCGTCGCGCAGCCGCTGCAGGATGACCTGCTTGGCGGTGGTGGCGGCGATCCGGCCGAAACCGGTCGGGGTGTCGTCGAACTCGCGGGGCTCCTGGCCCTCCTCGAGGTCGTCCGGATCCTCCTTCGCCCACACGGTCACATGACCGGTCTCCCGGTTGAGCTCCACGCGCGCGTGGCGGCGGCTTCCCTCGGTGCGGTGGTAGGCGATGAGGAGGGCCGCCTCGATCGCCTCGACCAGCAGGTCGAAGGAGATCTCCTTCTCCCGTACCAAGCCCCGCAGGGCACTCATGTCGATGTCCACGGCTACGCCTCCTCCTCTTCCTTCATGTCCTTCGTGTCCTTACGGCTGAACTCGACCTGCACGCGCGCCTTGTCGATGTCGCCGAAGGCGAGTCTGCGTGCGGTGGGCTTGCGTCCCTTGACTCCGGGCACCTCGACGTCGAGTCCGTCGTCGTCGACCGTGAGGATTCTGGCCACCAGCTCCTCGCCCTCGGCCAGTTGGAACTTCACCAGCCGTCCGACGGCTCGCGTGTAGTGCCGGTGCTCCTTGAGGAGGCGCTCCGCGCCCGGGGTTCCGACCTCGAGGGTGTACTCGCCCTCGCCCATCGCGTCCGTCTCGTCGAGCTTCGCCGAGAGCGCGCGGCTCACATCGGCGATCCGGTCCAGATCGGCACCGGTGTCGGAGTCGACGACGACGCGCAGCACACGCTTGCGTCCGACGGAGTCCACGGCGATCTCTTCGAGATCCAGGCCCTGGGAGCTGACGAGCGGTTCCAGGAGCTCTCGCAGCCTCTCGCTCTGGGTGGTGCTCATCCGGGTGACTCCTCGGCCGCGTGTGCTGTTGTGGGAAGGTCGCGTGTCTGGTCAAAGGGTATCCGGTCCCGGGGGGTGTTGCCGTCCACCGGGGCGGCCGTCGGACGCCCGCCGGGCGGCCGGGCGGGCACCGGCCGGGGCCCGAACGGTGCCGCTGAGTGGTGCGGGGTGACTGCGCGGGTACGGTGATCACGGGCGTGCCGCCCCTCTTGGTGTTTCTTTCGTACGAGTTCCCCGAGGACGTCTGCCGTGCCCCTCACCCCGCCCTCGCGCGCCCTGACAGGACCGCGCCGAAGAAGCCTGCTCGCCACGGCCGCGGGCGCCGCCCTGCTGGCGGGCTGCTCCGACGGGTCGGACTCCGAGTCCACCGGCCGCAGCCCGTCGGCGGCCGAGCGGGCACGCGCGCGTGCGGCCCGCGAGAGCCGAGGGCTGGTCGAGCGGTACGACGCCGTCCTCGCCGCGCATCCTGCGCTGGCGGAGCGGCTGGCGCCGCTGCGGGCGGAGGTCGTACGGCACGCGGAGGCGTTCGGCGGGGCCCGGCAGGCGTCTCCCCGGGCCACGGAGACCTCCCCGTCGGCGTCACCCTCCGTTTCCCCGCCGGTCGCCGTGCCGGGGAACGAGAAGGACGCGCTCGCCGAACTCGCCGCCGCCGAGCGGTCCCTCGCGGACCGGCGCACGCGGGCGCTGCTCGACGTGCCGGGCGAACTGGCGCGGCTGCTGGCCTCGGTGGCGGCGGCCGGGGCGGCGCACGCGTATCTGCTGACGGAGGGGGCGAAGTGAAGGACCAGGAACTGAAGGCCCTCCAGGCGGCGCTGGCCGCCGAGCACGCGGCCGTGTACGGCTACGGGGTCGTCGGCGGCCGGATCCGTGAGGACCGTCGTACGGAGGCGAAGGCGGCGTACGACGCCCACCGGGCCCGGCGGGACGCCCTGGCGCGCGAGGTGCGGGACCTGGGCGGGGCGCCGGTGGCCGCGGCGGCGGCGTACGCGCTGCCCTTCGCGGTGCCGGACTCGGCCGCGGCGGTGCGGCTCGCCGCCGAGCTGGAGGACCGTGTGGCCGGCGTGTACTCCGACCTGGTCCGGGCGACCGGGGGCGAGCGGCGGCGTACGGCGGCCGGGTCGCTGCGGGAGGCGGCGGTGCGGGCGGTGCGCTGGCGGGGCGAGAGCGTAGCCTTCCCTGGGCTCGCCGAGCGGGCGGCCACCACCTCGGCGTCACCGACGCCCACCGTGTGAACGTACGCTCGACACGTACGGGAAGGGAACGACTCGCGCATGGCTTTCGAACCGCCGCGGCGTCTGGTCAGGGCGCTCGGTGAGACGGCACCGGACGGTGACGACTGGTTGGAGAAGCTGCCCGAGGCGGCCGGGCAGGCCGTCGCGCTGCGCGAGTTGACCGTCGAGCGGGTACAGGTGCCCGGTGGGCGCAGCAGCCTGGTCGTGCTGGTACGGCGGCCGGACGGCACCCCCGCCGTGCTCAAGCTGGCCCCGCCCCGGGCCCGCCCGGAGAGCGAGCGGGCCGCGCTGGCCCACTGGGGTGGCCTGGGTGCCGTACAGCTGCTCGAACCGTTCATGTCCGAAGGAGTGCTGCTCCTCGAGCGGCTGCACCCGGATGTGTCGGTGCGGTCGCTGCCGGAGGCGAAGGCGCTGCTGGAGGCGGCCGGGACGCTGCGGCGGCTGTGGGTCGAGCCGCCGGCCGGGCAGCCCTTCGAGACCGTGGCCGAGCGGACCGGGCGGCAGGCCGAGGCGATGCGGGCGAGTGCCGCCGCCGACGCGGAGGTACGGCCGCTGGTGGACGCGGCGCTCGCGGCGCGCGAGGACCTGCTGGCCGCGCCGCCCGAGCAGCGGCTGCTGCACGGCACCTTCCGGCAGAGCAAGGTGCTCGCCGGGGAGCGGATGCCGTGGCTGGCCGTGGGCCCCGATCCGGTGGTCGGCGAGTGCGCCTTCGACCTGGCGCGGCTCGTTCGGGACCGGGTGGAGGACCTCATCGCCTCGCCGTCGGGGGCGGCGACGACCCGGCGGCGGGTGAAGCGGCTCGCGGAGTCGCTGGACGTGGACCAGGAGCGGCTGCGCGGCTGGACGCTGTTCCGCGCCGTGGAGTCGGGCGTGCGGGCGCGGAGGGTCGGGCGCCGGGCCGACTCGGAGTTGTTGCTGGAGTTCGCCGGCTGGCTGTAGGGCGTTGCGGCCGGCCTTCCGGGGCTGCGCCCCCGGCCCCCCCCATCGGCCTGAACGGCCTCGTCCTCAATCGCCGGACGGGCTGGGTTGGTCAGCCCGACCGGCGCTGTGAAATGCCGTCACAGAACAGCACTTGAGCTCCGGCCCTCAGGCCGTCAGCCTCGCGACCGCCTCCGCCACCGTCAGCTCCTCACGCTCACCGGTCCTGCGGTCCTTCAGCTCCAGCACGCCCTCGGCCGAGCGCCGCCCGGCCACCAGGATCCGCGGTACGCCGATCAGCTCCGAGTCCGTGAACTTCACGCCCGGGGAGACACCGGCCCGGTCGTCCACGAGGACGCGGACACCGGCCGCCGCCAGCTTCTCGGAGACGTCGAGCGCCAGCTCGGTCTGCAGGGCCTTGCCCGCGGCGACGACATGGACGTCGGCCGGGGCGACCTCCTTGGGCCAGCACAGGCCCTTGTCGTCGGCGCTCTGCTCGGCGAGGGCGGCGACCGCGCGAGAGACGCCGATGCCGTAGGAGCCCATGGTCACGCGGACCGGCTTGCCGTTCTGGCCGAGGACGTCGAGCTTGAGGGCGTCGGTGTACTTGCGGCCCAGCTGGAAGATGTGGCCGATCTCGATGGCGCGGTCGAGCTTGAGGCCGGTGCCGCAGTTCGGGCAGGGGTCGCCCTCCTGGACGACCACGACGTCGACGTACTGGTCGACCTCGAAGTCGCGGCCCGCGACGACGTTCTTGGCGTGCGTGTGCTCCTTGTTGGCGCCCGTGATCCAGGCGGTGCCCGGGGCCACGCGCGGGTCGGCGAGGTACTTGACCTTCTCCCCCAGGCCCTGCGGGCCGACGTAGCCGCGGACCAGGTCAGGGCGGCCCGCGAAGTCCGCCTCGGTGACCATCTCGACGACCGCCGGGGCGAAGTGCGCCTCGACCTTGCCCATGTCGACCTCGCGGTCACCGGGCACGCCGACGGCGACGATCTCGCCGTCGACCTTCACGAGGAGGTTCTTCAGCGTGGCGGAGGCCGGGACGCCGAGGGAGGCGGCCAGGGTCTCGATGGTCGGGGTGTCGGGGGTCGGGATCTCCTCGGCGGCCGGGACGTCGGAGGCGTCCACCGCCTTCAGCTCGTACGTGATCGCCTCGGTGTTGGCGGCGAAGTCGCAGTTCGGGCAGTCCGCGAAGGTGTCCTCGCCGGCCCCGGCCGGGGCGAGGAACTCCTCCGACTTGGAGCCGCCCATCGCGCCCGCGGTCGCGGCGCAGATGCGGTAGTCGAGGCCGAGGCGCTCGAACACCTTCTGGTAGGCCTGGCGGTGCAGGGCGTAGGACTGGGCGAGGCCCTCGTCCTCCGTGTCGAAGGAGTACGAGTCCTTCATCAGGAACTCGCGGCCGCGCAGGATGCCGGCGCGGGGGCGGGCCTCGTCACGGTACTTGTGCTGGATCTGGTAGAGGATCACCGGCAGGTCCTTGTAGGAGGACGCCTGGTCCTTCACCAGCAGGGTGAAGATCTCCTCGTGGGTGGGACCCAGGAGGTAGTCGCCGCCCTTGCGGTCCTGCAGGCGGAACAGCTCCGGGCCGTACTCGTCCCAGCGGCCGGTCGCGTCGTACGGCTCACGCGGCAGCAGCGCGGGGAGCAGTACCTCCTGGGCGCCGATCGCGTCCATCTCCTCGCGGACGATCCGTTCCACGTTGGCGAGGACCTTCTTGCCGAGCGGCAGCCAGCTCCAGATACCGGCCGCGGTGCGGCGGACGTAACCGGCGCGGACGAGGAGCTTGTGGCTGAGGACCTCGGCGTCCGCCGGGTCGTCGCGCAGCGTCTTCGCCATCAACTGGGACATGCGCTGGACCGGTGCGTTGGCCATGGTTCTCGAACTCCTGCTGCTGGGGTTCCCCCTTTGGGGGAGGGTGATGGCAGGAGGTTAGCCGGGCCGTGCGGGACGGTGGAAATCGGTTAGCGACGGCGCAGGGGCAAGTGGGCGCCCATGACGGCGTACGGCTTCGGGGCGCTGGGGAAGAGGACCTGGCGGGCCAGGTCCTGGTAGCCGAGGGAGTGGTAGAGGCCGCGGGCCGGGCTGTCGGTGTCGATCGCGGAGAGGATCGAGCGGGGTTCGGCGGCGCTGTCGGTGATCGTGGTGATCAGGGCGCGGCCGATGCCGCGGTTCTGGTAACGAGGGTGGACGTGCAGTTCGGTGATCACGAAGGAGTCGTCGAGCCAGTCGTCGCAGTGCCTTGCTCGGAGGTACGGCTCCACGACTGTCGACCACCAGTGGGCGCGGTCGTTGGGCATGCCGTAGACGAAACCTGCGAGGTTGCCGCCGGCTGTTGCGCCGAGGGCCCTTGCTCCCGGGTAGGTCATGTGGCGGAGGACGATCTGGCGGCGGACCGCTACCTCGTCGGGACCCAATCCGAAGGCGACGGCTTGGACGGCTAGGGCCTCATCGACGTGGGCTGACAGGTCCAAGGGGCCGATGGCGAGGTCCATGCGGGGAGCTTACAGGGGGGTTTCGGTTGTCGTCCGAGTGCCGGTTGTCGGGGGCTGGTCGCGCAGTTCCCCGCGCCCCTGGGTGCGCTGTCCCCCCCGGCGCCCTTCAAAAGAGAACGCTCATGAAAGCGCCCACTTCTTGGAAGCCCACCCTCCGATACGTGCGCCTCGCCGCCGTATTGAAGTCGTTCACGTACAGGCTCACCACCGGCGCCACGTCCGCCAGCGCGTAGCGCAGGACCGCGGCCATGCCCGGGGCCGCCAGGCCCCTCCCCCGGTACTCGGGGGCCACCCACACGCCCTGGATCTGGCAGGCGCGGTCGGTCGCGGCGCCGATCTCGGCCTTGAAGACGACCCTGCCGTCGGTGTCGAGGCGGGCGAAGGAGCGCCCGGAGCCGACGAGTTCGGCGACCCTGGCCTGGTACAGGAGCCCGCCGTCGCCGGCCATCGGCGAGACGCCGACCTCCTCGGTGAACATCGCCACGCACGCCGGCATGATCGTGTCCATCTCGTCCTTGCGGATGCGGCGGACGTAGGGATCGGGGGCGATGTCGGTGGGCATGCGGTCGGTGACCATCAGGGGCTGGTGGGGGCGGACCTCACGCGCGGGGCCCCAGCTCGGTTCCAGCAACCGCCAGAGCTGGGCGGTGGATTCGGCGGGACCGACGATGGACGAGCAGCGCCGGCCCGCTCTTCGTGCCCGGTCGGCGAAGGCGCGGACGGCGCGCGGGGTGGCGCAGATCGGGACCAGGTTGGCGCCGGCGTAGCACAGGGACGTCAGCATGCCGTCCTCGTACCAGCCCCACATCTCGCCGCCGAGCCGCCACGGGTCGAGGCCGGCGACCTGGACCCGGGACGTCACGAAGGCGTTCGCGACCGGCTCACGGTGGAGGACGGCGAGCGCGGCGTCCAGGTCGCTCGGTTCGAGGACCCGGGAGGTCGTCTGGGTCAACACGGGCGGGGCCTCACAGTGGGATCTGCTGATCTCCGCACTGTACCTGCGGAAGCTGAGCAGCGCCGCCCTGTGGGGGTTACCGCCCGTTTGTAGGTGGTCGTCGGCTGCCGTGCCGTCCCTGGGGGCCGGGCTGCCGCCCCCAGACCCCCGCTGTCGGCCCTGAACGGGCCTCGTCCTCAAACGCCGGACGGGCTGAACGCAGCTGACCGGTGCTCGATAGGAACCGTCAGCCCGCCACCGACACCGACGGCTCACCGGAGGTGACGCCGTTCGCCTCCATCTGTTCGGCCAGCTTCATGGCCTCCTCGATGAGGGTCTCCACGATCTTCGACTCGGGGACGGTCTTGATGACCTCGCCCTTGACGAAGATCTGTCCCTTGCCGTTGCCGGAGGCAACACCGAGGTCGGCCTCGCGGGCCTCGCCGGGGCCGTTCACCACGCAGCCCATGACGGCCACGCGGAGCGGGACCTCCATGCCGGTCAGGCCCGCGGTGACCTCCTCGGCCAGCTTGTAGACGTCGACCTGGGCGCGGCCGCAGGACGGGCAGGAGACGATCTCCAGGCCGCGCTCCTTGAGGTTGAGCGACTCCAGGATCTGGATGCCGACCTTCACTTCTTCGGCCGGGGGTGCGCTCAGCGAGACGCGGATCGTGTCGCCGATGCCCTCGGAGAGCAGGGCGCCGAAGGCGACCGCCGACTTGATGGTGCCCTGGAAGGCCGGGCCCGCCTCCGTCACGCCGAGGTGCAGCGGGTAGTCGCAGGCGGCGGCCAGCTGGCGGTAGGCCTCGATCATCACGACCGGGTCGTTGTGCTTCACCGAGATCTTGATGTCCCGGAAGTCGTGCTCCTCGAAGAGGGACGCCTCCCACAGGGCGGACTCGACGAGGGCCTCGGGGGTCGCCTTGCCGTACTTCTGGAGCAGGCGCTTGTCCAGGGAGCCCGCGTTCACGCCGATGCGGATCGGGGTGCCGTGGTCCTTCGCCGCCTTGGCGATCTCCTTGACCTTGTCGTCGAACTGCTTGATGTTGCCCGGGTTCACCCGGACCGCGGCGCAGCCGGCCTCGATGGCCGCGAAGACGTACTTGGGCTGGAAGTGGATGTCGGCGATGACGGGGATCTGGGACTTGCGGGCGATGGTCGCGAGGGCGTCCGCGTCGTCCTGCGTGGGGCAGGCCACCCGGACGATCTGGCAGCCGGAGGCGGTGAGCTCGGCGATCTGCTGGAGCGTGGCGCCGATGTCGGACGTACGGGTCGTGGTCATCGACTGCACGGAGACCGGGGCGTCTCCGCCGACCGCCACGGACCCGACCTGGATCTGCCGGCTCTTGCGGCGCTCGGCGAGCTTGGTCGGAACGGACGGCATGCCGAGAGAAATCGCAGTCATCTGCTGTGCAACCCCAAGTCGTGGATCAAGGTCCAGGTCCCGTCAGCGGCGGGCTCCAGGCTTCGAGATTACGGCACATGCCAAGGCCCGGGCACATCACGCCCGTAAACCCACCCGTTGGAGGGCGGCCCGGCACAAAGGATGCCGGGCCGCCACAAACGCCGTATGGCTAGGTGATGCGCACCGGGTTAACGACGTCCGCGATCAGGACCAGGATCGTGAAGCAGATGAAGATCCCGGCCACCACGTACGCGACCGGCATCAGCTTCGCCACGTCGAACGGGCCCGGGTCCGGGCGGCGCAGCACCTTCGCCGCGTTGCGGCGCAGCGACTCCCACAGGGCGCCCGCGATGTGGCCGCCGTCGAGCGGGAGCAGCGGCAGCATGTTGAACAGGAACAGGGAGAGGTTGAAGCCGGCGACCAGCATCAGGGCCATGGCCAGTTGCTGGGTGGGCGGGATGTCCAGGGTGAAGATCTCGCCGCCGACGCGGGCCGCGCCGACGACGCCCATCGGGGAGTCCGCTTCACGGGGGGCACCGTCGAAGGCCGAGTCCCACAGGGCGGGGATCTTGCTGGGCAGTGCCGCGAGGGAGTCGACGGCGTCGCCCATGCGGTCGCCCATCCAGGTCACCGATTCGCCGAAGTCCTGGCGGACGACGCCGCTGGCCGCCGTGAAGCCGAGGAAGCCCGCAGTGACGTACTTGCCGGGCTCGACCTGGCCGCTGGAGTCCTTCTTCGCGACCTGGTTGGTGGCGATCTTCGCCTGGAGGGTGACTTCCTCGCCCTTGCGGTCGACGACGATCGGCACGGTCTTGCCGGGGTTGGCGCGGATGAGGTCGGAGAGCCGGTTCCAGTCGTCCGTGCGTACGCCGTCGAAGGCGACGATCTTGTCGCCCGCCTTCATTCCCGCGGCGGCGGCCGGGGACGGGGCGTCGGACGCCTTGCAGGTCTCGCGGTTCTCGCTCTGGGCGATGACGCACTTGGCGACCGAGCTGACCGCGGTGGTCTGCTGCGAGATGCCGAAACCCATCAGCACGGTGAGGAACAGCGCCACCGCGAGGATCAGGTTCATGAACGGGCCCGCGAACATCACGATGACCCGCTTCCAGGGCTTGCGGGTGTAGAACAGGCGCTTCTCGTCGCCGGGCCTGAGCTCCTCGAACGCGGCCGTGCGGGCGTCCTCGATCATGCCGCGCCAGGGCGAGGTGGAGCGCATCTCCACCCTGCCGTCGGGGCCGGGCGGGAACATGCCGATCATGCGGATGTAGCCGCCGAACGGGATGGCCTTGATGCCGTACTCGGTCTCGCCCTTCTTGCGCGACCAGATCGTCGGGCCGAAGCCGACCATGTACTGCGGCACGCGGATGCCGAAGAGCTTGGCGGTGGACAGGTGCCCCAGCTCGTGCCACGCGATGGACACCAGCAGTCCGACCACGAAGACCACTATGCCGAGGATGAACATCAGGGTCGTCATGCACGGGCCTCCGCCGTCTGTGCCGCCAGTTGCCGGGCCTGGGTCCGCGCCCAGGTCTCCGCTTCGAGGACGTCCGCGACGGTGAGCGGGGTTCCCGCGCGCGGGGCGCCGTGCTCGTCCACCACCCGGGTCACGGTCTCCACGATCCCGAGATACGACAGCGCGCCGGCCCGGAAGGCCTCCACGCACTCCTCGTTGGCGGCATTGAACACCGCCGGGGCCGTGCCCGCGAGCTCTCCCACCCGGCGCGCCAGATCGACCGACGGGAACGCGTCGTTGTCGAGCGGGAAGAACTCCCACGTCGACGCCTTGCTCCAGTCGAAGGTGGGTGCGGCGTCGGGGACGCGTTCGGGCCAGCCGAGGCCGATGGCGATCGGCCCACGCATGTCGGGGGGCGTCGCCTGGGCGATCGTGGATCCGTCTGTGAACTCAACCATCGAGTGGACATACGACTGCGGGTGCACGACCACCTCAATCCGATCGAAGGGAATGTCGTAAAGGAGGTGTGCCTCGATGACTTCCAGCCCCTTGTTGACCAGGGTCGAGGAGTTGATCGTGATGACCGGGCCCATGGCCCAGGTGGGGTGGGCGAGGGCGTCCTCGACCGTCACCCGGGCCAGCTCGGCCTTGGTCCGGCCCCGGAAGGGGCCCCCGGACGCGGTGACGACGAGCTTGCGTACGTCCGCTCTGGTGCCGGACGCCAGCGCCTGGAACAGCGCCGCGTGTTCGGAGTCGACGGGGATGATCTGCCCGGGCTTGGCGAGGGCCTTGACCAGCGGGCCGCCCACGATGAGCGACTCCTTGTTGGCGAGCGCGAGGGTGCGGCCCGCCTCCAGGGCGGCGAGGGTCGGGGCCAGGCCGATGGAGCCGGTGATGCCGTTGAGGACGGTGTGACAGTCGGACGCGGCGAGCTGGGTGGCCGCGTCGGGTCCGGCGAGGATCTCGGGGATCGGCTCCCCGGCCCCGTACTCGGCGCCCAGGGCCTCGCGCAGGGCCGGTACGACGTCCTCGCGGGCGACCGCGACGGTCCGCACCCGGAGCCGGTGCGCCTGCTCGGCGAGGAGGGCGACCCGGCCGCCGTTGGCGGACAGGCCGGTGACCCGGAACCGGTCGGGGTTGCGCAGCACGAGGTCGATGGCCTGGGTGCCGATCGAGCCGGTGGAGCCGAGGATCACCACGTCCTTCGGCCCGTCGCCCGCCACCGGGTCGTAGACGAGGTGGGGGTCGGCGAGGGGGGCTGGACTGTCACTCATTCCCCCATTGTTGCCGCAATGGCTGTGCGGGAGGACAGGGCGTCCCCTTCACAGGGGGCTCACAGGCGCATGGGCCGGTCGGCGGAGACGTTCGTCACTCCCGTCGGCCGGCCCATGTCCGACGATCAGCGGATCGGGCGGTGGACGTTCTCCCGTTCACTCGGTCCGGGGGTGGCGTCGGCGATCCACGGGCCCTCGCCCGACGGGTCGACGATGCCCCGTTCCAGCCACTCGTAGGTGCCGGACAGGACGCCCTTGACGACCTTGCGGTCGAGGTCGTCGGTGTTGTTCCACAGGCGGCCGAAGAGTTCCTCGACGCGGATGCGGGACTGGCGGCAGAAGACGTCGGCCAGCTGGTAGGCCTCGCGGCCGTGGTCGCCCTGACCGCGCAGGAGTTCGGCGCGGACGCAGGTCGCGCTCATCGCGAACAGCTCCGCGCCGATGTCGACGATCCTGCCCAGGAAGCCCTGCTTGGTCTCCATCCGGCCCTGCCAGCGGGACATGGCGTAGAAGGTGGAGCGGGCGAGTTTGCGGGCGGTGCGTTCGACGTAGCGCAGGTGCGGGGAGAGGTCGACCTCACGCTTGAACTCGCCGTAGGAGCCGGGGAGTTGGCCGGGGCCCGCGACCAGCTTCGGCAGCCACTTGGCGTAGAAGACGCCGGCGTTCGCGCCCGCCTTCGCCTTGTCCGACAGGGACTTGTCGGGGTCGATGAGGTCACCGGCGACCGACAGGTGGGCATCGACCGCCTCTCGGGCGATCAGGAGGTGCATGATCTCCGTCGAGCCCTCGAAGATGCGGTTGATGCGCAGGTCGCGCAGGACCTGTTCGGCGGGGACCGCGCGTTCGCCGCGGTCGGCCAGGGACGCGGCCGTCTCGAAGCCCCGGCCGCCGCGGATCTGGACCAGTTCGTCGGCCATCAGCCAGGCCATCTCGGAGGCGAACAGCTTGGCCAGCGCGCCCTCGATGCGGATGTCGTTGCGGTCCTCGTCGGCCATCTGGCTCGACAGGTCCAGTACGGCCTCCAGGGCGAAGGTCGTCGCCGCGATGAAGCTGATCTTCGAGCCGACCGCCTCGTGGTGGGCGATCGGCTTGCCCCACTGCTCGCGGGCCGCCGTCCACTCGCGGGCGATCTTCAGGCACCACTTGCCGGCGGCCACACAGGACGCCGGAAGCGACAGCCGGCCGGTGTTGAGGGTCGTGAGGGCGATCTTCAGACCCGCGCCCTCGGGGCCGATGCGGTTGGCGGCGGGGACCCGGACCTGGTGGAAGCGGGTGACGCCGTTCTCGATGCCGCGCAGGCCCATGAAGGCGTTGCGGTTCTCGACCGTGATGCCGGGCGAGTTGGTCTCCACGACGAAGGCGGTGATGCCGCCCTTGTGGCCCTCGCTCTTCGGCACCCGGGCCATCACGACGAGCAGGTCGGCGACCACGCCGTTGGTGGTCCACAGCTTCACTCCGTCGACGATGTACTCGTCTCCGTCGGGCACCGCGCTCATCGCGAGCCGCGCCGGGTCGGAGCCGACGTCCGGCTCGGTGAGGAGGAAGGCGCTGATGTCGGTGCGGGCGCACCGCGGCAGGAACTTTTCCTTCTGCTCGGGCGTGCCGAACAGCTTCAGCGGCTGCGGTACGCCGATCGACTGGTGTGCCGACAGCAGCACTCCGACCGCGGGGCTGGCGGAGCCCGCCAGGGCCAGCGCCTTGTTGTAGTACACCTGGGTGAGGCCGAGCCCGCCGTACTTGGTGTCGATCTTCATGCCGAGGGCGCCGAGCTCCTTGAGCCCGTTGATGACGTCGTCGGGGATCTGGGCGTCGCGCTCGATCCGCGCGCCGTCGATCTTCGTCTCGCAGAAGTCGCGCAGTTTGGCGAGGAACTCCTCGCCGCGCTGGGCGTCCTCGTCGGGCGGCATCGGGTGGGGGTGGATGAGGTCGAGCCGGAAGCGGCCCAGGAACAGTTCCTTGGCGAAGCTGGGCTTGCGCCAGTCCTGTTCCCGGGCGGCCTCCGCCACCTGGCGCGCTTCACGCTCGGTGACGGTGGGTTGGGTGGGTGCTGCGGACATTGAGGCTCACCTCGCCGCGAATCGGGATCTTGGGTCCGTTATGGCTACCGACGGGTGCTACTCGATCGTATGTACCCGATTCGGACCCACCCCACCACCCCCAGGACCGCCGTTCAGCCGATGTCGACGGAGTACGACTTGGTGTCCAGACGGCCCTTGCCCTTGAAAACCTCGGTGCCGGACTCGATGCCGGAGACGTACTTGTCGTTGCTCAGCAGCTTGCGCCGGACGAGTGCCTGGGTGAAGTCGTCGAGGTTCAGCGAGGCCTTGGTGGTGTTGGTGCGGCGGACGAAGGAGTGCACCTTCCAGCCGATGTCGCCCTCGTAGAGGTCCCACATCGCCCCGCCGAGGCTGACGCTGCCGTACTTGGTGCCCAGCGGGCCCGCGCCGCCCTGGCGGTTGAGCCAGATCATGATCTCGTCGGTGGGCTGGTCCTGCCAGTCGGCGGTGTTCTTGGTGTGCAGCCACAGGTCGTGGGCGACGTTCATGGCGCCGGGGTCGGCGCTGACCGTGAAGTCCCAGGTGGTCTTCACCGGCTTGCGGTCGCCGACGCGGATCGGTAGTCCCGTGGACGCCTTGTCTGCCTTCCAGCCCCAGTGCCAGCCGAGCACCGTGCTCGCGTACGACTTCACGTCCGCGTCGGTGCCCTTGCTGTTGTTGGCCCAGGTGTAGTCCGTACCCCAGGAGACGGTGGAGCCGGACCCGGCGTTGTCCCAGACGCACTGGGTGCCGGTGCCCTTGTCCTGGCCCCAGAGGTTGTTGTTGACGTAGTACTTGCCGAGCGTGATCGTGTCGAAGGCCGCGCACTTCTTGTCCGACTCGTCCGCCTGGGCAACGGTGACGCCGGCCGCTGCCGCGAGGGCGACCGTGGCGGCGGCGAGGCTCTTGGCCTTCTTGGACAGACGGGGTCTGCGGTGTTGCATCGGGGGCCCTTCCGGGGGGACGGTTCGTCTACGTCCTCCCAGTGGCCGCCGACGGGCGGACAGGTTGCCGTATCCCTCCGTGATCTTCCGCCGGAGAATTGCAGTCGAAGCGCTTCGACAACCTATGGACACCCACCCCCGGTGGAGCTACTGTCGAACCACCCTCACCCGCCCTTATTCGCAACGCGCACTGTCGAAGCGCTTCACAAAGCTTGGAGAGCTGGATGGTCACCCTCGCCGAGGTCGCCCAGCACGCCGGAGTCTCGGCGAGCACGGTGAGCTATGTCCTCAGCGGCAAGCGGTCCATCTCCGCGACCACCCGGCAGCGGGTCCAGCAGAGCATCCGCGAACTCGGCTACCACCCGAACGCGGGCGCACGCGCCCTGGCCAGCAGCAAGTCGAACATCATCGCGCTGATGATTCCGCTGCGCACCGACATGTACGTGCCGGTGATGATGGAGATCGCCATCGCGGTGGCCACCCGGGCCCGCACGCACGGCTACGACGTCCTGCTGCTCACCGGCGAGGAGGGTCCCGACGCCGTGCGCCGCGTCACCGGCAGCGGGCTCGCCGACGCGATGATCCTGATGGACGTCGAACTCGACGACGAGCGGCTGCCGCTGCTGCGCGGCACCGACCAGCCCTCCGTGCTGATCGGGCTGCCCGCCGACACCACCGGTCTGACCTGCGTCGATCTCGACTTCAAGGCGACCGGTGCGCTGTGCGTCGAGCACCTGGCGATGCTCGGACACCGTGACATCGCTGTCATCGGCGAGGCCCCCGCGGTGTACGAACGGCACACCGGCTTCGCCGAGCGCACCCTCGACGGACTCCGCTCCCGCGCACAGGAGTTGGGCGTACGGCTGCTGCACCGGCCGTGCGAGGGCGGGTACGACGCGATGGCCGTGACCCTCGCCCGCGTCCTCGACGAGCGCCCGGGCACCACCGGGTTCGTCGTCCAGAACGAGTCGGCGGTCGAACCGCTGCTCGCCCTGCTGCGCCAGCAGGGCCGCGCCATCCCCGAGGACGTGTCGGTCGTCGCGATCTGCCCCGACCAGGTCGCCACCCAGGCCTCCGTACGGCTGACGTCCGTCGCCATCCCCGCCCAGGAGATGGGCCGGCACGCCGTGGAGCGCCTGGTCGCCAAGCTCGACGGCCGGGGCACCGACGAAGTCGTGCTGATCGCACCCGAGTTGACGGAACGGGCGAGCACGGGGCCGGCTCCGTCCGTCGTCTCCTGACCTCAGCCGTTCGCTGCACGCCGCGCCCCGCCGGGGCACCGCCATGCCTGCCCTCCTCCAAGGAGACCCCACGTGAACCTGCCTGCCGAAACCCAGACCCCGACCGGCGCGGTCAGCCTCGCGCAGTCGTCACCCACCGTCGGCACCTTCCGTGAGCGGGACGGTGCGCTGGAGTGGAGCGGCCGCCAGGAGACCGTACGCATCGAGCCGTGGGGGCCCGACGCGGTCCGGGTCCGGGCCCGGCTCGGCGGTCCGGTGCTCGAGGGGCTGCCGGGCGCGCTGCTGGAGGAGGCGCCCGCCACCGAGAGCGCCGTCAAGATCGAGGACGGGCAGGGGTCGTTGACCGTCGGCGCGCTGACCGTCGAGGTCGACGCCGAGGGACTGATCCGCTTCCTGCGGACCGACGACTGCGCCGAACTGCTGGCCGAGGAGCGCGCCCACTTCTGGTGGCCCGGCTCGCGTCTCTACACCGCCGTCGGCAACGGCCACCACCGCCTGGAGCAGCGCTTCGCCGCCTACGACGACGAGAGGCTGTTCGGCCTCGGCCAGCACCAGCACGGGCGCCTCGACCAGAAGGGCCTGGTCCTGGACCTGGTCCAGCGCAACGCCGAGGTCGGCATCCCGGTGCTCACCTCCAGCCGCGGCTACACGCTGCTGTGGAACAATCCGGCGATCGGCCGCGTGGAGCTGGCCGGCAACGGCACCCGCTGGGTGGCGGACTCGGCCCGGCAGATCGACTACTGGATCACCGCGGGCGCCCCGGCCGACGCGCAGCGCCACTACAGCGCGGTGACCGGCCGCACCCCGATGCTGCCTCAGTGGGCGGCGGGCTTCTGGCAGTGCAAGCTGCGCTACCGCACGCAGGACGAACTCCTCGCCGTGGCACGGGAGTACAAGCGGCGCGGTCTGCCCATCGACGTCATCGTCTGCGACTTCTTCCACTGGACGCACCTGGGCGAGTGGAAGTTCGACCCGAAGGAGTGGCCCGACCCGGCGGGGCTGGTCCGCGAACTGGACGAGCTGGGCATCAAGTTGGTGGTCAGCGTCTGGCCGTCGGTGTCCCCGCTCAGCGAGAACCACCCGGTCATGGAGCAGCGCGGCTACTTCATCGGCACGCAGTACGGCCCGATGGCGCACGCCGACTGGCCGGACAAGGAGGTCGCCTCCACCGTCCAGGTCGCCTTCTACGACGCCACCAACCCCGAGGCCCGTGACTTCGTGTGGTCGCGCGTCCGCGACAACTACCTCACCCCGTACGGCATCACGGCCTTCTGGCTGGACGCCTGCGAGCCGGAGCTGAAGCCGGGCTTCGCGGAGAACCTGCGGTACTGGGCGGGCCCGGGCCTGGAGGTCGGCAACCTCTACCCGGCCGAGAACGCCCGCACCTTCTACGAGGGCCTGCGCGCGTCCGGCGAGGACGAGATCATCACCCTCAACCGCTCGGCGTGGGCGGGCAGTCAGCGTTACGGCGCCGCCCTGTGGTCCGGCGACATCGGCACCGACTTCCCGACCCTGCGCCGCCAGATCGCGGCCGGCCTCAACACCGCGCTGTCCGGCATCCCGTGGTGGAACACGGACATCGGCGGCTTCCACGGCGGCGACCCGGACGACCCGGCCTACCGCGAGGTCATGGTCCGCTGGTTCCAGTTCGGCGCGCTGTCCCCGCTGATGCGCCTGCACGGCTTCCGCGACCCGGGCATGCCGCTGGGCCCGGAGATGACCGGTGGTCCGAACGAGGTGTGGTCCTACGGCGAGGAGGCCGGGGCGATCCTGGAGCAGTACCTGCGCCTGCGCGAGCGCCTGAAGCCATATGTACTGCGGGTGATGCGGGAGGCGCACGAGGAGGGCCTGCCGGTGATGCGCCCGCTGTTCCTGGAGTTCCCCGAGGACCAGGCGACCTGGTCGGTCGACGACGCCTACCTCTTCGGCCGCGACCTGCTCGTCGCGCCGGTTCTCACGGCGGGCGCCACGGCCCGCACGACGTACCTCCCGGCGGGCGCGACCTGGACGGACGCGTGGACCGGTGAGACGTACGAGGGCGGTGCGGCCGTCACGGTCGACGCCCCGCTGGACCGCATCCCGCTGTTCCTGCGGGACGGGGCGAGCCTTCCGATCCTCCCGGTCGCCGAGTAGCGGCGGCGGCCGGGAACGGTCCGGGTGCGGTCGGCCTTCGAGGGATGGGCCGACCGCACCCGCGCCGTACGGCCCCCGGTGCCCCAGGTCTACGCTGTGGCCCCACGGCCGCCGGGTGATCTTCGGGAGTGCACAGAACATGAACAGCCGTACGGGAGAACCGCGCAGAGGGTCTCGCCACAGACAACCGGGCCGTCGGGTCGGGCCGATACACAGGCCGCGTACGACGATACGCACCGTCGGCGCCCCCGTGGCCCGGCCCGAGGTACCCGCCGTCCCCCGCGGCTTCCTCCCCGAACCCGCCCGGCATGTCGCCGTGTGGAGTGCGCTCACGCTTCTCGTCACCGGTGTCGTCTCGGTGGGCGTGTGGCTGTGCATCACCTTCCAGACCGCCGTCACACCGGTCCTGCTCGCGCTGCTCGGCACCGCGCTGCTCGGCCCGTTCTACCGGCGGCTGGTCGCGATGAAGTTCAACAAGTCCCTTGCGGCCGGGCTGACTTGTGCCGCCGTGATCCTGGTCGTGGGCGGCGCCGCGTACATCGTGGCGACCGCCCTGATCGACACCGGCGACCAGATCATCTCCTCGCTGCGGGCCGCGGCGCAGTCGCTCAGCGACGAGTTCGGCGTGGCCGGGACCTCCCTGGACGACCTCGCCAAGAACGCGAAGGAACTGCTGTCCAAGTTCGGCGGCACCGCGGCCTCCGGGGTGCTCAGCGGGGTCGGCGTCGTCACCGAGTTCATCGCCACGGCCATTCTGGCGATGCTGCTGATGTTCTTCTTCCTGCGCGACGGCGACCGGGCGATCGCCTCGCTGCACTCGCTCGCGCCGCGGGGCACCGGGGAGCCCCTTGAAGTGATGGCCCGGCGCGCCTTCCAGGCGATCGAGGGCTTCATGCGCGGGACGACGATCATCGCCTTCATCGACGCCGTCTGCATCGCCGTCGGCCTGCTGATCCTCCAGGTGCCGGGCGCCGTGGGCCTCGGGGCGCTGGTGTTCGTCGGCGCGTACATCCCGTATCTGGGCGCCTTCCTCTCGGGCGCGGTGGCGATCCTGGTCGCGTTCGCGGACCGGGGCCTGGCGACGGCGCTGTGGGCGCTCGGCGTGGTCCTCGCGGTGCAGGTCCTCGAGGGGAACGTGCTCCAGCCGATGATCCAGAGCCGGACGGTGCAGATGCATCCGGCGGCGATCCTGCTGGCGCTCACGGCGGGCGCCTCGATCGCCGGGATCCTCGGCATGCTGCTGTCGGTGCCGCTCACCGCTGCGGCGTTCGGCGTGCTGTCCGAGCTCCGGGCGCGGTACGGGGACGGGGCGGGCACGGCGGCCGCCCCGTCCGTAGCGGTCCCTGCTATTTCGTCCCGAGGTAGTAGCTGACCTGCGGCGGCTGGTTGTAGCCGACGTTCTGCCAGGCGATGCCGAGCCGGTAGACCGGGTCGTGCATCAGGGTCGGCAGCCGGAACTCCGTGGGGTGCGGGGTGGTGTAGAGGCGCAGTGCGGTGGAGTCGGCGTTGCGCCAGATCATCTCCTCGCGCCAGTCGCCCAGCAGGTCGGCGGAGAGCGCCGGGTTGCCCTTGGTCCAGTTGTTGGACTTGGCGTCCTGGTCGAGCCAGATGCGAGTGAGGTCGGTGGAGCCGTTGTACTTCAGGATCTGGCCGTAGCCGACCCCGGCGCTGCCCGACCAGCGGTGGTCGAGGAGTTCCCGGTGGGCGTCGCCGTCCCACCAGATCGCCGAGTTGTACGAGGCTCCGCCGCCGAAGGTGGGCACGCTGTCGCTGATCTTCGTGCCGTTGGCGGCGTAGAGCCCTCCCCCGCTGGACCAGCACTCGGCGCCGGCGTGGTCGCGGGTGAGGTCGGCGCAGAGGCCGCGGCCGACGTCCGTGCCGGTGCGCTGTCCCCAGAGGACCTGTCCGGTGCGGGCGTCGTGCATCTCGTAGCCGTACGCGGAACTCGTGCTCTCGTGGACGTTGAACGACTCGAGGCCCGGGCGGGCCGGGTTGAGGTCACCGACGTGCAGGGCGTCTCCGTGGCCCAGCTTGGTGGTCCACAGGCCGCTGCCGTTGTCGTCGACGGCCATGGCGCCGTAGAGGATCTCGTCCCTGCCGTCCGCGTCGACGTCGGCGACCGCGAGGTTGTGGTTGCCCTGCTGGTTGTAGCCCTTGCCGGCGTTGGTGGAGGAGTTGGTGTCGAACTTCCAGCGGCGGACGAGGTCGGTGCCGTTCCAGTCGTAGGCGGCGATCGCCGTCCGCTCGTAGATCCCTCTGCTGAAGATCATGCTGGGTGTGGACCCGTTGAGATACGCGGTGGCCGACAGCAGCCGTCCCTCGCGGTTGCCCCAGGTGTCGCCCCAGTCGGAGACCGAGCCGCGGGCGGGCTCGAAGGGGACGGAGTCCATGACTCGGCCGGTCTGGCCGTTGAAGACCGACAAGTACTCCGGGCCGCTGATCACCGCGCAGTTGTCGGCGAGATGGGAGGCGCTCCCGTTGCCGATGACGGTGCCCGCGGAGTCCCGGGAGCCGTCGGAGGTGCGGACGGCCATCTCCGCCTTGCCGTCGCCGTTGTAGTCGTAGACCTGGAACGAGTCGTAGTGCGAGCCGCTGCGCACGTTCGTGCCGAGGTTGACCCGCCACAGCCGGGTGCCGTTCAGTTCGTAGGCGTCGAAGACGGTCGGGCCCGTGCAGGTGCCGGAGTTGGCGACGTCGGTGGCGTTGGAGGGCACCCATTTGAGGACCAGCTCGTACTGTCCGTCGCCGTCGAGGTCGCCCACGCTCGCGTCGTTGGCGGAGTAGGTGTAGGCCACGCCGTCGCGGGTGGTGCCGCCCGGGGGCTTCTGGAGGGGGATGTCCCGGCGCCCGTTCGCCCACACGGATGCCGTGCCGCCCTTGGTCTCGGTGCCGTTCACGACGGCCCGGATCTCGTACGTCGAGCTCGAACCGCCGCCGGTGTCGAGGTGGTTGGTCTTGGCGGTCTCCTGGATGAGGGTGCCGCCTCGGTAGAGCCGGAACGTCACGCCCTCCGGGTCGTCGCCGAGCATGCGCCAGGTGACGAGGACGCCTCCGGTGGCGGGAACCGCGACCAGGCCGCGGTCCAGCTTCTCGGCGACGCGGGCGGCGGCCAGCGCCGTGGTGGCCTTGTTCGCCGGTGCCGGGACCTCGGGTGCGGCGGCGCCCGCGGTGTGTTGCACCGTCAGCACGCCGCCGGTGCCGACGAGCAGCGCGGCGAGCGTTCCGGCGAGGAGCTTGCCGGAGTGCCGAAGGCGGCGGTGGGGGGTGCGGCTCGGTCTGGTCATCAGGGCCTCGTCCGTCGGGAACGGTTTGTTCCGGTGTTGCCGCGGAGCGGGGGAAGGTTGCCGGGTCGGCGGAATGGGCAGTGTTGTCAACTCCCGGCATGGCAAGCGTGTTCGACCAGTCGCGCCCTCACCACCGAAAGGAACCCGACCTCCGTGTCCTCGACCCCCCTCCCCCTCACCCTGGCCAACCTGCTGCTCCGGCCGACGTTCGGCTCCCGTCGTACCCCCGACCGGATCTTCGACCGGCTCCTCGCCGACGCCGGGCAGGCGAAGGGGGACGAGCGCTTCGCCGACGACTTCCGCCTGCTGCTGCGGTGGTGGGCCGGGGCCGAGCACCTCACCCCCGTCGGCTGGGCGGCCGCGCAGGTCCATGTCCGCAGACATCTCGCCAACCGGGCCCGGATCCGGCGGCTGATCGCCGAGTACCCCGCCATCGAGCGGGAGCCCATCGAGAAGCCGGTCTTCGTGGTGGGGCTGCCGCGCACCGCCACCACGCTCACCCACGGCGTGCTGTCCCTGTCGGACGAGCACCGATGCCCCCTGCTCTGGGAACTGCTCACACCCGACCTGGCGGGCTCGCCCCGGCAGCGGCGGAAGGCGATCACGGCCGGGCGCCGGATGGTCCAGGGCACGAACCTCTTCGCCCCGCGCTTCCGCGACATCCACCCGATGGCCGCCGAGGGCGCCGAGGAGTGCACCTTCGTCCTCCCGCACTCCCAGATGCCGATGTCCCAGGCGCGCATACCCGAGTACCCGGACTGGTACTACCAGCGGGACTTCGTCCCCGACTACCGGCACCTCAAGCAGGTCTACCAGGTCCTCCAGTACGGCCGTCCGCGCCGCCGCTGGGTGCTGAAGTCCCCCATGCACACGCAGAACCTCGACGCGCTGCTCACCGTGTTCCCCGACGCCACGCTCGTGTGGACCCACCGCGACCCGGTCACCGTCGTGGCGTCGTTCTGCAGTCTGATCGAGCACGGCCTGGCCGTCAGCGTGCGCCCCGTCGACCTGCACGGCATCGGCGCCACCTGGCTCGGCCTGCTGAGCCGCTCGATGGCGCGCGGCCTCGCTGCCCGTGCCGCCATCCCCCGCGAGTCGCTGGTGGACGTCCCGTACTCCTGGCTCGGCTCCGACCCGGCCACGGGCGCCCCGAAGCTCTACGACGCCATCGGCGCCCGCTGGACCGACGCCGACGCGGCCCGGCTCCCCGGGGTCGTCGCCCGCCCCAAGGGCACCCGCCGCCACACCTACGACCTCTCCCGCTACGGCCTCACTCGCGCCGACGTCGACTCCGCCTTCGCCGACTACAACGCGCTGCGGGCCGAGGTCGACCGGGCCTGACGGCACGGGCCGGCCCCGCAGGAGCGCGGAGCCGGCCCATGGGGTTTCCCAGGCCCTGGGACCTAGCCGACGACGCGGCCCAGTTCGATCCGGTCGATGTTCGGCGCCCACGCGGTCGCGTTGCCGAACGTCACCTTGTTGGAGCCCTTCTTCAGCTCGACCGGGACGCCCAGCGTCCAGTAGTCGTCCCAGCTCCAGGTGTTCTTGAAGGTGACCTTCCGCGGCGCACCGGTCCCGACCGTGACGTCCGCCGTACGGGACATGATGTCCGTGTTGTAGGCGTGGCCGTTGTCGCGCCGGTCGTTGTGCGCGTAGTGGACGACCAGCACGTAGCGGCCGGACTTCGGCGCGTCCACCGTGAACTCGGCCGTGCTGGAGGCGCTGTTGCCGAGCCAGCCGACGTACGAACCGGCGGAGGCGTACGGGGAGTCGACGAGCTTGGCCCCGCCCGCGAGGGTGGCCGCGGCGCCCTCGTAGGAGAGCGTGCCGTTCGTCGAGCCGTCACCGGAGACGTCGAGGGAGCGGACGGAGGCGTACGGGGCGGTCATGGCGACGCGGTTGTTGCCCGCCACGAGGTACAGCCGCAGGGGCCGGCCGGGCGCCGCCGTCACCGTCTCCCCGTGCAGGGCGAGCTTCACCGCCGCCGAGGCCTGCGGCACCACCGTGTAGTAGCCGTCGCGCGGGGCGTAGACGTCGAAGACCGCCTTGTCGCCGGAGCGCAGGACGAGGGCGCCCGTGCCCACCCCGGCCGAGGAGGAGTAGTCGTACGACGGCTTCCCGCCGATGTCCGCCAGCGTGGCCTCGTACGAGGCGGACGGCGCGCCGCTGCGGGCGGTGAGGTCGATGCGGTCGAGGGTGACCTCCGCGGCGCCCTTGGCCAGCGTCAGCTTGTGGGTGCCGGCCGACAGCCGCACGCCGACGTCCTTCTTGGCGCGGTAGGTCCAGTTCTCGGTGGAGGGGTAGGTGACCGTGACCGGGTCGGCGCCGTCGATCGACAGCTTCTGTGTGGCGGGGGTGCCGGACTGGTTGCCGTAGAGGATCGCCAGGTCGTACGTCCCGTCCTTGGGCACCGTCACCGTGAAGTCGACCTTGCTGGAGTCGGTGTTGAGCGAGCCGACGTCCTTCGTGCCGGAGGCGGCGTAGCCGTTGGCGTTGCTGACCGTGCCCTGGGTGTAGACCTTGCCGCCGGTGATGGCGGCGTCCTCGGCCTCGTAGGAGGCGGTCCAGGGGACGGAGGCGGCCGCCGGGGTGCCGGAGCCGCCGGGGGTGAGGACGACGCGGTACGCCGCCATCTTGTGCATGCCGCGCAGCGGGACGGTGACCGTGCCGTCGGCCGCCACCTTCACCTTCGTCCGCGCGAGGACGCGCGGTGTGGCGTGCTGTCCCTCGTAGCCGGACCAGGCGGCCTCGGCGACGGTCGCGGTGACCGTGCGGCCGAAGACGGACCGGGAGACGTTCTGAACGACCACGTCGGAGTCGCCGGCCGAGCCGCCGAGCAGGACCTGGGCCTGGCGGCGTGAGGTGTCGAGGGAGGCGAGACCCTGGAGGGTGTCGATGGTGTTGGCCTGCGGCGGGGTCACCTTGACGGTGTTGCCGGTCAGCCCCGCGTACCAGCGGAAGAACCACCAGCCGCCGTTGGGGATGTTGGACCGGACGACATTGCCGTCCATGTTGCCGGCGGCGTCCCAGTAGGCCTGGTTGGCGTACACCTTGTTCCGCTCGAACATCGAGACCCACTGCACGAGTTGCCCGGGGACGGACAGGTCGCGGCGGTTGGCGTACTCGTCGATGTTGACCTTCAGGGGCGCTATGCCCAGGTCACGCTCGATGGAACGGTAGTTGTCGTAGTGCCCCTGGAAGTCCCGCAGTGAGCCGGATCCCAGCTCGTGCCAGGTCATGATCTGGGGCATGACGTTCTCGCGCTTGGCGAAGGCGAGGAAGTCCTTCAGCAGGCGCGTGTGGTACGCGGCTTCGTTCGGGCCGGCGATCCTCGCATCGGGGTCGATCGCGCGGATGCGCTGGTACACCGTCTTCCAGTCCTTGAAGAACCGGTCGCGGTTGGCCTCGTACTGCGCCTGGTTCGAGGTGCCGAGGTTGTACCAGATCTGGTCGGGCTCGTTGAACGGGATGTAGACGAAGCGGTCGCTGTTCGGGTCCGCCGACACCTCCTTGGTGATCTTGTCGACCTTGGGGAGGTAGTCGTCGATGCCGAGGTCCTCGTACGGCCACTTGGCGTAGATGTCCTGCATCATCACGTTGATCTCGCCGCCGCCGTTGCGGAAGAACGACTTGGAGACGGTGAGCGCGTCGCCGTTGGGGTGCTGGGCGCCGCCCTCCGGCTTCTGCGAGATGCTGGTGATCTTCAGGGGTGCCAGCGCGGCGTCGCTGGGCACGCCGTCGTCGCTGAGCCCGTACAGCGCGCCGTTGGCGCCGAGCATCACCGGGCCCTCGGAGGCGGCGAGGTCGACGGTGAGGCGCTGCGGGTCCGCGGCGGCCGCCGCGGAACCCGTGGCGGGGAGGGTGCCTGCCATGAGGGCTGCTCCGAGTGCGGCTGTGAGCAAAGCCGTTCTGGCTCTCGTGCGGGTGGGTGTGATCACTCTGCTGGACCTCCGGTCATTTGACGGCTCCACTGGTGATTCCGGACACGATCTTTCGCTGGCCGACGAGGAACACGGCGACCATGGGCAGGCTCATCACCACGACGTACGCGAAGACGAGATGCCAGTTGTTGAGGTAGAGCTGGGCGCTGGCGACCTGGTAGAGGTTCAGCGGGAGGGTGGCCCGCTCGCCGCCGCCGAGCACGAAGAACGCGTAGAAGACATCGCTCCAGGCGTAGAGCATCACCATGATCGTCGCGGTGGCGATCACCGGCCTGAGCAGCGGTAGGACGATGCGCAGGAAGATCCGGGACGGCTTCGCCCCGTCGATGCGCGCCGCCTCCTCCAGCTCGACGGGGATGGCGCGGATGAAGCCGGTCATGAAGAAGATCGACGTCGACAGATACATGCCGGTGTAGACGGCGATCATGCCGGGGCGGGTGTTCGCGAGTCCCAGCTGCCGCAGCTCCATCACGATGGTGATGACGGCGGGCGGCAGCAGCAGTCCGCTGACGCACAGCGCGTACGCCGCCGAGACCAGCTTGGACTTGCGGCGGGCGAAGACCCAGGCGGCGCCCGCGCCGAGGATCAGGACGAGGGCCACCGAAGGCACCACGACGAACAGCGAGTTGAAGAAGCCGCGCAGCATCTCGCCCTCGCTGACGGCGTCCTGGTAGTTGCTGCCGGGCTGCCAGTGCCTGGGCAGGTCCAGGTTCGGCTTGATGGCCTCCGCCTGCGGTTTGGCGGAGGTGACGGCGACGAGCCACAGGGGCACGCCGACGGAGAGCCCCGCGATCAGCAGGACGAGGGCCGGACGGCCGTACCGCCATACCTGGGTCACAGCATTTGCTCCCTTCGCCGCAGGCCGATGACGAGCGGGATCGCGATGGCGACCACGACCAGGAACAGGACGAGGCTCATGGCGGAGGCCTGGGCGTACAGGCCCTGGCCGAAGATCCGGAACATGTAGATGTTGAAGACCTCCGTGGAGGCCGCGGGGCCGCCGCCCGTGGTGGCCTGCACGATGTCGAAGGTGTTCATCGAGCCGATCAGCGCGGTGGTGACGTTGAAGGTGACGGCCGGCGCGAGCATGGGCCAGCGCACCGACCAGAAGGTCCGCCAGGGGCCCGCGCCGTCGCACTTGGCGGCCTCCAGCATCTCGCCGGGGATGCCCTTGAGCCCGGCCAGGTAGATCAGCATCGCCAGGCCCATCCACTTCCAGCCGTGGATGAGGGTGACCAGGACCAGCGTCCAGGTCGTCGAGCCCAGCCACGGAATGTCCGTGCCGAGGACGGAGTTGACGGCGCCGTCCTGGTCGAGGAGGGCCTGGAAGACGTACCCGGTGGCGAGCGCCGAGATGAGCACCGGCAGGAAGAAGACGGCACGGAAGAAGCGGTTGAAGCGGGTGTCGTCCTCCAGCAGCAGCGCGAGCACGAGCCCGAAGCCGTTCTGGAACAGCGCCGCCAGCAGGGCGTACAGCAGGGTCGTGCGGATCGCGCGCAGCAGCGAGCCGTCGTCGGCGATCGTCTTGAAGTTGTCGAGGCCGGTGAAGGCGATGTCCGCGTGGTACGAGGACCAGTTGGTGAACGGGTAGTAGAAGTTGAGCAGGTTCGGCACCAGGAAGAAGCCCGCGAAGACGGCGATCGCGGGGAGCGCGAACCACCAGGGGTGGTGCACGGCGGCGCGCGGGACCCGTCCCACTGTCCTCGTCCCGCCGGTTGCCGGTTTCTGCTTACGCGTACGTATGGCCGTGTCCGCCATCGGAAGTCCCCGCTGCCGTAGGTGCTAGAAACCGGGCGCGCCCTGGGCCTTGGCCACCTGCGCGAACTGGTCCTGGATCGCCTGGGCGACCTGCTGCGGGCTCTTCTTGCCGAAGATCATGTCGGCGAGGTAGAGGTGCGTGTCCGGGGCGACGATCGCCTTGGCCTGGAAGACCCCGATGGCCTTGGGCAGGGCCGCGACCTGGTCCTTGGACGTCTGCGGCAGCCCGTCGGGGGTGGGCACGGACGGCTGCACGGAGGGGATCTTCATCGCCTTGATGTAGTCGGCGTAGTCGGGGCCGAGCCAGAAGGCGAGGAACTGCCGGGCCGCGTTCTGCCGCTTCTCGTCGCCGGTCTTGAAGGCGACCACGCCGTTCGTCTGGTCGGGCGAGTACAGGCCGGTGGCGGAGGAGTTGGCGACCGGGAACCAGCCGATCTTCTTGTCGATCTCGGCGGTGGAGTACTTGGCCTGGAGCTGGCTCTGGAAGGAGGTGACGTTGAGGACCATGCCGGCCTCGCCCTTCCACAGCGCGTCGGCCTGCCCGGTGAAGGTGCCCGTCTTGTAGTTCTTCTGGGCGAGGCCGGCGTCGAGCAGCTTCTCCTTGTACTTCTTGATGGCGCCGACGACGACCGGGTCGGTCCACTTCTTCTTGCCGGCGTTCAGGTCGGCCCACCACTGCTTGTCCAGGTCGGTGAGCTGGACCTGCATCTGCCACTGCAGGGGCCACTTGTCGCCGCCGGCCTCGTAGAAGCCGGCCGCGTCGGTCTTGTCCGTGACCGTCTGGCCCAGTTGGAGGAGCTCGTCGTACGACTTCGGGAAGTCCTGCTCGGTGATGCCGGCCTGCTTGAAGACGTCCTTGTTGTAGTAGACGCCGAGCATGGCGGGGCTGGTGACGATCGCCGCGTACCGCTTGCCGTCGATGACGCCGAGCGAGCGCTCGGTGCCGCCGAGCTTGGAGACCCACTCCTCCCCGTCGAGGGTGAGGAGGTTCTGCTGGGGCTGGATGAACGGCAGCGTGGAGATGGACGGCTGCCAGAACATCAGGTCGGGGCGGTCGCCGGAGGCGAGCTTGGTCGGCACGTTCGTCTCGTACAGGTCCGGGATCGCCTGGGTCTCGACCGTGGCGCCGGTGGCCTTCTTGAAGGCGTCGATGACCTGTTTGGGCGCGGTGACCGTGTTCTGCGCGGTCCACATGGTCAGCTTCACGCCGTCCAGGCGGGCGGTGGGGTCGACGGCCGTCTGCTTCGCGTCCGTGCCCGAGTCGCCGGAGTCACCGGCGGTGGGATCGCTGCACGCGGTGGCGGCCAGTCCCAGGGCGCATATCAGGGCCAGGGCGGGGAGAGCTCTTGTCTTCATCACGTGCCTTTCAAGAACGAGCGGTTCAGGGGCAGGACTCGGAACGGCTGTGCTCGTGCGGGGTGTTCGCTCGCGTGTTCGCTCACCCCAGGGACGGCGGCCCCGAGCTCTCCCGCACCACCAGCTCCGGGACGGAGACGGGGTGCGGGGCGATCTGCGCGGACTCCTCCAGCACCCCGTGCAGCAGGGCGAACGCCGCCCGCCCGAGGCCGGTGAAGTCCAGGCGTACGGTCGTCAGCGACGGGGTCAGATAGGCGGAGTGCGGGGCGTCGTCGAACCCGGCCACGCTGACCTCGCCGGGGACGGACCGGCCGGCCTCGTGCAGGGCGCGCAGCACCCCGAGCGCGAGGTCGTCGTTGCCGCACAGGATCGCGGTGACGGCCGGGTCCTTCGCCAGCTTCAGGCCGGCCGCGTGGCCGCCCGCCGGGCCCCAACTGCCCTGCACGGGACGGGGTTCCGGCGCTCCGGCCTCCTTGAGCGCCTGCCGCCAGCCGGTGGTGCGGGCGCTGGTGCGGCGGGTGCTGGACGGTATGGCGACGTAGTGCACGGTCTCGTGGCCGAGGGCGAGCAGATGGCGGGTCGCCTCGTAGGCGGCCTCGCGGTCGTCGGTCCACACCCAGGGGCGGCCGGGGTCGGGCGGGCTCGCGGGGGTCTCGACGACGCCGACGACCGGCAGCTCGGCGGGGACGGCGCCCAGGGCCCGGACACCGGCCGGATCGTAGGCGATCACGATCAGCCCGCCGCCCGCGTCCGCGGCCCGCTGCACCTCGGCGGCGACGGCGGCCTCGTCGGCCGATTCGAGGACGCCGATCCCGACCGCGTAGGACGCGGCGCGGGCTGCCTCCTCGATGCCCTGGAGGATGGAGGCGTAGCCGTAGTGGGTGGTGTTGGCGGTGAGCACGGTCACGGCCCTGCTGCGCCCGCTGGCCAGGGCGAGCGCGGTGGCGTTGCGGCGGAAGCCCAGCTCGTCGATGGCCGCGAGCACCCGTTCCCGGGTGGACGGCTTGACGCTGGGATGGCCGTTGATCACCCGGGAGACGGTCTGGTACGAGACCCCGGCCGCGGTCGCTACATCCCTGATGCTCGCCGGGCGCCTTGTGTGACCGGTCACATTCATGCCAGGATTGTGACCGGTCACAATGCGGTCGTCAAGAGACCGTAACGAGGGATTCACGCGGGCGCCCCCGGCGTATGGGCCGGGCGGGGTCGGGAGGGGGAAGCACCTTGACCGGTACGGCGGATGCAAGGAGGGGGCTCTCCGACTCCCCGCGAGAGAGCCTGAGCTGGGGGCACTCGGCGCTGGAGGCCGAGTTCGCCACCGCGTCCGACGGGACCCTGCGACTGGTCCGGCTGGCCTGTCCCGGAGACCCGGAATCCGCCGATGCCGAATCCGCCCTTCCGCTGGTCGAGTTGACCGCCCTCGGTCACGGCAGCGGATGGTCCGGCCCGCGTTTCACGGGCACGGCCTTCGGTTCGCGACTGAGATACCGGGACCACCGCAGCGGCAGCCGCACCGGCTGGGAGTGGCTGACCGTCGAACTCCACGACCCCGAGACCGGGTTGACGGCCTTCGTCGAGCTGACCTCCCCCACCGGCCTGCCCGTGCTCCGCTCCCGCGTCCGCCTCCGCAACGACGGCACGCGGCCCCTGGTCGTCCAGTCCGTCAGCAGCCTGCTGCTCGGCGGCCTGCCCTCCCCCGACGCCCTCGACGTGCACCGGGCGCGCAACGACTGGCTCGCGGAGTGCCGTTGGTACGCCGAGCCGCTGCGCGACACGGTCGCCGACATCAATGTCGGCGCCCACCAGCACGACAGCCGGGCCGCCCTTGTCCTCACCGGGCGCGGCAGCTGGCCGACCGACGGCCATCTGGCCATGGGGGCGGTCACGGAACGCGGCGGCGGCCGGACCTGGCTGTGGCAGATCGAGTCACCGGCCGGCTGGCGCTGGGACCTGGGCGAACGCGCGCACGGCACGTATCTGGCACTGAACGGTCCCACGGACGCGGAGCACCAGTGGCGGGTCCGGCTCGCGCCGGGCGCGGAGTTCACCACCGTGCCGGGAGTGGTGGCCCTCGGCTCCGGGTTCGACGAGGCGATGGGCGCGCTGACGTCGTACCGCCGTGCCGCACGCCGCCCGCACCCCGATCACTCGGCGCTTCCCGTCGTCTTCAACGACTACATGAACACGCTGATGGGCGACCCGACGACCGGGAAGCTGCTGCCGCTCATCGACGCGGCGGCCGAAGCCGGGGCGGAGTACTTCTGCATCGACTCCGGCTGGTACGACGACGACACCGAGGGCTGGTGGGACAGCGTCGGCGAGTGGCTGCCCTCGCCGCGCCGCTTTCCGGGCGGCGGGATCCGGGCGGTCCTGGACCGGATCCGGGAGCGCGGCATGGTGCCCGGGCTGTGGCTGGAGCCCGAGGTCGTCGGCGTACGCAGCCCGATCGCGTCCGCGCTCCCCCCGGAGGCCTTCTTCCGGCGCGACGGCGTGCGCCTCGCCGAACAGGGCCGCCACCAGCTCGACCTGCGGCACCCGGCCGCCCGCGCCCACCTCGACAAGACGGTGGACCGGATCGTCGGCGACTGGGGCGTGGGCTACCTCAAGCTGGACTACAACATCGTGGTCGATCCGGGCACCCGCGCCGACGGGGACATCGCGCCGGGGGCCGGGCTGCTCGGTCATGCCCAGGCGTACCTGGACTGGCTGTCCGAGCTGCTGGACCGGCACCCGGCGCTGGTCGTGGAGAACTGCGCCTCGGGCGGCATGCGGATGGACGGGGCCACGCTCGCCGTCGCCCAGCTCCAGTCCACCAGCGACCAGCAGGATCCGCTGCGCTACCCGGCGATCGCCGCGGCGGCGCCGACGGCGGTCCCGCCGGAACAGGGTGCCGTCTGGGCCTACCCGCAGCCCGCCTTCGACGACGACCTGATCACCTTCACGCTGGGTGGTGCGCTGCTGGGGCGGATCCATCTGTCCGGCCATCTGGACCGGATGTCGGAACACCAGCTCGGCCTGGTACGGGACGCGGTGGGCGCGTACAGGGCGATCCGCGGGGATCTCGGAAAGGCCGTGCCGTTCTGGCCGCTCGGTCTGCCGGGGTGGACGGACGAGTGGCTGGCACTGGGGATGAGGGTGCCGGACGGACCGTCGTACCTCTCGGTGTGGCGGCGCGGCGGGGAGAGCGAACTCCACGTGCCGGTGGAGCACTTGGGCGAGGGTGTCCGTGCGGAGATCCTGCACCCGTCCGCTGCGACGGCCGGCTCGGCGGTCCGGGACGGGGACGGACTGCGGGTGTCGCTGCCGCGCACACCGGCCGTCCTGCTGATCCGGCTCACTTCGGGCGCGTAGCGGACGAGGCCCGAGCCGGTGCCGAGGCGCCGGCTCGGGCGTTCGGTCAGCTGCTGGTGACCGACATGCTGTTGGTCCGGAAGTCGAGTCCGCCGGACGACGAGGTGATCTCGAAGCCGAACTGGACGTCGCCGATGGTCTCGTTGCCCATCCAGCGCTTGGTGTCCTTGATCCACTTCAGGACCGGGAGGATCTGGACCGTGCCGGAGGTGGAGTCCGAGGTGCGCAGGAACGAGAAGACGTCCCAGTACGAGCCGTCCTCCCGGGTGACCCGGCCCTTGTAGACGTTCCAGTTGTGGCCGCCGAGCGTCACGTTGCCCTGGTAGGAGCCGAGCGCGCCGACGTCCCCGTTGTAGTTGACCCAGAGCATGATCTCGTAGTCGTAGTCCGTGTCCCAGACGTCGTACGAGGTGTTGTACGCGCCCGAGGACGGAACGGTGACGTTGTAGCTGCTGTTGAGCGAACCCAGCGAGGTGATCGACTTGTTGATCACCTTCTTGGCGTTCGGGTAGGACTTGATGCCGCCGGTGTTGGGGTGGTTGGCCCAGACACCCCAGTTGGTGCCGGAGTTGGCCCAGATGCACTGGCTGCCGCCGCCGGAACCCCAGATGTTGTTGTAGAGCGTGTAGCCGTTCAGGCTGGTGTTGCCCCACTGGTCGCAGGAGTTCCAGACCGCGGCGGAGGCGGGGGCGGAGGCCAGGCCGATGGTGACGCCGAGCGCGAGGGCCGGAGGCAGCAGAGCCTTGCCGATTCTGCTCAGTGTGCGTGTTGCCATGGTGTCCCTTCCATGGGTGGGGGGAATTGCGGGGGGAGTTACCGCGTCCCCAGGGCGAGGACGCGTTCTTCTCCGGCGACGAGGTCGAGCGGCTCGGTGCCGGAGGAAGTCCGGAGTTCGATGCGGTGGGTGCGCGTGGGGCGTACGACCGCGGTCGCTTCGTGCGGGCCCCAGTTCAGGTCGATCTCGGCCCCGAACCGGGTGCGGATGCCGCGCAGTTCGCCCTTCGGGTACGCCGCCGGAAGCGCGGGCAGCAGCACCAGCCGGTCCGGCGTCGACTGCACGAGCATCTCGACGAGTACGGCGGGCAGGGTGTGGGCGGCGTCCGCGTTGTAGACGTCGCGGTCCGGGTAGTGGGCGCTCATCAGGGAGGCGTGGAAGAAGTCCCCCTTGAGCACTTGGCCGAGGGCGTGCGCGACCCGTTGGCCGTCGCGCAGCCGGGCGGCGACGAGGGCGTGGTGGAGGTGGCCGTGGGCCGAGTCGTTCTCGGCGCCGCGGAGTTCGAGGGCGCGGTGGGCGGCCGCGGCGAGGTCCGGGGTGTCGTACGGGGTGATCTCGTCGAGCGGCCAGACACCGTAGAGGTGGCTGAGGTGGCGGTGGTCGTAGGTGTCGTCCAGGCCGGGCCAGGCCCATTCGGCGAGGGCGCCGTCGGCGTTGATCCGGTGGGGCGGGAGCCGGTCGGCGAGGGCGCGCCAGCGGTCGGCCTGTTCCGGGTGGTACTCGGCGGCAGTGAGCAGGGCGTGCCGGGCGGCCGAGAGGTCCATGGCCGCGTTGATCGCGCCCCAGCTCGCGTTCGCCGGGCGGTTCTCGGGCGAGTAGGAAGGGACGACCACCAGGTGGCCGTCCTCGTCGGTGCGAGTGAGGAAGTCCTCGTAGAACAGGGCGACTTGGGCGAGGGCGTGGGCGGTGCGCGGGTCGCGTTCGCCACGGGTCTCGTCGTGGTCCACGAGGGGCTTGAGGAGCCAGTCGGCGCCGGCCGTCCACAGGTGGAGCGGGTATTCGCGACTGAAGTGGTACGTCAGCCCGGACTCACCGTCGGTGTGCGCGGGCGCGACGACGCCGCGGGCGCCGAAGACCGCGCGGGCGTTCTCGCTCCAGTCGGTCAGCTGGCGCTGAACCAGCAAGGCGTGAGCCTCGGTGACTTCGGGGAGGGCGGCGGCCGCTGCCGAGGCCGTCTGGAGGTTGAGGTTGGCGTCGTTGGTGAAGGCCCCCGCCCAGGCCGTGTTCCAGTCGCCGGTCCACAGGCCGACGAGGCGGGGCGGGAGCATTCCGGAGGCCGACAGGAGGTGGTAGCGGCCGGCGGCGAAGAGGCGTTCCAGGAGGGCGGGGCTGTCGGGGCGGCCGAGCAGCTCCGAACCGGGGAGGGCGCGTTCGGCGGGGTCCGCGTCCAGGTCGAGCGTCACGCGCTCGTAGGCGGTGCGGTGCAGGGCGGTGTGGCGGGCCAGGAGGCCGGCGTACGGGTCCTCGGCGTCCGGGAGCAGGTCGCCGAGGGCGCGGGCGTGGGCGAGGGCGTCCGGCTCGTGGGCGGCCGGCCCGTCCTGGCGGAGTACAGCCGGCCCGTCCGGGTGGCGTACGGCCGCCCCGCCCGTGTGGCGCAGGACGCGGGTGAGCAGCAGGACGGACTTCGCGCCGGTGACCCGTAGGCCGGGAGGCGTGAGCGCCGTACGCCCCCCGGTGACCACGACGAGCGTCACTCCGGTGTACGCGCGGTCGCTGCCGGGGTAGCGGGCGCGCAGGGTGAGCAGGGCGCCCTCGGGGGTGAGGACGGCTCCGTGGCCGACGGCGAGGTCGTGGGGTGCGCCCGGGAGCCGGTGGTCGAGGGCGATGTCCAGGTCGGGTGCCGAGAGGTGGTGGACGATCACGTCATCGGCGCGGGAGACGAAGACCCGGCTGCCGAAGCCCTCGCACTCCGCCGTCGCCACGCCCGTGGCGAAGTCGACGGAGCGGCGGTACCGGCGCGGTTCGGCGGGCCGGGTCGCGCGCAGCCGTATCTGGAAGGCCGGATGGAAGGGCTGCACCCACTGGAGATCACGGCCGTCGGTGAAGCTCTCGGCGGCGGTCGACTCGCCGGCCAGCAACCGGTCCTGGAGCGCGGGGAGTTCGTCGGCCAGCCGGGGCGGCCGGGCGCGCTCCCCGCCGTTCGGGCGGACCAGGGTGTGGTGGGTGACGATGACGCGTTCGTCGTTCGGATCACCGAACACAAGGGCGCCGTGATGGCCGTTGCCGCTCAGGAAGGCGTCCTCCCAGCGGGCGGCAGGCTCCGGCTCCCACGTGTCGTGGACGGGGCCCTCGGTCAGGGCTCGAACAGGGCCCGTCACGGCTTGAGCACGGCTGGTCATGGCTTGAGCACCGCCGCTCCGTAGCGGCCGAGGGTGAGCTCGCCCTCGACGTCCGTCCCCGTCAGTACGTCGTGATGGGCCCCCGGCACCTCGACGGTCACCGACTCACGCCCGTGATTGAGGACGAACAGCAACTCACCGCGACGAACCACCTCGACCCCGTCGGGAACGGCGTCCAGCACGGGACGGACCCCGGCCTCGGCGGCAACGTCGGCGAGCAGGGCGCGCAGCGTCTCCGGCTCGGGAAGCGTCGAAACGTAGCGGGCGCGGCCCTTGCGCAGCACCGCGGGCAGACCGTCCAGCTCGCCGCCCTTGTACGCGGCCTCCGTCTCGGCGTCCTCGGTCTTCTCGATCTCCTCCGACCACAGGATGCCGCGGAAGCCCTCGCACTCGACGGTCTCCCCCGCGTCCAGCGGCCACCACTCGTGCAGCGTGCGGATGCCGAACAGCTCGCGCAGCCGGGCGTCCATGCCACCGGGTCGCACCCGGTCGTCCTCGTCGGCGACGCCGGTCAGGAATCCGCTGACGAGGGTGCCGCCGCCCTGCACGTACGCGGTCAGGTTGTCGATCGCCGCGTCCGTGAGCGCGTACAACTGGGGGACCACGACGAGTTTGTACGCGCTCAGGTCGTGCTCGGGGTGAGCGAAGCCGGTGGTGAGATGGGCCTCCCACAGGGCGCGGTGCCAGGCTCTGAGGAGGTCGGCGTGGTCGACGTGCGTGGACAGGCGGCCGTCCTGGGCGCCGGCCCACCAGGCGTGCCAGTCGTGCAGGATCGCGATGTCGTTGTTTGTGTGACTGCCCGCCACTTCACCGCTGATCCTCGCCAGTTCGGCGCCGAGCCGCTTCACCTCCTGGTACGTACGGCCCTCTTCCCCCGCGTGACTGACCATCCCGGAGTGGAACTTCTCCGCGCCCTGCCGGGACTGGCGCCACTGGAAGTAGCAGACGGCGTCGGCGCCCCGGGCCACGGCCTGGAGGGACCAGAGGCGGTTGAGGCCCCGGGGCTTGGGGTGGTTGACGCCCCGCCAGTTGACGGGTCCGGCCGCCTGCTCCATCAGCATCCAGGGGCCGCGGGCCTGGGAGCGGGTCATGTCCTGGACGAGGGCGCCGTTCTGGGCGCCGAGAGGGTCGCGCGGATCGGGGTAGAGGTCGACCGAGACGACGTCCTCCTCCTCGACCCAGCGCCACGCGTCCTGGCCGGCCCACAGCGGCATGAAGTTGGTGGTGACGGGGATGTGCGGGGTCGCTCGGCGGACGATGTCACGCTCGGCGACGTAGCACTCCAGGAGCATGTCGGACGTGAACCGTTTGAAGTCCAGTACCTGGCTGGGGTTCTTCAGGTAGTGGGCGTGGCGGGGCGTGTGGATCTCGGCCCAGTCGCCGTAGCCCTGGCTCCAGAAGGCGGTGCCCCAGGCGGTGTTGAGGGCGTCGAGCGTGCCGTACTTGTCCTGGAGCCAGCGGCGGAAGCGGGCTGCGGCCTCGTCGCTCCAGTCGTAGGTGCAGTACTCGTTGTTGATGTGCCACAGGGTGAGGGCCGGGTGGCCGCCGTAGCGGGCGGCGAGGTCCTCGGTGATGGCGGCGGCGTACCGGCGGTAGGTGGCGCTGGAGTGCGAGAAGTGCTGACGTCCGCCCCACCACTCGGTACGGCCGTCCTGGTCGACGGGCAGGGTGTCGCGGTGCAGGTGGCCCATCCAGGGCGGGGGCGAGGCGGTGGGGGTCGCGAGGACGACCCCGATCCCGTTGTCGTGCATCAGGTCCATCAGCCGGTCCAGCCAGCCGAAGTCCCGCTCCCCCGGGCGGGGTTCGAGCTTCGCCCAGGAGAAGACGCCGAGGGTGACGGAGTTGACGCCGGCCGCCTTCATCAGGCGGACGTCCTCGTGCCAGGTGTCCTCCGGCCACTGCTCCGGGTTGTAGTCGCCCCCGAAGAGGAGGCGGCCACGGGTGGCGTCACGCAGGTCGGGCATCAGGCGGGCTCCCCGTACTGGACGCCACGCCCGTTGGTGGCGATGTAGACCCGGCCGTAGACGCGCGGGTCGCCGGTGATGGCCGCGCCGATCCAGCCCCACTGGTGCTGGTCGTCGTTGATCCGCACCCAGGTCTTCGCCTCGTCGTCGGAGCGGTACACGGCGGTGATGCTCTCGGTCGAGCCGACCATGTAGATCGCCGGGTAGGAAGCGCCCTCGGCGGCCTTGCCGAAGCCGAGGGTGTACGAGGCCCAGCAGCTGCTGACCTTCGTGAAGGTCGCGCCACCGTCGGTGGAGCGGTACAGGCCGTTCCACTTCAGGCTCAGCCACAGGTCCCCGGAGCGGCCCGGGGCCGCGACGAGCCGGAACTCGGTGTCGCCCGAGTTCAGGCCGGTGGCCCGGGCGGTGAAGGTCAGGCCGCCGTCGGTGCTGGCGTGGAGCGTGCCGGTGGCGGTGTCGAAGGCGTAGAAGCGCTTCGGATCGACCGGGTCCGCGACCGGGGCGGCGCCCTTCGGATAGGAGGTGACCTCGGTCCAGGTGGCGCCGTTGTCCACCGAGCGGTGGGCCGGGTACGTGGTGCCGTCCCAGTGCACGAAGGACCACAGCAGCACGCTGCCGTCGGCGTTGGTGGCGATCGGCCCCGGCGCGTCCTTGGCGATGGCGGGTTGCGCCTTGAAGGGCGCCCAGGTCTGCCCGCCGTCGTTCGAGTGGGCGCCGTTGCCGTTGTCGCCCCAGCCGCTGCGGACGACGTACGCCGGCTTGGCCGCGGCCTGGGCGAGCCCCGTCGCCGACCCGAAGATGGGATTCGACGCCATGCCGCGCGAGGGCGATGCCGTGAGCGACTCGTGGTACATCACGCCGATGTCCCCGTTCCCGCTGATCAGGTGTGCCTCCCCGACCGGAGGCGAGATCAGCTGGCGCACGGACGTCTCCTCCAGTCCGCGGATCTGCGGGGCCCAGTTCGTCAGGTCCCGCGTGCCGTAGAGGGTCGCGCCGGTGCCGTAGACGATGTGCCGTGAGTCGTAGGGGTCGAGGGCGAGGGCTTGGATCCACCAGCCGAACTTCGGCTTGTCCGCACCCCACTTGAGATAAGGAGTCTCGGATACGTCGAAAACGGCGGAGTCCTTGAGGGACGTCCAGGTACGGCCACCGTCGGTGGAGCGGTACAGGGTGTCGACGGCGGCCCAGCGGTTGTTGGTGGAGACGACGACGGTGCCGGGCCGGCGGGCGTCGACGGCGACGCCGCCGTACCCGAAGTTGTCGGCCGAGCCGTCGGTCGTCGTGCCGCCCGGCTTCACCGGAGTGACCTCGGTCCACTTCCCGTTGAGCGTGCAGAGCTTGTGCACGCTGCCGTCGGACTGGCCGTTGGGGCCGGGTGCGTTGGCGTACGTCACGTACAGGTGGCTGGTGCCTCGGTCGTACGCGGCACGGATCGGGACCTTGGCGGCGGTGCCGGTGGGCTGCCCGGGGACGGGCTTCCAGGTGGTGCCGTCCGACGTGCGGTACAGGTTGGGCTTGCCCGCCGTGCCGTCGGAGTCGCCCCAGCCCGCGAAGACGGTACGGCCGACGGCGACGAGGAAGGTGATGCCCTGGCCGGTGGCGCTGGGAGTGGCCGGGAAGCTCACGGCCTGCCAGGTGGCGCCCCGGTCGGTCGACTTGAGCAGTCCGTCGTGCCGGGTGCCCAGCCACAGGGTGTCGCTGTCCCGCGGGTCGACGAGCAGGCGCTCACCGCATCCGCGCCCGTCCTCGTTGGCGCCGAGCTTCACGGTGAGGTCGGTGCGCTTCCAGGTGGCACCGCGGTCCTCCGACCGCAGCACGGCCCCGTTGCCGGCCCAGGACTGGGCGTAGGTGCCGAGGGAGAGGTAGAGGCGGTCGGGGTTGGCGGGGTCGACGGCCATGGCCTCGACACCGAGGAGGTTCCAGTCGTCCCAGCCGATGTGGTCGGTGAGCGGGATCCAGTGGGCGGTGCGGTCGTCCCACCGGTACGCGCCGCCGATGTCGGTACGGGCGTAGGCGAGTCCGCGGACGGAGGGGTGGAAGAGGACGCCGGTGATGAATCCGGTGCCGCCCATGACGGCGGTGCGCCAGCGGTAGGTGGGAGCGGTGGCGGACTCCCCGGCCCGGGCGGGACCGGCGAGAACGGGAAGGCTGGTGAGCGCGGCGGCGGCCGCGGTCCCGGCGAGAACGGCTCGTCTGCTCAGGCGGGACGCGTGCATGACATACCTCGTTCTGTGCGGCTCGGGGAGAGCTCGGGGAGGGGGAGTCTGGAGAGGGGGAGTCTGGGGTCGCCGCAGCCGACCGCTGGACAGGAGCAGGCCGGCCGCGGCGAGGATCGGAGAAGGGTGGGCGTCAGCCCTTTACCGCCCCGGTGAGCATGCCCTTCTTGAAGTGCCGCTGGACGAAGGGGGATGCGATCGCGACAGGGATCAGGGCGAGGACCATGACAGCCATCTGCAGCCCCAGGGCGGAGAGTTGACCGGTGCGAACCGCCTGCTGGAGGCCGGTCGGCGCCTCGGTGTTCTTCTGGACCAGCTGGATGAGCACGTTCTGCAGCGGCATCATCTGCTGGTCGGTGAGGTAGATGGAGGCGTTGAACCAGGCGCTCCAGTACCCGACCGCGTAGAACAGGGAGATGACGGCCAGCACCGCCCGCGACAGCGGCATGATGATGGTCAGCAGGATGCGCAGATCACTGGCCCCGTCGATGCGGGCGGACTCGGTGAGTTCGGGCGAGATCCCCATGAAGAAGGCCCGCAGGACGAGGATGTTGAAGACGCTGACCGCGCTCGGCAGGATCAGGGACAGATAGGTGTCGGTGAGGCCCAGCGACTGCACCAGAAGGTACGTCGGAATGAGGCCGGCCCCGAAGAACATGGTCGCCATCATGGTCATCAGCAGGAACCGGTGACCCAGACTGCCCGGCCGGGACAGGCCGTAGGCCGCGAGCACCGACACCGTCATCGAGAACACCGTGCCGACGAGCGTGACGCCGACCGAGACCATGATCGCCCGGCTGACCTGGCCGCCGCTGAGCAGTTCCGTGTAGTTGACGAAGGTGATGCCCTGGGGGATCACGACGAGGCCGCCGACGCGGTCGATCACCGGTTTCGGGGAGAGACTGGTGACGATCACGATCCACAGCGGACCGAGCACCCCCAGGCAGCACAGGACCAGGAAGCCGCCCTTCGCGGTGAGTCCGGCCTTGCTGGGCGGCTCCTCCCACACGGGGCGGGCGGGAGCCTTCAGGCTGCGGACGAGCTGTGTGTTGAGGCTCACTTCTTGTACACCCCCTGCTCGCCCAGCAGGTGCGCGAACTTGTTCGCGGCCAGGACGAGACAGACTCCGATGACGCCCTTGACGAGGCCGACCGCGGCCGCGTAGCTGAGGTCGCCGAACTGGATGCCCATGTTCCACACGTAGGTGTCGAGGACCTCGCTGGCCCCCACGCCGACCGCGTCCCGCTGGAGCAGGAACTGCTCGAATCCGACGCTGAGCGCGTCGCCCACCCGCAGCACCAGCAGCAGGGCGATCACGGGGCGCAGCGCGGGCAGCGTCACGTGCCACATGCGGCGCCAGCGGCCGGCGCCGTCCATGGCGGCGGCCTCGTACAGGTCGGTGCTGACGGCGGCCAGCGCGGCGAGGAAGACGATGATCCCCCAGCCGGCGTCCTTCCACACGGCCTGTGCGGTGACCAGGTACTTGAACAGGTCCGCGTTGGTCATCAGGTCGAAGCCGCTCCACCCGTGATCCTGGAGAGTCTGCGCGATGATGCCCGCGCCGCCGAAGATCTGCTGGAAGACGGTGACCACGAGGACCCACGAGAAGAAGTGCGGCAGATACATGATCGCCTGCGCCACGGCCCGGACCCGGGGCCGGATCACGCTGTTGATGAGCAGCGCGAGAGCGATGGGGATCGGGAAGAACAGCACCAGCTGGAGCACGAACAGGACGATGGTGTTCTTCGCGGCGTCCCAGAACAGCGGGTCGTCGACCATCCGCGAGAACTGCTCGACACCGACCCAAGGACTATGGAAGATCGCCGTGACGCCGTTGCTGGAGACGTACGGGTCGTAGTTCTGGAAGGCGATGACGTTGCCGAGCAACGGGACGTAGTTGAAGATCAGGAGCAGCACGATGACGGGCAGCGTCATCAGGATGAGCGCGCGGTCGCGGCGCAGGCGGATCCGCCAGGGGACCTTGCCCGCCTTGCCCGCCTTGCGCGGCACCCGCTCCTTCACCGCGGCCGCGGCGACCGCGGCCGTCGGTTCCTCGACGGCCGCGGGGGGACGGGTCCCGTCGGGCCTGCTCCCGGCCGTGATGGACATCAGTTGCCGCTGCCGTTCTTGTCGATGAGCTGCTTGTACCAGTCGCGCAGCTTGTCGCCGCCGGAGGACTTCCAGGTGGAGATGGCGGCCTGCACGTCGGACAGCTTCCGATTGCCGCGTACGTAGTCGATCTCCAGCTGCTCGAACTGGCTGTTGAGGTTCGCGTAGCGGGTCGGCTCGACGATGTTCATGCCGTACGTGGACGTCTTCTTCGCGAAGGCACCCATCCGCTGCTGCCACTCGACCTGCTTGCGGGCGACCTCGGGGAAGTCGGGGTGGGCGTAGTAGGCGGCCGGTGCGGCCAGCATCACCCAGGCGTTGATCACCTCGGAGTTGCCCAGGTCGTTCTTGGCCGGGACGCCGTCCTTGACCGTGTAGTGGGTGCCCTCGACGCCGTAGTCGACGAGCATCCGCTCCTTGGTGCCGTAGGGCGCGGCCGCGAAGTTGGCGGCGGCCAGCGCGTTCTCGATGGTGGTCTTCGAGGCGCCCTTGCGGATCATCGACCAGATGCCGGCGGGCTGGGTGTTGTACAGCTTCGGGTCACCGCCGTCGGCGCCGAAGATGTCCATGCCGTCGATCTCGAAGTCCGGGTTGGACTGGGCCTGCTCCGCGGTCTTCCCGTACCAGGTGGACATGTCGTTGTTGAAGACCAGAACCTGCCCGGCGGTGAACCGCTGACCCTGGTCGCCCGAGCGCGCCTTGTCGTCGGGATGGACCACACCCGCGTCGAACAGCTTGCGGACCCACTCCAGTGCCTCGAGGTACTCGGGCTGTTCGATGCGGTACGTCAGCTTGCCGTCGTCCCCGATGTCCCAGCCGATCGTCCCCGAGCCGCGGACGCCGAAGATGTTCCACGCGGTCCAGGACATGTCGCTACAGGCGTACACCTTGGCCTTGGCGCTGGTGGCCTCCTTGGCCCAGCTGAGGAACTCGTCGGGCGACTTGGGTACGGAGTAGCCCTTCTTGTCGAAGATGTCCTTGCGGTAGTAGGGCACGATGTAGGACGCGGAAGCGGCGGGCATGGGGATGCCGCGCAGCGCACCGCCGAAGATGCCCATGCGCCAGGCGTCGGAGGGGATCGCGGCCAGGTTCGGGTACTTCTTGACCTTGTCGCCCGCCAGGTACGGGCCGAGGTCCATGAACTTCGCGGTGACCGCGTTGGAGATCTTGCCGACGAGTTCCCAGCCCGGCACGACCACCATGTCGGGTATGGAGCTGGAGGCGAGGACGGCGCCGAGCTTCTCGCCGTAGGTGTTGCCGTCCTGGTTCTGCCAGGTGACCTTGGTGCCCACCGCGGCGTCGAGCGCCTTGTAGTAGGCGCAGCCGGGCTTCGGCGGGGAGCCCCAGAACGGGGACATGATCTTGAAGGGGGCGCCGGTCCCGAGCTTGTCCGGGACCGACGTGGCGAGCGCCGCGATGTCGACCTTGCCGGTGTATCCGTCCGCCGAACCGTTCTTCGACGGAAGGTCCGGCTTGGCCACCGCGCTGGCGACGAACGTCGGGAGCAGCTTGTCCGCGGCCTTGCCCGACGTGGTCCCCTCGCGCCCCCCACTGTCCGAACCGCCACAGGCGGAGAGTAGCGGCATCCCACCGGCCACCGCTGCGGTGGCGACCGCCGTGGAGGCGAGGAAGCTTCTCCGGCTGGGCCCGGAGGAGGCGGAAGCGGCGTTCGGCGTCATTGCGTCAACCCTTCATGGCGCACCAGGACACCCGGCGGTGGGGCCGTCGGCTGCGGTGTCTTGAGTGGAACTGGCTGAGCTGAAGCGGTCTTCGGACCCTCGGAGGATCGCGCGCCTCCTGGCGGGCAGTCCTCGTAGTCGAAGTAGTCGAAGCGCTTCGATGTTGCTGCGAGGTTAAGTGAACACCCAGGGGTGCACAAGAGTCGCTTCCAAGATTCCTCCGAGGTGTGGAGGTCTGGACCGGACTCTTACGCGACTTGAAATGTCGGAGGGGAGTCACACTTGTTGCCCGGGGGTGTCTTGACACCCGCCCCCGGATCGAATGAGCATCGAAGCGCTTCGAAAGCGCGTCGCCGCTCCATCTCAAGGGGAACCCCACGTGTCCGCACAAACGCCGCCCACGCCGCCTTTCCGCGATCCGCGCCTGCCGTTCGCGAAGCGCATCGACGATCTGCTGTCGCGGCTGACCCTCGACGAGAAGGTCGGGTTCCTGCACCAGTTCGCGCCCGCCGTCGAGCGCCTCGGCATCGCCGCCTTCCGCACCGGCCAGGAGGCCCTGCACGGAGTGGCGTGGATGGGCCCGGCGACGGTGTTCCCGCAGGCGGTGGGCCTCGGCGCGACCTGGAACACGGATCTCGTACGGCGGGTCGGCGAGGCGGTGTCCAAGGAGACCCGGGCGATGCGCGCCCGCGACGAGCGCGTCGGCCTCAACGTCTGGTCCCCGACCGTCAACCTCCTCCGCCACCCCCTGTGGGGCCGCAACGAGGAGGGCTACTCGGAGGACCCGAAGCTCACCTCGGCGATCGCCACCGCCTACACGCACGGTCTGCGCGGCGACCACCCCACGTACTGGCGCACGGCGCCCGTCCTCAAGCACTGGCTCGCGCACAACAACGAGACGGACCGGGCCACCGCGTCGAGTTCGGTCCGCCCGCGCGTGCTGCACGAGTACGACCTGCGCGCCTTCCGCGAGACGGTCGAGGCGGGCGCGACGGCCGGGGTGATGCCGGCGTACAACCTGGTCAACGGCCGCCCGAACCATGTCTCGCCCTACCTGCGCGAGCACCTGCGTGCCTGGACCGATGAGGACCTGCTGGTCTGCTCGGACGCCGGCGCGCCCTCCAACCTGGTCGACTTCGAGCACTACTTCGACACTCACGAGGAGGCCACCGCGGCCGCGCTCCTCGCCGGCGTCGACAGCTTCACCGACCACGGCACGGACAGTTCCAAGATCGTCGCACGTATCGAGGGAGCCCTCCAGCAGGGCCTGCTGACCGAGGGCGACATCGACACGGCCGTACGCCGCCAGCTCTCGGTCCGTTTCCGGCTCGGCGAGTTCGACCCGCACGCCGACCCGTACGCCGACACCCGGGACTTCGACACCCCGGAGCACCGGGCGCTCGCCCAGGAGGCCGCGGAGCAGGCGATCGTGCTGCTCAAGAACGACGGCGTACTGCCGCTGGCCCTCGACACCCGCATCGCCGTCGTCGGTCTGCTCGCCGACGAGTGCAAGCTCGACTGGTACAGCGGCACGCTCATCCACCGCTCGACCCCGCTGGAGGGCCTGTACGAGCGGTTCGGCGCCGAGCGGGTGGAGTTCGCGGAGGGCGTGGACCGCGTCCTGCTGAAGACCTCCGCAGGCACGTTCCTCCACGTGCCCGAGGCCCAGGACGCCGCCGACGAGGCACGCGGAGCCGAGGGCGCCCTGGACCCGGCCCTCCTCGCGGGCCGTACGGACCTTCCCCCGCTCACCACGGACGCCGCCGGCACGGAGCTCGCGCTCGTCGACTGGGGTGAGGGCGTCCTCACACTCCGCGCGCCCGACGGCCGCTACCTCTCGGTCGCCGAGGACGGCTACCTCCGCGCCTCCGCCGACCAGCCCGGAGGCTGGGTCGTCCAGGAGACATTCCGCCTGGAACCACACGAGAACGGATACCTCCTCAGGCACGTCGGTACGGGTCGCCACGTCTCTGTCACCGCCGACGGAGTAAAGGTTGCCGACGAGAATCCGGAAACGTTCGAGCTCATCGTCGCCGAACGCGGCGAGGACGCAGTGACCAGGGTCACGGCAGAGGCGGATGTCGTCCTGGTGGTCGCGGGGAACGACCCGCACATCAACGGCCGAGAGACCGAGGACCGTACAACCCTGCGGCTGCCCGCCCAGCAGGAACGGCTGCTGCGCGCCGCCCGCGCCGCGAACCCGAACACCGTGCTGGCGCTGGTCTCGGCGTACCCGTACGCGGTCGACACCGCCGACCTCCCGGCGGCGCTCTGGACGGCCCACGGCGGCCAGGCGGCCGGCACCGCCCTGGCCCGCGTGCTGGCCGGCGACGTCTCCCCCGCGGGCCGCCTCCCGCAGACCTGGTACGCCGACGACGCCGACCTGCCCGGCCTCCTCGACTACGACGTGATCGGCGGCCGCCAGACGTACCTCTACTTCGAGGGCACGCCACTGTTCCCGTTCGGACACGGGCTGTCGTACGCCTCGTTCTCGTACGGCGATCTCACCGCACGGGTCGACGGCGAGGCGGTGCACGTCTCCTTCACGATCACGAACACCGGTGACGTCACCGCCGACGAGGTCGCCCAGCTCTACACGCGCGCGGCGGACCCGACGGTCCCGCGCCCGCGCCGCGAGCTGGCGGCGCACCGCAGGATCACCCTGGCCCCCGGCGGCCGGGCGGAGCTCACCTTCGAACTCCCCCTGTCCGTCTTCGAGTTCTGGGACGTGGCCCAGGGCCGGTGGCGCCTGGAGCCGGGTCCGTACGACGTCCTGGCCGGCGCCTCCAGCGAGGACATCCGCCTCCGTACGACCGTGCTGCTCGACGGCGAGCCCGCCGCCCCGCGCGCCGTCCGCGAACGCGGCCTGGACGCGGCGGACTTCGACGAGCAGAGCGGCATCGACATCGTGGACCGTACGAAGACCTCGGGCGACGCGGTGACGGCGGCGGAGGGCCGGACCGGTGAACTGCTGTACCGGTCCTGCGACTTCGGCGGCGGTGTCACGGAGGTGACGGCCGCGGTGGCGGGCGAGGGCGCGGTCGAGATCTCGCTGGACGGCGGTCCGGTACTCGCCACTCTGACGGCCGACGGGTCGGACTCCGGCCCCTACGACTACGCCACGCTCGGCGCCGGAATCGTCGCCGAGGGCCTGCACGACGTGCATCTGAAGCTGCGCGGCCCGCTGCGGCTGGCGCATGTCGGCTTCTCCGGTTGAGGGTCCGGACCAGGCCGACACACAAGAAGGGGCCCGGCACCGGAAGGCATCGGTGCCGGGCCCCTTCGGGGAGCCTATCTGAAAATGGTTCCCATTAGCTAGAGGGTGAGCCCGGTCAGCACGAGAACCCTCTCGTACGTGTAGTCCTCCATCGCGAACTTCACGCCCTCGCGGCCCACGCCGGACTGCTTGACGCCGCCGTACGGCATCTGGTCGGCGCGGTAGGAGGGCACGTCGCCGATGACGACACCGCCGACCTCGAGCACGCGGTGGGCACGGAAGGCGGCCTGCAGGTCATGGGTGAACACCCCTGCCTGGAGGCCGTACTTGGAGTCGTTGACGGCGGCGAAGGCGGCGGCCTCCCCGTCGACCTTCTGCACGGTCAGGACGGGCCCGAAGACCTCCTCGCAGGAGATGTTGGTGTCCGCCGGTACGTCGGTGAGGACGGTCGGCGCGTACGAGGCGCCGTCGCGCTTGCCGCCGGTGAGGAGGTTCGCCCCCGCCTCGACGGCTTCCCGCACCCACACCTCGACGCGCTTGGCGGCGTCCTCGCTGACCAGCGGCCCGACGAGGGTCTTGTCGTCGCTCGGGTCGCCGGTGACCTGGGCCTCGACGGCGGCGACGACGCGGGGCAGCAGGCGGTCGTGGACGGAGGCGTCGGCGATGACCCGCTGCACGGAGATGCAGGACTGGCCGCCCTGGTAGTTGGAGAAGGTGGCGATGCGGGTGGCGGCCCAGTCGAGGTCGGCGTCGGAGGCGTAGTCGCCGAGCACGACGGCCGCGCCGTTGCCGCCCAGCTCCAGGGTGCAGTGCTTGCGCGGCACCGAGTCCATGATCGCGTAACCGACCTTCTCGGAACCGGTGAAGGAGATGACGGGCAGACGGGGGTCCTGTACGAGCGCGGGCATCCGGTCGTTGGACACGGGGAGGATGCTCCACGACCCGGCGGGGAGCTCGGTCTCGGCGAGGAGCTCGCCGATGACGAGGCCGGAGAGCGGAGTGGCGGGCGCGGGCTTGAGGATGATCGGCGCACCGGCCGCTATCGCCGGGGCGATCTTGTGGGCGCACAGGTTGAGCGGGAAGTTGAAGGGCGCGATACCGAGGACGACGCCCTTCGGGAAGCGGCGGGTGAGGGCGAGTCGGCCCTGACCGCCGGGGTCGGTGTCGAGGCGCTGGGCCTCGCCGCCGTTGAAGCGCCGGGCTTCCTCGGCGGCGAACCGGAACACGGAGACGGCGCGGCCGACTTCCCCTCGGGCCCACTTGATCGGCTTGCCGTTCTCGGCGGAGATGAGCCGGGCGATCTCCTCGGTGCGCTCGGCGAGCCGCTTGCTGACGTGGTCCAGAGCGGCGGCGCGCACATGGGCCGGCGTGGCGGCGAAGTCCTCGCGGACGGCGTACGCGGTGGCGATGGCCTCTTCGACCTGGGCGTCCGTGGGGACACTGACCTTGCCGACCAGTCGGCCGTCCCACGGGGAGGTGACGTTGAAGGTGTCCTCGCCGGTGGCCTGGCGGCCGGCGAGCCAGAAGGCGTGGGTGGAAGTCATCGTGAAGTTCCGGCCCTTCCGTGGTGAGGGTGTGCGTGCGTGGTGTGGTGTCGGGTCCACGGTAGGGGGCGGGGGGTGGGGGGTCGTTTGTCCGGGGTGTAGTGGTGGGGGTGGGGGGTGCGCCGGAATGGCGGGGTGGGTGGGGGCGCGGCTCAGGGTTTTCGCCCCCGTCCCATCCCCAGGGGCTCCGCCCCTTCGACCCCGCCAGGGGGCTCCGCCCTCTGGACCCCCGCGGGGCTCCGCCCACAGCAAGCACCACCTGATCGTCGAGGCGCACGGCATCCCGCTCGCGGCAATCACCACCGGCGGCAACCGCAACGACGTCACCCAACTGATCCCGCTGATCCAGGCCGTCCCGCCGATCCGCGGCAAGCGCGGCCAGCCACTGCGCCGCCTCAGGTATCTGTACGCCGACCGCGGCTATGACCACGAGGTCTACCGGGACAAGGTCGGCTTCCAGATCACCCCGCACCTCGCCCGGCGCGGCACCGGGCACGGCTCCGGCCTGGGCGTGTACCGCTGGGTCGTGGAAGGAGCGATCGCGCTGCTGCACGGATTCCGCCGCCTGTGCATCCGCTGGGAGATCCGCGACGACATCCACCACGCGTTCGTCACCCTCGGCTGCGCCGTCATCTGCTGGCGACGACTGCGCACCGCACTTTGTCGAGAGTAAGGGCAGGCGATGCGCCTCAGGGGATGGTCTGCTCGATGCGTCAGAACACATTCGTAGCAGTCGGGCCCGCGCAGCCTCACATCCGGGATCTCAGCACGTCGACCTCACAGCCCGGCGCGAACGGGTCGAAGCCGTGCTCGATCAGCCAGCGAACTGCCAGCAGGCTTCGCAACGACCACCACGCGTGGATCACGTCGAGGTCGATGTCGGTGCCATAGCCGGCGACGACGTCGTCGAGGTGCTCCTCGTGTCCGAGCGTGAAGGTGGCGAGGTCGTACAGGGCATCACCCTGGCCCGCCTCGGACCAGTCGATGATGCCCGTGACCTCGTCGCCGTCGACGAAGACGTGCGCGATCTGCAGGTCGCCGTGCGTGAACGCCGGAGTCCACGGCCGGAGCGCGGCCTCGGCGACCTGGCGGTTGTGGGTGACCAGGTCAGCGGGCAGGAGGCCGTTCGTCACGAGCAACTCGCACTCGTCGTCGAGTTCCGCCGCCAGCGCGACGATGCTCCGGCCGGCCCGGCCGGGCCGGGGCGGCAGCGGCGCGTCGTGCAGCTTCCGGATGGCGGCGCCCGCCGCGGCCCACGCCGCCGACGACCCGGTCGACGGCCCGCCGAGGCGCCCAAGCGTCGTCCCCGGGAGTGCGGCGACCGCGAGCACGGGCGGCTTGCGCCACAGGACCTCCGGGGTCGGGACCGGCGCGAGGGACATCGCCTCGACCTCGACGTCGATGCGCGCCTGATCGGCGTCCACCTTCAGGAACACGTCGCCGACGCGCAGGGTCGCGCGCTCGGAATGGGCGACAACGACTTTGACCTCATCCATGGGCGACCAGTATCCCGGGGATGATCGCCGACGTCGCCGGGTTTATCGCGTGCGATTACGCGGCTGACTGCGTCCCGACACCCGGCGGCCTCGTGCGCGACACCGACCTCTGACCAGGTCAAGTCCACCACTTTTGTTAGGAGTCCTAAGACGTTGCAGTCATGCGGTCTACCTGTACGCCACGAGTCCACAGTTCTTCGGCATGCTCTGCGAACCGGTCGAACATCCCGCCGCTACCGTGCTTTCGCAGGTGCAGGAGTGGCGAATCATGGCCCACCAGGCGGGCAAGGTGCGGAGTGACCAACGCTTCGTTGTCGAACCCGGCACCCGCTTTCGAGTTTCTTTCGCAGGGTCTCAACGAACGCAGGCTGGTCGAGCCACAGAAAGTAGTTCGTGTATCCAGCGAAGAAAAGTTCTTCCGTGACATTCCCGACCAATTCACCCCACACCGTGGAAGGGCAGGCCGACCGGTATGGATAGGAGCGGATAATCTCCCGGTCGCCGCCGGTCTTGATTCGGTCCTTTACCGCTTTCGGCCAGATCATTTCTTGCAGGACCCGCAGGGAGCGGCACGCCCCGCCCGTTGAGGCGCCCCAGTCGCAGGGACGCACCAAGTGGTTCCCGCCTCGCGACTGGGAGGCCCGGTTACCGGCGTCCGCACTGAGGTGCGCGCGCAGCGCACGGTGAAACCGGCAGAGGTGCCGGAGGTGCGCCAGACATTCCCGCCTTCCCGCGCTGCGTCGATGCCGCTATCCGGCTGCGCGCGCAACTGACGGAAGCAAACCGACGGAGCAGGGGGGAACTGTGACGCGTTCGATCATCAAGGCTGCGGAGTGGACGCTAGGGCGGATTCCGACGGTGACGCCGCCGCAGATCACCGCGACGTTTCACAGACACGCAGGCTTGTCACCGCCGTAAGGAGTCGTCCACAAAGATGGCTGGGGCGGAGCCCCAAGGCCGCGCCCCACCCACCCCGGGTGCCTACTCCGCCGACGTCGCCTTCAACGCCAGCCACAACTCCATCCGCACATCCGGATCGTCCAGCGACCGCCCCAGGATCTCCTCCACCCGCCGCATCCGGTACCGCAGCGTATGCCGGTGAACCCCGAGGTCCGCCGCCGCCGCGTCCCACTGCCCGTGCCGCGACAACCACGCCCGCACCGAGGCCACCAGATTCCCCCGCCCGGTCGCGTCGTGCTCGTGCAGCGCCCGTAGCAACCCGTCCGCGAAGGCCTTCACCGCGTCGTCGGCGAGCAACGGCAGCACCGACCCGGCCGCCATCTGCTCGTGCTCGACGCACACCCGTCCCCGCCGCCGCGCCACCGACAAGGCCTGCTCGGCCTGCTTGTACGCGGCGGCGGCCGCGATCGGGCCGGCCGGTGCCGACAGCCCCACGACCAGTTCGTCCTCGTCGCCGGCCGCCGTCTGATCCCGTATGCCCGCCCGCGCCGCCTCCACCGCCGCCGCGTACTCCCCGCACGCGGCCACCACGGCACCTCCGTCCGCGGCCAGCACCACCAACCGCTCCCCTTCGCCCTCCCCCTCGGGCACGACCAGCACGGCCTCCCCGGACCGCGCCGCCGCCGACTCCACGACCTCGACGAGCGCGCCCAGCGGATCACCGCCTGTGTCGGCGGCGGCGAGCGCGGCGGCCGTCGGCTTGGTGAGCGGTCCGTGCGCGCGGCCGTCGGCCCGTACGCGCGCGGCCGACGTGGAGGAGGCCGACTCGGCGACGATCATCCGGAACGGGGCGTCCAACAGCTCCCCGTACAGGTCTCCTGCGACCGCACGCGCATGGTCCGGCTCGCCCGCGAGCAGCATGCGCAGCACCGCCACCCCGATCCGCTGTTCGGCCGCGTGCAGGGACCGTGAGCGTTCCGTCGTGAGCGTCAGCAGCGCGATGGCCGAGTGGAGGGCGTACCGCTCGGCCGTACCGAGAGCCGCGGCCGTCCCCACCGCGAGCGCCGCCCGGGGGCGTCGCCCCGTGCCCAGCGAGTGCAGCTCGACCCGGTCCTCGTGGTCCGGCCCGCCCACCACCGACGAGGCGGGCGCGGGCCGCTCCCACAGCCGTTCCACATCCACCGTGAGCCGGGCGGCCCGCCGCCCCGCCCACTCCGGCGCGGTCGCGACGACGGCGCCGGACGCGTCGTACAGCGCCGCCCATCCGTCCACCTGCGACGCGAGCTCGGCGAGCAGCCCCTCCGGCCCGTCCGTCAGCGCCTGCTTGGTCAGCTCGCGCTGGGCGGCGAAGCCCGCCGTCACCGCCCGGTACTGGTCGGCCGCGATGGCCGCCGACACGGCCTTGCTGATGGCGAGGAAGGGCGTGCGGCGCGGCACCTCCAGCAGCGGCAGCCCCTCCTGCTCGGCCGCGTCGACGAGCGCGGCGGGGATCTGCTCGTAGTTGACCCCGACGCCGAAGCCGAGCCCCGCGACCCCCGCTCCGACCAGCCGCTTCACATAGCGGGCCATCGCTTCCGGGTCCTCCGCGTCCAGCTTCAGCGCGGTGATCAGGAGCAGCTCCCCGCCCTCCATGTAGGGGACGGGGTCGGCGAGCTCACTGGCGTGCGCCCAGCGGACGGGCACGTCCAGTCGGTCCTCGCCCGCGCGTACGGTCAGCTTGAGCGCGGAGTGGTGGACGAGCGAGGCGAGCGTCGGGGACATGAGGCCTTCAGGTTATGTGTGACCGTCGTGATCTTTGTGAGCTTTTGGCCGTCACGTATGAACGACCTATGGTGATTCTGCCTCACCGTACGGTCCGGGCGCGCCCCAAGTCCCCATGGTCTGCTCAGTGACGCAGATCCACCAGCAGCGGCGGCGCGTGCTCCCCCTTCACATTCGTCAGCGACAGCACCGCGTGCCCCGGCGGCACCCCGTGCGCCAGCTCGGACGCCGACCACCGCTCCCGCTCGACCTGGCGGACGGTCACGGCCCGAGCGGTCGGCGCCTTCCCGGTGATCACCCGCCGCACCGCGTGCAGCACCTTGCCGGCCGGGGTCTCCGCGATGATCTGCCGGTCGGTGACGTCACGCGCCTCGATCCACTCCTTGCCCCACACCTCGGCGAAGTCCTGCCCGTCCCACGGCGTGAGCCCGGACAGCGCCATCCGGCATCCGGTGGCGCCGAGCAGCGGCCCGCGCAGCGGCCTCGGTACGTCGTCCAGGGTGCGCAGGGTCAGCACCACGCCCGCGTTGCCCGACCGCAGCCGCTGGATGCCCCGGACGGCCTCGGGAGTCACCACGCCCGTGGCGTCGTCGAGGACCAGGCAGGCGAACAGCGACCGGTCCTCCCGTACCGCGACGCTCGCCGTGAACTGGGCGAGCACCAGCCGCGCCAGCATCCGCGAGGCGTCGGCGTGTCCGCGCTGGGGCAGGTCGATGCGCACCCGCACCGGGTGGTCCAGCGCCTTCAGCGAGAACGGCCGCGACTGTCCGGCCGTGTCGAAGAAGCCCGCGAAGGCCGGCCGGTCGAGCAGCGCCACGCGGTCCGCGAGCACACCGCTCACGTCCCCCGGATGCCCCAGCTGCCGTTCCCGGGCGTCCAGTTCGCGCAGCAGCGACTCCTGTCCGGCGTCCTGAAGCCCCTTGCGCAGCGCGGCCAGCGGCGCGGGCGCGCCGTCGAGCAGCTGCCGCAGCTCCGGTACGGACGGGAAGCGGCCGTGGACCGCCCGGAACGGCCCGAGGAGCTGGGCGAGGACGGTGGTGGACCGGCGGGTGTCCCCGCCCTGATGGGGTTCGGCGAGGTCGCCCACGAGGGCTTCGGCGAGCACGGCCGCCGCCTCGTCCGGGTCCGTCGTGCCGCCGTACAGGTCGAGGTCGTACACGGATTCGGGATTCCCGATCCGTACGACGACGTCGTAGGCGTCGGCCGGGCCGAGCCCCGCGCCCGCCGCGCCGACCACGACGACGGCGGCCCGCCCGGCGAGCGCGTGCAGGCACAGCGACTCGGCGAGCGGCTGGACGACGGTGCCGGTCTTGCCGGAGCCGGCCGGTCCGACGGCGAGGAGAGAGGTGCCGAGCAGATCGGGACCGAGGCCGAGGCCGGTGCCGCGGTAGGCGTACGGGTTGCGGGCGTCGTCGGCCGTGGTGCCGAGCCGGACCTGGCCGGTGACGAGGTCGTGCCGGGCGAGCCGGGCAGGTAGGTCGCGCTCGCCGGAGGGGTGCAGGCAGGCGGCGGCGCCCTCGCCGAGCACCGCGCCGGTGAAGGTGGCGAGGCTGTGCCGGCCGCTGCGCACGCCCTGCCAGGCGCGGGCGATCCGGGCGTGGTCGACGTCCCGCATCAGCCCGGCACGCGCCTCGGCGGCGAGCCGCTCGGCGGCGTCGACGGCCCCGGCGGCGCGCAGCTGGGGCCACTCGGCGGGGTCCTGCTCGGGGGCGGGCGGCCGTTCGGGCGTCGGTACGGCGCGGCGCCAGGCGGGCGGTCCGTAGCGCCGCCAGACCTCGCCCCAGCGGCCGAGGCGGCCGACGCCGAGCATGATCGCGAGGGCGATCAGGGTGTAGTAGGTGTACCAGAGGATCGCGTTGCCGACGCGGTCGTTGCTGTGCCGCCAGGAGTCGGGGGTGAAGAGCTCCAGGGGCAGCACCCACCAGCCGCCGAGGTAGCCGTTCCACAGCAGCGACCAGATCAGCCAGCCCACGAGGAAGGCGATCACCGCGCCGCCGAGCAGCTGCCGCGCCGGGATCTCCTCGGGCTGCTCCGCCGGCCGGGGCTTGTACCCGAACCGCCACACGCCGGGTGCCGCCTCCGGCCGGGGCGCGCGCAGCCAGGCGAGGAACGCCGAGCCGTCCGGCCTCGGCGGCACGCCCGGTGCCGCGGGGGGCCGCGGCGGCATCGCCGGCGCCTCCGGCGGTCCCGCCGGACGTGGCACAGGGTTCGCATGCGTACCCCGCGCGTCCTGGGTCCCGTCGCTGTCCATCGCCTCTGCTCCCTGACCAGCCGTTCCGTCCACCATCAGCGAGTCAATCTAACGCCCCAGCCAAGGGAGTTCACCGCTTACGCGGCCGGGCTCGCACGGACTCTCCCTGTCCAAGACGGACAAGCCGCGCTGCCGAGAACGCCCACATGGAGCATGCCCACCCCCCGGTCCCCGCCCTAGCCTGCGAGAAAAGAAGGCAAGTGTCAGCAAAACCCCAGGAGCCCCCCATGACCGCACTTCCGCAGGAGCGCCGCGTCGTCACCGCCATCCCCGGCCCGAAGTCGCTTCAGCTGCAGGCCCGCCGCGTCGCCGCGGTCGCGCAGGGTGTGGGCTCCGTGCTGCCCGTGTTCACCGCGCGGGCGGGCGGCGGGATCATCGAGGACGTCGACGGCAACCGCCTCATCGACTTCGGCTCCGGCATCGCGGTCACGTCCGTCGGCGCCTGTGCCGAGGCCGTCGTACGCCGGGCCTCCGCGCAGCTCGCCGACTTCACCCACACCTGTTTCATGGTCACGCCGTACGAGGGGTACGTCGAGGTCGCCGAGGCCCTCGCGGAGCTGACGCCGGGTGACCACGCCAAGAAGTCGGCCCTGTTCAACAGCGGTGCCGAGGCCGTCGAGAACGCCGTCAAGATCGCCCGCTCGTACACCAGGCGCCAGGCGGTCGTCGTCTTCGACCACGGCTACCACGGCCGGACGAACCTCACCATGGCGCTGACCGCGAAGAACATGCCGTACAAGCATGGCTTCGGCCCCTTCGCCCCCGAGGTCTACCGCGTCCCGGTCGCCTACGGCTACCGCTGGCCGACCGGCCCGGAGAACGCGGGCCCGGAGGCCGCCGCGCAGGCCATCGACCAGATCACCAAGCAGGTCGGCCCGGAGAACGTCGCCGCGGTCATCATCGAGCCGGTGCTCGGCGAGGGCGGCTTCATCGAGCCGGCCAAGGGTTTCCTGCCCGCGATCAGCCGGTTCGCCTCGGAGCACGGCATGGTCTTCGTCGCCGACGAGATCCAGTCCGGCTTCTGCCGCACCGGCCAGTGGTTCGCCTGCGAGGACGAGGGCATCGTCCCCGACCTGATCACCACGGCCAAGGGCATCGCCGGCGGCCTGCCGCTCGCCGCCGTCACCGGCCGCGCCGAGATCATGGACGCCGCGCACGCGGGCGGCCTGGGCGGCACCTACGGCGGCAACCCGGTCGCCTGCGCCGGCGCGCTCGGCGCGATCGAGACGATGAAGGAGCTCGACCTCAACGCCAGGGCCAAGCACATCGAGACGGTCATGAAGGCCCGCCTGCGGGCTATGGCGGAGAAGTTCGACCTCATCGGCGACGTCCGCGGCCGTGGCGCGATGATCGCCATCGAACTGGTCAAGGACCGCGCCACCAAGGAGCCGAACCCGGAGGCCACCGCCGCCCTCGCCAAGGCCTGCCACCAGGAGGGCCTGTTGGTCCTGACCTGCGGCACGTACGGCAACGTGCTGCGTTTCCTGCCTCCGCTGGTGATCGGCGAGGACCTGCTGAACGAGGGCCTCGACATCATCGAGCAGGCGTTCGCGCGCATCTGACCGACGGTCCGCACACTTGATTCCGCCAGCGGTAGACCGTGTGAAGAAGGTGTGCGAGGTGGATGGCAGGACACGATTCCGCCTGTCCTCCGCCCCACCCCTGTCGTAGGTTCTACCCAGATGAGAGATACACCCCGCCCACAGGGGACTGTGGGCGACATCAGGCCGGGGCCTCCCCAGCTTCGACCTGGTCGTGCCCTCGCGCACACAACCGGAGCCTCCGGCTCTGGATCTCCTCACCGATCGGACAGTCGCCCGCCCCAAACCCCCCGGGGCGCGCGACCATCCGATCCGATCGGCCGCCCCGGAACCACCCCCCCTGTTCCGGGGCGGCCGGCCTCCTTCCTCCTTCTCGGCCTTCCGGCCCTCCTTTTCGCGCTGATCACCTGGCAGGTGGTCACCGACGGCCCGCTGCTGCGCGCGGACGAGCGCGTCAGCCGCGCGCTGATCCACCCGGACCGCTTCTCGGAACTCCTCGCCGACCTGGGCAATGTCCAGGTCGCGGTCCCGGTCCTCCTCGTCGCCCTGGTGTACGTCGCCCGGCGGGCCCGCGGCATCGGCACAGACCGCTGGTGGCTCCCGCCCACCGCGGCGGCCCTGCTCATGGCCCTGGTCCCGGCGCTGATCGTCCCCCTCAAGGAACTCATCGACCGCCCGGGCACCCCGGCCGGGCCGCCGGGCACCGGCTACTACCCCTCCGGCCACACCGCCACGGCCGCCCTCGCCTACGGTGCCGCGGCCCTGCTGCTCCTGCCCTGGCTGCACTCGGCCACGGCCCGTCGCGCGTGCGTCGTCCTCTGCGCCGCCCTCGTCCTCGGCGCGTCCTACGGCCTGGTCCGCCGCGGCTACCACTGGCCACTGGATGTCGTGGCCAGTTGGGGTCTGTGTGGGGTGCTGCTCGTGTCGCTGTGGCTGCTCCTCGCGCGACGGCCGATCATCGGTCGCCGCGCCTAGGGCCCTTCTGATGGATCTCCGCGGCGTCGCGACGCCCGGCACGCTCCCCCACTGCCTCAAGGGCGTGGGCGGTGCCCCCACTCGCCGCACCGGACGCCGCTCCTTCTCCCACGGAGATCCATCAGAAGGGCCCTAATCGTCCTCCTCCGTCGCCAGCCCGGCCGCCGCCTCGTGCATGGCCAGTTCGAGGAGTGCCGGGTCGGTGAGGGTTCCGGAGCCGTCCGGCGGGACCAGCCAGCGGACCCCGCCGGTGGCGCGTCCCGGGTACGGCACCACGATCCAGGTGCCGGCGCCGGCCGTACGGATGCCCGTGCCGAGCCAGCGGGCCGCGGTGCCCGCCGGGACGAAGAAGCCCATCCGGGCGTCGCCGAAGTCGACGAGCACCGGGCCCGGTCGGTCGAGGAAGCGGGTGAGGACGTCGAGGGTGGGATAGCCGAGCTCGCCCGGCAGGATCAGTACGTCCCAGGCCTTGCCCGCCGGCAGCAGCGCGACCCCCAGGGGGTTGCGCTCCCATTCCCAGCGGCAGGCCTCGGGGTCCGGCGCGACGGATGCCAGCCACTCCACCGCCGTCTTCGCCCCTCTCATGAGGAGACCTCCCTTTCATTCGTCGACGCTGGTCGCGTCATGAGGGAGAGGGAGGCCTCCTGGCAGGCATTACGCGGGATTTGGCGGTTTTTTGGAGTGAACCAGATCACATACGGCTGTTCAGCTGTCGAAGCCCAGACCCAGCCGGTCCATCGTTCGCAGCCACAGATTGCGTCGCCCCCCGTGCGCGTCCGCCCGCGCCAGCGACCACTTGGTGAGGGCGATGCCGGTCCAGGCGAAGGGCTCCGGCGGGAAGGGCAGCGGCTTCTTTCGGACCATCCCGAGCGAGGTCCGCTCCGTGGTCTCCCCCGCCAGCAGGTCCAGCATCACCTCGGCGCCGAACCGGGTCGCGCCGACACCCAGGCCGGTGTAGCCCGCCGCGTACGCCACCTTGCCGTGATGGGCCGTGCCGAAGAACGCCGAGAAGCGGGAGCAGGTGTCGATCGCCCCGCCCCACGCGTGCGTGAAGCGGACGCCCTCCAGCTGCGGGAAGCAGGTGAAGAAGTGCCCGGCGAGTTTGGCGTAGGTCTCCGGGCGGTCGTCGTACTCGGCGCGCACCCGGCCGCCGTACGGATAGATGGCGTCGTAACCGCCCCAGAGGATCCGGTTGTCCGCGGACAGCCGGAAGTAGTGGAACTGGTTCGCGCTGTCCCCGAGCCCCTGTCTGTTCTTCCAGCCGATCGAGGCCAGCCGGCCGGCGGTCAGCGGCTCGGTCATCAGCGCGTAGTCGTAGACCGGGACGGTGTACGCGCGCACGCGCCTGACCAGGTTGGGGAAGATGTTGGTGCCGAGCGCGACCTTGCGGGCGCGGACCTGACCGTACGGAGTGCGTACGGCCATCCCGGCGCCGTACGGCTTCAACGTCAGCGCCGGTGTGTGCTCGTGGACGCGGACGCCGAGGCGGAGGCAGGCGCGCTTGAGGCCCCACGCCAGCTTGGCGGGGTTGAGCATGGCCACGCCCCGGCGGTCGTACAGGCCCGCCCGGAAGGTCGGCGAGTCGACTTGTTCCCGCACCGCCGCGGCGTCCAGGAACTCCACGCCGTCGGCGAGGCCCCGGCGCTCCATCTCCTCGTACCAGTCCCTCAGTTCCCAGGCCTGGTACGTCTCGGTCGCCACGTCGATCTCGCCGGTGCGCTCGAAGTCGCAGTCGAGGTCGTGCCGGGCGACCGCCTTCTCGATCTCGTCGAGGTTGCGGGCGCCCAGCTCCTGGAGCTGGTGGATCTCGTCCGGCCAGCGGGTCAGGCCGTTGGGCAGGCCGTGGGTGAGGGAGGCGGCGCAGAATCCGCCGTTGCGGCCGGAGGCGGCCCAGCCCACCTCGCGGCCTTCCAGCAGGACGACATCCCGCCCGGGGTCGCGCTCCTTGGCGATGAGCGCGGTCCACAGTCCGCTGTAGCCGCCGCCGACGACCAGCAGGTCGCAGGTCTCGGCGCCGGTGAGAGCGGGCTCGGGGCGGGGTTTGCCGGGGTCGTCCAGCCAGTACGGGACGGGCTGGGCGTCGGAAAGGGATCTGGTCCAACGGCTCATGGCACTCGGGGCCATGATTTCAACTCCCTACAGGTCTCTTCCGCCTATGCCTTTTGCTTGTTGCGGCGATTTCCGATGACCATCGAGGCCAGGACGAACAGTACGGCGACGAGGAACATGGCCGTACCGATGACATTGATCTGTACCGGTGTTCCGCGCTGCGCCGAACCCCAGACGAACATGGGGAAGGTCACGGTCGAGCCCGCGTTGAAATTGGTGATGATGAAATCGTCGAAGGAAAGCGCGAAGGCGAGCAGCGCGCCCGCCGCGATTCCCGGGGCAGCGATCGGCAGGGTGACCCTGATGAAGGTCTGGAACGGGCCGGCGTAGAGGTCCTGTGCCGCCTGCTCCAGCCTCGGGTCCATCGACATCACGCGCGCCTTGACGGCCGTGACGACGAAGCTGAGGCAGAACATGATGTGCGCGATGAGGATCGTCCAGAATCCCAGCTGAGCACCCATGTTGAGGAACAGGGTGAGCAGCGAGGCCGCCATGACGACCTCGGGCATCGCCATCGGCAGGAAGATCAGCGAGTTCACGGCACCCCGCGCGCGGAAGCGGTAGCGGACCAGCGCGAAGGCGATCATCGTGCCGAGGGCGGTCGCGCCGAGCGTCGCCCAGAACGCGATCTGCAGACTGACCGACAGCGAGCCGCACAGGTCGGAGACCCCGCACGGGTCCTTCCAGGCGTCCGTGGAGAACTGCTGCCATTCGTAGTTGAAGCGCCCCTTCGGTTTGTTGAAGGAGAACACCGTGACGATCACGTTCGGCAGCAGGAGATAAGCGAGCGTCAGCAGTCCCGCGATCACCACGAGATTGCGCTTGAGCCAGTTGACGCTCGTGCCGAATATGCGACTCCGTCGCGTGTTCATTTAAACCAGATCCTCCGTGCCGGACTTGCGGATGTAGAACGTGACCATGACGAGGATCGCGGCCATGAGGATGAAGGAAAGGGCCGCGGCCGTCGGGTAGTCGAGAATCCGCAGGAATTGGGACTGGATGACGTTTCCGACCATGCGGGTGTCCGTGGAGCCGAGCAGGTCCGCGTTGACGTAGTCACCGGCCGCCGGGATGAAGGTCAGCAGGGTGCCGGAGACCACGCCCGGCATCGACAGCGGGAAGGTGACCTTGCGGAAGGTGGTCCAGGGCCGCGCGTACAGGTCGCCCGCTGCCTCGTGGAGGCGTCCGTCGATGCGCTCGAGCGAGGAGTAGAGCGGCAGGATCATGAATGGCAGGAAGTTGTACGTCAGACCGCACACGACCGCGAGCGGCGTGGCCAGCACGCGGTCGCCGGAGGTCCAGCCGAGCCAGCTGGTGATGTCCAGGACGTGCAGCGTGTTGAGGGCGCCGACGACCGGGCCGCCGTCCGCGAGGATCGTCTTCCAGGCGAGGGTGCGGATCAGGAAGCTGGTGAAGAAGGGCGCGATCACCAGGATCATGATCAGGTTGCGCCAGCGGCCCGCGCGGAAGGCGATGAGATACGCGAGCGGGTAGCCGAGCAGCAGACACAGCACCGTCGCCGCGGCGGCGTAGGCGACCGAGCGCAGGAACTGCGGCCAGTACTCGCTCAGCGCGTCCCAGTAGGTCGCGAAGTGCCAGGTGACCTGGTAGCCCTCCTCCAGGGAGCCCGTCTGCACGGACGTGGAGGCCTGGTAGATCATCGGCAGCGCGAAGAAGACCAGCAGCCAGAGGATGCCGGGCAGGAGCAGCCAGTACGGGACCAGCCGGCCGGGTCTGCGTGGTGGCTTCTCCTCGGGGGCGGTCGGGCTGAGAGGCGGCGGCGCCTCGGTGAGCGTCGTCATCAGGCAGCCTCTTCCACTCCGGCCTCGATGTCCTGAGCCGCGTCCAGCCCGAAGGTGTGCGCCGGGTTCCAGTGCAGGACGACGTCGGCGCCGGGCACGAGCCGGGAGTCGCGGTCGATGTTCTGGGCGTAGACCTCGAACTCGGGGCAGACGGGGCTGTCGATGACGTACTGCGTGGAGACGCCGATGAAGCTGGAGTCGGCGATCTTCCCGGTGATGCGGTTGCGGCCCTCCGGTATCTCGCCCGCGTCGGCGGCGTGGGTGAGGGAGATCTTCTCCGGGCGGACGCCGACCAGCACCTTGCCGCCGGTCGTGGTGGGCGCGCCGCACCGCGCCTCGGGGAGGACCAGCTTGCCGCCGCCCGCCTTCAGCACGATCTCGTCGCCGCTCTTGGAGTCGACCTCGGCCTCGATCAGGTTGGACGTGCCGAGGAAGTTGGCGACGAAGGTGGTCTGCGGGTTCTCGTAGAGGTCGGCGGGCGAGCCGAGCTGTTCGACGCGGCCCGCGTTCATCACGGCGACCGTGTCGGCCATGGTCATGGCCTCCTCCTGGTCGTGCGTGACGTGGACGAAGGTGATGCCGACCTCGGTCTGGATGCGCTTGAGCTCCAGCTGCATCTGGCGGCGCAGCTTCAGGTCGAGGGCGCCGAGGGGCTCGTCGAGGAGGAGCACCTTGGGGTGGTTGATCAGCGCGCGGGCCACGGCGACACGCTGCTGCTGTCCGCCGGAGAGCTGGTGCGGCTTCTTGCGCGCCTGCTCGCCCAGCTGAACGAGGTCGAGCATCTCCTCGACTTGCTTCTTCACCGACTTGATGCCGCGCCGGCGCAGGCCGAAGGCGACGTTCTCGAAGATGTCGAGGTGCGGGAAGAGGGCATAGGACTGGAAGACCGTGTTCACCGGCCGCTTGTAGGGCGGCAGGTGGGTCACCTCCTGGTCGCCGAGGTGGACGGTGCCCGTCGTGGGCTCCTCGAGTCCCGCGATCATGCGCAGGGTGGTCGTCTTGCCGCAGCCGGAGGCGCCGAGCAGGGCGAAGAAGGAGCCCTGCGGGACGGTCAGGTCCAGTGGGTGTACGGCGGTGAAGGAGCCGTAGGTCTTGCTGATGCCCGAGAGGCGGACGTCGCCGCCGTGGTCGTTGTCGTTCGTCCTGTTCGTCGTCACGGTGGTCACGCCCCAGTCAGCTTCGCGAACTTCTCTTCGAACTCGGTCTCTTCCTTCGAGCTCAGCGAGCGGAAGGCGTGGGACTTCTCGGCCATGGCCTTGTCGGGGATGATCAGCGGGTTGTTCGCCGCATCCTTGTCGATCTTCTCCAGCTCGGCCTTCACGCCGTCGACGGGGCACACGTAGTTGATGTACGCGGCGAGTTCGGCGGCCGGCTTCGGCTCGTAGTAGAAGTCGATGAGCCGCTCGGCGTTCGTCTTGTGCCGGGCCTTGTTGGGGATCAGCAGGTTGTCGGTCGACGTCATGTATCCGCTGTCCGGGATCAGGAAGTCGATGTCCGGGCTGTCCGCCTTCAGCTGGACGACGTCGCCGGCCCAGGCGATGCAGGCGGCGAAGTCGCCGCTGGTCAGGTCGGAGGTGTAGTCGTTGCCGGTGAAGCGGCGGATCTGCCCCTTGTCGACGGCCTTCTGGATGCGGGCGACGGCCGCGTCGTAGTCGTCCGCGGTGAAGTTGGCCGGGTCCTTGCCCATGTCGAGCAGGGTCATGCCGATGCTGTCGCGCATCTCCGACAGGAAGCCGACGCGGCCCTTGAGCCTGGGGTTGTCGAGCAGGTCGGAGACCGACTTCACCTCGACGCCGTCGAGGGCCTTCTTGTTGTAGGCGATGACGGTCGAGATGCCCTGCCAGACGTACGAGTAGGCACGGCCCGGGTCCCAGTCGGGGTCGCGGAACTGCGCCGACAGGTTGGCGTAGGCGTGCGGGAGGTTGGACGGGTCCAGTTTCTGCACCCACCCCAGGCGGATGAGGCGGCCGGCCAGCCAGTCGGTGAGGACGATGATGTCGCGGCCGGTGTCCTGGCCCGCGGCGAGCTGCGGCTTGATCTTGCCGAAGAACTCGTTGTTGTCGTTGATGTCCTCGGTGTACTTGACCTTGATGCCTGTCCGCTTCGTGAACTGCTCCAGCGTCGGATGGTGCTTGCCGCTGTCGTCGACGTCCATGTACTCGGTCCAGTTGGAGAAGTCGACGGTCTTCTCCTTCGCCGAGTGGTCCTCCGCGGAGACGCCGCCCTGCGTGTTGCCCGCAGCGGGGATGCCGCAGGCGCTCAGCGCCCCGAGACCGCCGATCGCGAGCGCGCCGCCCGTGGAGGCGCGCAACAGGGACCGCCGGGTCATGGCGGCCCGGCCGCCCTGAAAACTGCGCCGCATGGCGGCCACCTGGGCCGGGGACAGGCGGTCGGGCTCGTACTGCTCCATGCGCGTGATGCCCTTTCGGGAGGGTGTGCGGCCGCGGGTCAGGCGGCCCGGATACGGCTATCGGTCCCCGAAGATCGTGCGGTGCCAGTCCTTGCGGACCACCGCGGTGTTGTCGAACATGACGTGCTTGATCTGGGTGTACTCCTCGAACGAGTACGCGGACATGTCCTTGCCGAAGCCGGACGCCTTGTAACCGCCGTGGGGCATCTCGCTGAGGATCGGAATGTGGTCGTTGACCCACACGCAGCCCGCCTTGATCTCGCGGGTGGCGCGGTTCGCCCGGTAGACGTCCCGGCTCCAGGCGGAGGCGGCGAGCCCGTACGGGGTGTCGTTGGCCAGCCGGATCCCCTCGTCGTCGCTGTCGAAGGGCAGCACGACCAGGACCGGCCCGAAGATCTCGGACTGGACGATCTCGCTGTCCTGGGCGGCGTCCGCGATCAGGGTGGGCCGATAGTACGCACCGTTCTTGAGATCCCCCTGAGGAACCTCGCCGCCGGTGACCACGCGCGCGTAGGCACGCGCCCGTTCGACGAAACCGGCGACGCGGTCACGCTGGACGTGTGTGATCAGCGGCCCGAGGTCGATGCCGGGGGCGAAGGGATCGCCGAGCCGGACGGTCTCCATGAGGGCGGCCGTCCGCTCGACGAACGCCTCATAGAGGGGCCGCTGTACGTACGCGCGCGTGGCGGCCGTGCAGTCCTGCCCGGTGTTGATGAGCGCGCCCGCGACCGCGCCGTGGACCGCCGCCTCCAGATCGGCGTCGTCGAAGACCACGAAGGGCGCCTTGCCGCCCAGCTCCAGATGGAGGCGCTTGACGGTGGCGGTGGCGATCTCGGCGACGCGTTTGCCGACGGCGGTGGAGCCGGTGAAGGAGGTCATGGCCACGTCGTGGTGGCCGACTAGGTGCTCGCCGGCTTCCTTGCCGGTGCCGGTGACGATGTTGACGACACCGTCCGGGATCCCGGCGTCGGTGGCGGCCTGGGCGAAGAGCAGTGAGGTGAGCGGGGTGAGCTCGGCGGGCTTGAGAACGATGGTGTTGCCGGCGGCGATCGCCGGGAGGATCTTCCAGGCGGCCATCTGGAGGGGGTAGTTCCAGGGCGCGATGGAGCCGACGACGCCGATGGGCTCGCGGCGGACGTACGAGGTGTGGTCGCCGGAGTACTCACCGGCCGACTGCCCCTGGAGGTGCCGGGCGGCACCGGCGAAGAAGGCCGTGTTGTCGATGGTCCCCGGCACGTCGAACTCGCGGGTCAGCTTCAGCGGCTTGCCGCACTGGAGGGACTCGGCGCGGGCGAAGTCCTCGGCACGGTCGGCGAGCACGGCGGCGAAGCGGTGCAGGGCGTCGGAGCGCTCGCCCGGGGTGGCCGAGGACCAGCCGGGGAAGGCCTCCCGGGCGGCGGCGACGGCCGCGTCCACATCGGCCGGGCCGGCCAGCTCGTACGTGAAGACGTCCTCCCCGGTCGCGGGGTCGACGACCGCATGGGTGCGGCCGGAGGTGCCCTTCGTCAAGCGGCCCGCGATGTACTGCGCGCCGTCCGCGAAGCGCTCCCGGGCCGCGAACCGGTCCGGGGTGGCAGTGCCCGGGTTGTGCATGTCGCTCTCCTCCGCCGTCGCCCCGCGTTCGTCGGAGGCGGGTGGCGTAGCTCCAGCTCGATTTGAGTGCCGATCCTGACAGAGCAAAGGGCGTCCAACAAGTGATTCCGTTGTTGCCTTTTGGTTACGCGACGGAATCTGTCGACCTGGTGTCGAGTCGACGCCGAAAATGGGGGACGCAGTGTCGGTGGTGGCTGCCAGACTCGCGTGCATGGAGAGGACCACGGGGAAGATCGATTCGCGGGAGGCCCTGGTCAGGGCGGTCCGGGCGGGGGCGAGGATCAAGTATCTGCACTTCTGGGGGCACCGGCCGCGGCCGGACGGCCGGGTGGGGCCGAGTTGTCTGAGTCAGTGGTGGCCGTCGCCGTTCGAGGTGGACGGCGTGGTGTACGCGACCGCCGAGCACTGGATGATGGCCGGCAAGGCGCGCCTCTTCCAAGATCCCGAAGCGGAGCGGCACGTGCTGGCGGCGAAGCATCCCGCCGAGGCGAAGAAGGCGGGGCGGCTCGTGCGCGGCTTCGACGAGACCATATGGGAGCGCGAGCGGTTCAGGCTCGTGGTGGAGGGCAGCGTCCACAAGTTCGCCGCCCACGACGATCTGCGGGAATTCCTGCTGAACACGGGTGACCGGGTGCTGGTGGAGGCGAGCCCCGTGGACCGGGTGTGGGGCATCGGCCTCGCCGCGGACGACGAGGCGGCGCAGGATCCGGAGCGGTGGCGGGGGCCGAATCTGCTGGGGTTCGCGTTGATGGAGGCGCGGGAGCGGTTGCGGACGGGCTGAAGCGGGGCCGATCCTGCGGGGCCGGCTCCCTTCAGAGGCTCATGCGGCTCCGGGGTGGATTCAGCGGGTCGTCACGACGGACGTCGACACGGCGTGGGCGGCACCGTCGTAGTAGGGGTCGGAGTCCGGCTCGTCGCTGTTGATGGCAAGCACGATGCCGATGACCATCACCGCGACCACGATGAGGCCGAGGACGATGCCGATGATGCCCGTGATCAGTCCCGCCTGCGCCTGACTGTGGTTGGTGGCCTCGCCGCGCTGGACGCGCTTGCGTCCCTTGATCCCGAGCACGACGGCCAGGATGCCGAGCGCGAGCGAGAGGACGCCGTAGAGGCAGAAGAGGCAGCAGGACAGGATGCCCAGCACCATCGCCGCTGTGCCCATCCCGTTCTGCGGGGGCGCCGGCATGCCGGGCCAGCCGTAGCCGGGGGGATAGGAGGGGTATCCGTATCCGCCGGGGCCGGTGGGCGCCATGGGCGGGAGAGGCACGCCGGGGCCGGGGCCACCGACGGGAGCCGGTCCCCCCACAGGAGTGGCCGCAGTCGGTGCGCCGGAGGCGGGGTAGCCGGGTGGGGGGTAGCCCGGTGCGGCGAAACCGTCGGTGGGCATCGAGGTGACGGTGGCCTGGTCGTGCACGGACGGCGGCTGCGGCCCGGACGGCTGCCCGGCACCGGGCGCCCGGTCCTTGTCCAGCGACGGCCCGTTCTCGGGCGGCGCCCAAGGGTCGCGGCCGCCATTGGCCTCCCCGCTCGGCTGCGTCGCGTCCGTCATGTCATGTCCCCCCAAGTCGTTCGTGCCGTCATGCTACGGCCTGCCGGATCGCACTCCACCGCCCAGTCCCGTCCCATCCTGCACCGAGGCCCCGGGACCCTTCCCGCACACCTCCCCCACCCCCCGGCAGCCTTCCCGGCCGTCCCTGGCCCCCGCACCTGCCCTCGCCCCCGCGACCTACGATGTCACCGCACACGATCAGCCGATCACCCGCGCCGCGCCCGACACGGTGCCCGGCGCCTGCCCGGGGAGGCCCCCTTGACCGACCACCTCGTCGACGCCCGCGTCCCGCGCGGCCTGCACGCCTTCATCGCGTCGCTGCCCAAGGCCGAACTGCACGTGCACCACGTCGGCTCCGCCTCCCCGCGCATCGTTTCGGAACTGGCCGCCCGCCACCCCGACTCCAAGGTCCCCACCGACCCCGAGGCCCTGATCGACTACTTCACCTTCACGGACTTCGCCCACTTCATCGAGGTGTACCTGTCCGTCGTCGACCTGATCCGCACGCCGGAGGACGTACGGCTGCTGACGTACGAGGTGGCCCGGGACCTGGCCCGGCAGCAGGTGCGCTACGCCGAGCTGACCATCACCCCGTTCTCCTCGACCCGCCGGGGCATCGACGAGCGGGCCTTCATGGACGCGATCGAGGACGCGCGCAAGGCGGCGGAGGCCGAGTTCGGGACCGTTCTGCGCTGGTGCTTCGACATCCCCGGCGAGGCCGGTCTGGAGGCCGCCGAGGAGACGACACGGCTGGCCACCGACGACCGGGTGCGCCCGGAGGGGCTGGTCTCCTTCGGGCTCGGCGGGCCCGAGATCGGCGTACCCCGGCCGCAGTTCAAGCCGTACTTCGACCGGGCGATCGCCGCCGGACTGCGGTCGGTGCCGCACGCGGGCGAGACCACCGGCCCGCAGACCGTGTGGGACGCGCTCACCGAACTGCGCGCCGAGCGCATCGGACACGGCACCAGCTCCGCCCGGGACAACAAGCTCCTCGCCCACCTCGCCGAGCACCGGATCGCGCTGGAGGTGTGCCCGACCTCCAACATCGCCACGCGCGCGGTCCGCACCCTCGACGAGCACCCGATCAAGGAGTTCGTGGAGGCCGGCATCCTGGTCACGATCAACTCCGACGACCCGCCGATGTTCGGCACCGACCTCAACAACGAGTACGCGGTCGCCGCCCGGCTGCTGGACCTCGACGAGCGGGGCCTGGCCGAGCTGGCGAAGAACGCGGTCGAGGCGTCCTTCCTGGACGAGGCCGGCAAGGCCCGGATCAAGGACGAGATCGACACCAGCACTACGGCCTGGCTCGCCCCCTGAGGCATCCCCTCGCAGAGGCATCCCCGCACAATGGGCGCATGCAGAAGCTGACCACCGTGGCCCACCGCGGCGACCCCTACCGCGTCCGCGAGAACACGATCGACTCGCTGCGTTCCGCGCTCCGCCAGGGCGCGGACGCGGTCGAGATCGACGTACGGCTGACCCGCGACGGCGTTCCCGTGCTGCTGCACGACGACACGCTGAAGCGGCTGTGGGAGCACGACCGGCCGCTGCTGTCGCTGTCGGCGGACGAGGTGCGCGGGCTGACGTTCGGGAAGGTGCCCACGCTGGCCGAGGCGCTGACCGCGACCGACGGCAGCCGGGTGATGCTCGACCTGCCGGGCACGTCGGACGTACGGGTGGCGCGCCGGGTCGTGGACGTCGTCCGCGAGTGCGGGGCGGCGGACCGCGTGTACTACTGCGCGGACGCCACGGCCATGCTCGCCGTGCGCGCCGCCGACAAGGCCGCCGAGATCGCGCTGACCTGGACCACGCTGGCCCCGCCGCGCCCCGCCCTGCTGGACGCGGTACGCCCGCGCTGGCTCAACTACCGCTTCGCCCTGGTCGACCGCGCCCTCGCCGACCGCGTCCACACCGACGGCTACCTGCTGTCCGTCTGGACCCCCGACACCCGCCGCTCGATGCGCCGCCTCACCGCCATGGGCGTCGACTCGATCACCACGAACCGCATCGACACGCTGTGCGCCCTGCGCAACGGCGGCTGACCGCGCGGCCCGGCGAACGCCGGCGGGAGTCCTACACGCGGGAGTCCTGAGGGACGGTCGCCGGGTCGGCCGGGGTCGCGCGGGTGACGTACTGGGGCACGGGGGTGTCGTCCTTGCCGGTGTCGCGGACCAGGCCGTAGCGGAGGATCTCGCCGTCAGGGGGCCCGTTGTTGATGTCCTCGTTCACCGCGTTCCAGCTCGACGGGAAGACGCTCAGGCCGTAGGAGGCGCCGCGCTCGTTCACGGTGAGGGTGACGGTGCCGTCGACGTAGAAGTACTCGTTCTGCCACATCTGCTGGGTGCCGTCGGGCAGGACCGTGTAGCCGATGTCCGGGCCGCCCATGCCGGTGACGTAGCCGCGGCCGGAACCGTCCCCGACGACGTCGTCCATACGGCGGCCGCCCCCGGAGGCGACGTGGAAGAGCTTGCCCTTCAGGCCGGTCCAGGTCGGCATGACCAGCCCGCCGGGCCGGTCGTGCGGCGCGATCTGCCAGCGCACCAGGACATAACCCTGTCCGCTGAGTGTCACGCTGTCGCCGCGGTGCTCCATGACCGCCTTCGCGCCGCCTGTGCTGGTGATCCCCGACTCCGGCCGGTGCGGCAGGGGCGCGGGCTCGGCGTTCGGGTCCGGTGCCCGGTCGACGGCGTCGACGACGCTGCCGTACAGGTCGGCCTTCGGCTGAGTCGGCGACGGTGAGGGCGAGGGGGGCGGGGCGGCCGGAAGGGACGGCGGGGCGGACGTGGCCGTCGCCGTGGGGGTGACGGCCGCGCGCGGGGGCGGGGCATCGGGCGGCTGCGTGACGACGTACGCGCCGCCCGCGACGATGGAGGCGCTCGCCGTCACCGCGACGGCCGGCTTGGTCAGCGCGCCCAGCACCTTGGCCGACCAGCCGACGGACGTGGCGGCCACCGCCGTCTTGCCGCCGAAGGCCAGCGAGAGGGTGAAGCCGACCGGGATCGGGACGAGCGCGATCCCGACGAGCAGGCGTTCCGCCGGTACGACGGTCTCGCGGGCGTCGCCGCAGTAGCCGCAGCGCCGAATGTGCCGGGCCAGCCGCTTGCGCCAGACGGAGTCGGGGCGGCCGTTCCAGCGGCCGGTCAGCTCGCGCAGGTCCGGGCAGGCACCGTCGAGGGCCCGCACGATGCCGCGCGAGGTCTCCAGGCGCTCCTTCATCCGCTGGACGCGCACGGCGGCGTGCTGCCGGCTGATGCCGACGGCCGCCGCCAGCTCACGCCGGGTGAGCTCGCCGGCGACCTCCAGCCACCACAGCGACAGCAGCTGCCGGTCCTCGTCGTCGAGCCAGCGCACCGCCTCCGCGACCTCGCGCCGCTGCCCCTCCAACTGCAGCCGCAGTACGGTGAGTTCGGCGAAGTCGGTGGCCTCGTGCGCCGCTGCCTCGTCCAGTTTCTCCGTGGACCTGCGGCGCGCCCGGTCCCGGATCTGCCGCATGGCGATCGCCACCAGCCAGGACCGGAAGCTGTCCGGGTCGCGCAGCGAGCCGAGGTTGTCGACGGCCCGGAGCATCGTCTCCTGGACGACGTCGTCGACGTCGGCGTGGCCGTTCAGGGCGCGGCCGACGATGTTGTAGACCAGCGGCAGCCAGCCCGCGACCAGCTCGTCCAGCGCCTGCCGGTCGCCGGCCTGCGCGGCCGCGATGGTGTCGCGCCATTGCCGCGTGTCCACGTCGTCCTTTCCGGGGCGTCCAAGGCTTCCGAGGCTTCCGAGACCGATGTCAGTTCGTTTCTGCACGCACCCTCTCAGGCGGGCCCGGGATCTTGGCTATGTCGGGGGTCACAGCGTGGAGACGGCGTGAAGGCGTCCGCGATAACAGTTTTTTGGCATCCCTTCGGCCCCCCTTCGACCTCCCTTAGGGGTGCTCCCCCACAACGCCCTTGTCCGGCAGCGCACTTGCTCGGGGTCGGACCAGGGGCCGGTGCCCTACTCACAGACGATCCGGAGGGCGGCGTACGGCCACAGGATGATCACAAACACATTCCGTCGACCTCCGGAGCAGCCGCATGCGCGCCCGCCGCCGTACGACCGTCCTCGCCGCCTCCCTCGTCCTCGCCCTGGGCGCCGGCCCACTGGCCGCCCCCGCGTTCGCGGCCTCCGCTCCGGCGGCCGCGCACACCACGACGACCGGCCTGGACACCAAGGCCCTGAAGGCCGCGCTCAAGGGCCTCCCGGACCAGGACGCCACGGCGGCCCTCGTCCGGGTCGGCGGCACCGACGGCACCTGGCGCTGCAGCGCGGGCGTGCACGACCTGGCGAGCGGCCGGGCGGCGGACCCGGACGCGCGTTTCCGGGCGGGTTCGACGACGAAGGTGGTGACGGCGGCCGTGGTCCTGCAGCTCGCGGCGGAGGGCGAGGTCCGTCTGGACAGGCCCGTGCAGCACTACCTCCCGGGGCTGCTGACCCGCGACTTCAGGCCGATCACCGTACGGCAGCTGCTGAACCACACCAGTGGCATCCAGCCGGGCAAAGCCCTCGGGGACAGCTTCGAGGAGGTGTACGCGCACCGCTTCGACACGCTGACGCCCCAGGAGGTCGTGGCATCGGCCGTGGCGAAGGGACCGGAGTTCCGCCCGGGCCGCAAGCAGCACTATCTGAACATCAACTACACGATCCTCGGCCTGCTGATCGAGAAGGTGACGGGACACTCGTACGCCTCGGAGGCCACCCGGCGCGTCCTGCTGCCCGCCGGGATGCGGGACACGTACTTCCCCGGCACCGACCCGACCATCCGGGGGCCGCACAACCACGGCTACCAGGCGGTGAAGCGGGCCGATGGCACGACGGAGTTCGTGGACGTGACGGACTGGAATCACGCAGACAGATGGGCGGCCGGCGACATGATCTCCACGACGGCGGACCTGGAGCACCTGCTGACCCACCTGTTCCGCGGTGACTTGGTCCCCCCGCCGCAGCTGAAGGAGATGTTCACGGTGCCGAAGGGCATCAAGGGCGCCACCATGAGCGCCGGTCTACAGCGCTTCGAGTTCGAGGGCCGGGTCTACTGGCTCAAGTCCGGCGCCCGATACGGCTACGGCACGGTGATCGCCGCGACCCGCGACCTGTCGCGCACGCTGGTGGTGTCCGTGGGCGCGACGGACGCGAAGAGCGAGGCCATGAACCCGGTGACCGAACGGATCGCGCGGGCGGCGCTCAAGTAGCGAGGGCCGGTACGAATCACCCGCCGGGCGCGGTTGCCGCGCAGTCAATGCGCCCGAATTCCACGGAAAAGGAAGAGCACTTACGCCAAGGTAAGCACCCGCAGCTGCACAGGACCGCCAACTTTTGGCCACTTCAGCCTCTAGTCTGCTCATAGACTCTGCTTGGGCGACCCCGCCCCGCTGCACAACCGGTCTCTCCCCCGTCCGCACCGAGAACAGGCAACTCAGGTCATGGAACCACTTGGCCCAGAGGATCCCGAGCGGCTAGGTCCCTACCGTCTGGTGGCCCGGCTGGGCGCCGGCGGTATGGGCCGGGTCTATCTGGCCACGTCCGCGCGTGGGCGCATCGTCGCGGTCAAGGCCGTCCGCCCCGAGATGATGGGGGACAAGAGCTTCCGGATCCGCTTCCGCAGAGAGGTGGAGGCGGCGAGGGCGGTCAGCGGCCCCTATACGCTGCCCGTGGCGGACGCCGAGCCGGATGCCGACACGCCCTGGCTGGCCACCACCTTCATACCCGGACCGACGCTGGCCGAGGCGGTCGACGAGCACGGGCCGCTTCCGGTGGAATCGGTGCTGGCGCTGGGCGCCGGCATCGCCGAGGCGCTGATCGCCGTGCACGCCGCCGGACTGGTGCACCGCGACCTCAAGCCGTCCAACGTACTGCTCGCCGCGGACGGCCCGCGCGTCATCGACTTCGGCATCGTCCGGGCCAGCGACGGCTACAACCTCACCCGCTCCGGAGTCCTGTTCGGCTCCTTCGAGTACATGTGTCCCGAGCAGGCCACCGGCCATGGGATGGGGCCGGCGGGGGACGTCTTCGCCCTCGGATCACTTCTCACGTTCGCCTCGACCGGGCACGCGCCGTTCAGCGGTTCGGCGGCGGCCACCCTGCTCTACCAGGTGGTGCACGGCACGCCCGACCTGACGGGAGTACCCGACCCGCTGGACAGGATCCTCAGCCTCTGTCTCGCCAGGGAACCGGCTCTCCGGATCACCCCGGACCGGCTTTCCGCGGCCTGTGCGCCCGGCGGCGTGGAGCAGCTGCTGGCGGAGGCCTGGCCGCCCCCGCAGGTGGCCGCCTCCATCGGCCGCCGTACGGCGGCCGTGACCGCTCTCGGCATCCCGCAACAGGACCTGGTCACGGTCTCCCCCGGCCTGGGCCCCTCGACGCCGGGCACCGTCGGCCAGGACCGGGCGAGCTACGCCACGATGGCGTTCTCGACGTCCGGCGCCGGTGCCCCCCACCGCATCGGTGGGGCCGGTACGACCGTCGAGCCACCGGAACCGCAGCCCACCTTCCCTCAAGAACCGGGACCGAGACCCGAACACCCCGTTCCGCCCGCACATCGCCGCGCCCCCTCGCGGGCCGGGCTCACCCGGCGCACGGTCCTCGCCGCGGCGGCGGGCACGGCGGTGGTCGGCGGCAGCGCGGCCGTGCTGATCTCCCGGAAGAAGACGGCCGAAAAGCCCCTCGGCCCGGCTCCGCAGCCGGAATGGAGCTACCGCAGCGACCCGCTGGTCCAGGCCCCGGCCGCCTTCAACGACGGCACGGCTCTGATCAAGACCCGCTCCGGAACCCTGGTCTGTCTCGATCTCAAGGACGGCACGCGGCCCAAGTGGAGCTACGCGGGCATCAGCCCGTCACCCACCCCGGCCCTGCTGGTCCACGACGCCGTGGTCGCGCTCGGCGAAGGCGCGGTCGTCATCGGTGTCGACCCGGTCAGCGGCACCGAGCGGTTGACCCTCGACTTCGGTTCGGGCTACCGGTTCGACACGCTGCTCGGCAGTCACAGCGACCGCGCTGTCACCATCATCGGTGTCCGACTCCAGCGCCGGTCCGACGAGGGAGGGATCGCGACGTCCACGAACACGGTCTTCCGCACCGACCTCCAGGTCCGTCGGGCCGATGTCGTGCCCATCAGCGCGGAAGACGTCGGGATCCCGCTGAAGCCGGTCGTCCTCCCCGGCTATTTCGTCTATGCCGACGGCCTGCGCAATGTGACGGTCCGGGACACCGGCAACAGCGGCGTGCGCTGGAAGCATCCCGTGGGCTACGACCTCCGACCGGGCGTGGCCGTGCTCGGCCGGACGGTGTTCGCCATCGGCCGCGGGCTCATCGCGCTGGACCTCGTGACCGGCAAACTCCGCTGGCAGGTTGACGCCGAGCACGGCGAGTTCGCCTCGCTCGGCGTGGCGGGCGACGCGGTGTACGTCACCGGTACGGAGCCGTACGGCGTGTACGCCTTCGACGCCGCGAACGGCTCCCAGCGCTGGTTCTGCCCCACCCCGCGCCTCAACGTGGACAACCCGGTCACCACGGGAGCCCGTGCGGTCTATGTCCCAGCCTTCGAGAACGTGAGCGGCTTCTACGCGATCGACGCCGCTCGCGGCAGCCTGCTGTGGAACTTCACCGACGGCCTGGACAGAGGTGTCCACGACTGGCAGCTCGCCTGCGACGGCGCCGGGCACCTCGTGGCCCAGCACTTCGACCACACGTACTGCGTGCGGGAGTCCTGAGGGCGGCGGCCCCGGTCGGATCGTCCTCCGTCCGGGACCGCGCGCCGACGCGAAGCCTCACGCGTCCAGCGACGTCATCACATGCTTGATCCGCGTGTAGTCGTCGAAGCCGTACGCCGACAGGTCCTTGCCGTACCCGGACTTCTTGAAGCCGCCGTGCGGCATCTCGGCGACCAGCGGGATGTGGGTGTTGATCCACACGCAGCCGAAGTCGAGCCTCTTGGACATCCGCATCGCGCGGGAGTGGTCCTTGGTCCACACCGAGGAGGCGAGGGCGTACTCGACGCCGTTGGCCCACCGCACGGCCTGGTCCTCGTCGGAGAAGGACTGGACGGTGATGACCGGTCCGAAGACCTCCTTCTGGATGATCTCGTCGTCCTGCTTGACGCCGGAGACGACGGTCGGGGCGAAGAAGTACCCCTGGTCGCCGACCCGCTTACCGCCGGTCTCCACGCGCGCGTGGGCGGGCAGGCGGTTGATGAAGCCCTCGACCTGCGCGAGCTGGTTGGGGTTGTTGAGCGGGCCGTACAGCACGTCCTCGTCGTCCGGCCGGCCCGTCTTGGTGTCGGCGGCGGCCTTGGCGAGCGCGGAGACGAACTCGTCGTGGATGGCCTCGTGGACGAGGACGCGGCAGGCGGCCGTACAGTCCTGGCCCGCGTTGAAGAAACCCGCGACCGAGATGTCCTCGACGGCCTTGGCGATGTCGGTGTCCTCGAAGACGACGACCGGCGCCTTGCCGCCCAGCTCCAGGTGGACGCGCTTGACGTCCTTGGACGCGGACTCCGCGACCTGCGCGCCGGCCCGGACGGAGCCGGTGATGGAGGCCATCGCCGGGGTCGGGTGCTCGACCATCATGCGGCCGGTCTCGCGGTCGCCGCACAGGACGTTGAAGACGCCCTTGGGGAGGATCGAGCCGAGGATCTCCGCGATGAGGACGGTGGAGGCGGGGGTGGTGTCGGACGGCTTCAGCACGACCGTGTTGCCCGCCGCGATCGCCGGGGCGAACTTCCACACGGCCATCATCATCGGGTAGTTCCACGGCGCGACCTGCGCGCAGACGCCGACCGGCTCGCGGCGGACGATCGAGGTCAGCCCCTCCATGTACTCGCCGGCGCTGCGCCCCTCCAGCATCCGGGCCGCGCCCGCGAAGAAGCGGATCTGGTCGACCATCGGCGGGATCTCCTCGGAGCGGGTCAGCCCGACCGGCTTGCCCGTGTTCTCCACCTCGGCCGTGATGAGCTCCTCGGCGCGCTCCTCGAACGCGTCCGCGATCTTCAGGAGGGCCTTCTGGCGCTCGGCGGGGGTCGTGTCGCGCCAGCCGGGGAAGGCCGCGGCGGCAGCCGCCATCGCGGCGTCGACGTCCGCCTGCCCGGACAGCGGCGCGGTCGCGTACGCCTCGCCCGTCGCGGGGTTGACCACCTCAGTGGTCCGTCCGTCGACGGCGTCCCGGAACTCACCGTCGATGTAGTTGCGCAGACGACGCAGCTCGGTGCTCACTGCCGGCCCTCCTGTCAGGTCGAACTGTCCATTCCTTGAGACACCCACCCTAGTCCGCCGCCCCACGTTTTCAACAGCCCCGATCGCGCCAACGCTGCGAAATCCGCAGGTCCTCGTCACGAAAACAACGAATTTCATCGATGCAGCCTTGCGAAATTGTCGAGACGTCGTGCACAGTGACGTCGTGGCCAGTCGAAGCGCAGACCCCAGGGACTCCCGGGATTCCCGCGAGTCCAGGAACGGCACCCCCCACCTGGATGCCGTCTCCCTCGCCATCATCGAACAGCTCCAGGAGGACGGCCGCCGGCCGTACGCCGCCATCGGCAAGGCCGTCGGCCTGTCCGAGGCGGCCGTGCGCCAGCGCGTCCAGAAGCTGCTCGACCAGGGCGTGATGCAGATCGTCGCCGTCACGGACCCGCTCACCGTGGGTTTCCGGCGCCAGGCGATGGTCGGCGTCAACGTCGAGGGCGACGTGGAGTCCGTGGCCGACGCGCTGAGCGCCATGTCCGAATGCGAGTACGTGGTGATGACCGCGGGCTCCTTCGACCTGATGGTGGAGATCGTCTGCGAGGACGACGACCACCTCCTGGACGTCATCAACAAACGCATGCGAGCCATCCCCGGCGTGCGCTCCACCGAGAGCTTCGTCTACCTCAAGCTCAAGAAGCAGACCTACATGTGGGGAACCCGATAACCGTGACCACCGACAGCCCCAAGGACCTCAGCCGGACCGCGTACGACCACCTGTGGATGCACTTCACCCGCATGTCCTCGTACGAGAACTCGCCCGTCCCCACGATCGTCCGGGGCGAGGGCACCCACATCTACGACGACAAGGGCAAACGCTACCTCGACGGTCTCGCGGGTCTGTTCGTGGTCCAGGCCGGTCACGGCCGCACGGAGCTGGCCGAGACCGCCTTCAAGCAGGCGCAGGAGCTGGCGTTCTTCCCGGTGTGGTCCTACGCCCACCCCAAGGCCGTGGAGCTGGCGGAGCGCCTCGCGCAGTACGCGCCGGGCGACCTCAACAAGGTCTTCTTCACCACCGGCGGCGGCGAGGCGGTCGAGACCGCCTGGAAGCTCGCCAAGCAGTACTTCAAGCTGACCGGCAAGCCCACCAAGCACAAGGTGATCTCCCGCGCGGTCGCCTACCACGGCACCCCCCAGGGAGCCCTGTCCATCACCGGCCTGCCGGCCCTGAAGGCCCCCTTCGAGCCGCTGGTCCCGGGCGCGCACAAGGTCCCGAACACCAACATCTACCGGGCACCCCTGTTCGGCGACGACCCCGTGGCCTTCGGCCGCTGGGCCGCCGACCAGATCGAGCAGCAGATCCTCTTCGAGGGCCCGGACACCGTCGCCGCCGTCTTCCTGGAGCCGGTGCAGAACGCCGGCGGCTGCTTCCCACCCCCGCCCGGCTACTTCCAGCGCGTGCGCGAGATCTGCGACAAGTACGACGTGCTGCTCGTCTCGGACGAGGTCATCTGCGCCTTCGGCCGCCTGGGCACGATGTTCGCCTGCGACAAGTTCGGCTACGTCCCGGACATGATCACCTGCGCCAAGGGCATGACGTCCGGTTACTCCCCCATCGGCGCGTGCATCATCTCGGACCGCCTCGCCGAGCCCTTCTACAAGGGCGACAACACCTTCCTGCACGGATACACCTTCGGCGGCCACCCGGTCTCCGCGGCCGTGGGCCTGGCGAACCTCGACCTGTTCGAGCGCGAGGGCCTCAACCAGCACGTGCTCGACAACGAGTCCGCGTTCCGCGCCACCCTGGAGAAGCTGCACGACCTGCCGATCGTCGGCGACGTCCGCGGCAACGGCTTCTTCTACGGCATCGAGCTGGTGAAGGACAAGGCGACGAAGGAGTCCTTCAGCGCGGAGGAGACGGAGCGGGTCCTCTACGGCTTCCTCTCCAAGGCCCTGTTCGACAACGGCCTGTACTGCCGTGCCGACGACCGCGGCGACCCGGTCGTCCAACTGGCCCCGCCGCTGATCTCCAGCCAGGACACGTTCGACGAGATCGAACAGATCCTGCGCGCGACCCTGACTCAGGCGTGGACCAAGCTGTAGCCTCCGGCGGTTCCGCGGCCCGGGTGCACCCGTACGAGTGAGAAGGGGGCGCCTGGGCCGCGTGCTGTCCGGCGTTCCCGCCCAGGATCCTTAGCGTGCCCTGTAACCGATCGCCCCTGCCTTCGTTCCCCCGCACGGGGGATTGGCAAAGGGAATTACGGATCTGAACGAGGTGTACGCCCATGGAGGCCCCGCCGGACAACGACGTGCTCTGGGCACGGTCACTGCACTTCACCCACCGGGACGGCTCCCCCGGGCTGGCCGGCGTCTCGCTCGGCGTCCGCGAGGGCGAGATCCTCGCCGTCGCCGGCCCGCGCGGCAGCGGCAAGACGACCCTGCTGCGGTGCCTGTCCGGTCTGGTCCCGGCACATCGCGGCGAGGTCTGGTTCAACAGTGCCCCCGTGCACACCATGGGCCTGATCGCCCGCGAACGCCTCCGCCGCGACCGCTTCGGCTGGATCGACCCGTCCCCCGCCCTCGTCCCCGAGCTGAACGTCTGGGAGAACGCGGCCCTCCCTCTGATGCTGCGCGGCACCAGCCGCCGCCGCGCCAAGACGGCCGCCATGGAGTGGCTGGAGCGCCTGGACATCGGCGACAGCACACGCAAACGCCCGCACGAACTGCGTCAGGCGGAGCGCCAGCGCGTGTGCATCGCGCGGGCTCTCGCCCCGGCCCCCACGGTGCTGTTCGCCGACGAACCGACGGCCCCTCTGCACCGCGAGGACCGCACCCACGCCCTGCGCACCCTCACCACGGCGGCCCGCTCCCACGGCATCACGGTGGTGCTGGCCACCCACGAGGCGGAGACGGCGGCCCTCGCCGACCGTACGGTGTCCCTGCTGGACGGGCGGCGCGTGAACACCGTTCACCTGCCCCCGGTCACCGAGACGGAAGGCCGGGCCACGTGCTCGCTCTCCGTCTGACCCGCGGCGCCCACCCGGCCGTCCAACTCCGCCGTCTGCTGGTGGCGGCGGCATCGGCCGGCACGGGCTTCCTCCTCCTGGGCAGCCTCGGCTACGCCATGAGCCACCCCGACACCCCCGACGCCTCCCTCCTCCGGCTGGCCTGGTGCGCGACCCCGCTGGCCGCGACGGCCCACTTCGCGGTCGCGGTCGCCCGCACCGACCCGGCGGCCAGGCCCCGCCCCGGCCTCTCGGCGATCGGCCTCGGCCCGGCCCGCCTGATGGCCGTCTCGGCGACGACGACGGCCCTGTCCTGCACGCTCGGCTCGATGCTGGCGCTGCTCTTCTTCCTCCACCTCCGCGGAGACCTGACGGGCATGCCGTTCGACGGCGCGGCAGCGGAGTTCCTGGCAGCGGACAAGCCCTTGCCCGTCCCGGCGGCCCTGACCCTGCTGACGCTGGTACCGGTGATCGCTTCGATGGCGGTGGCGGTGGCACTGAGTCCGCGGGACGACCGGCCGGCGGCATCGACACGGGCTGGGATCCGGTCGTACGGCCGCTTCGGCGCGTACGGCATGTCGGCGATGCGGGAGACGTTCGGAGCGTACGGCCGCTTCGGCGCACGCTTTAGCCCCACCGCGGACAGCCGCCGCCGTCAGGCAGCGGACAGTCGTGCCGCTGGGACGGCGCCCGTTCCACAGAAGGACGCCACCCCGCGAGCGCCGGGCGAGACGGACGTCTCGGCCGAGGCCCCGGGCGACGACCCCGCCGACCTGAACACCGGCGTGCTCCCCCCACCACCCCGAGAGACCCCCCGAGACCTCCCCTGGGGCATCGCCGTACTCGCCGCGGGCCTGGCCGTGGAGGCGTACACCGGCCGCACCGAATACACCCCCACCCTCACCATGCCCGGCGGCCTGGGCGGAGCCCCTTCCGTCCTCGTCGGCTGGAGCCTCACCGCCCTCGGCCTGGCCCTCGCCGGCCCCGGCCTCACCCACCTCTGCGGACGTCTTCTCCAGACCGTCCGCCCCGGCGCGCTTCGCCTCCTCGCCGGCCGGATCCTCATGGCGGAAGCCACCCGCATCGGCCGCCCCCTCGGCGTCGTCTGCGCGGTGGCGTCGGGGACGTACGTCATGGCCGGGCTGTACGCCTCGGACGGACCGTCGTTCGGCCCGCTCACCACCCTCGGCCTGCTCCTGGTCACCGGCTGCACGGTCGCGACGCTCCTCACGGCCGCCGTGGAGGCCAGGCAGGCCCGCGCCGACACCACGGCCGCACTGGTCCGGCTCGGTGCCCCCACCACGATGCTGCGCAGCGCCGCCGCCCTCCGCGCGGGCGCGCTGCTGGCCCTGTTCGGCCCGCTCACGCTGATCGTCGCCGAGCTGGCGGCGCTTCCGCTGGCCCGCTGAAATCCGTACGAAAAAAATCTCCGACGGCCGATGAGTTCCGCCGAGGTGCCCGGTCTACCCACCGAACATCACAACCCGATGGGAGAGACCGATGAGCGCGTACCAGCAGATGATCTTCGTGAACCTGCCCGTGAACGACCTCGATGCCTCGAAGAAGTTCTTCACGGAGCTCGGGTTCTCGATCAACCCGCAGTTCAGCGACGAGAACGCCGCCTCCGTCGTGATCAGCGACACCATCGTCGCGATGCTGCTCACCAAGCCGTTCTACGCGACCTTCACCGAGAAGGAGATCGCGGACGCCACCAAGACCAGCGAGGTGCTGATCTGTCTGAGCGCCGAGAGCCGCGAGAAGGTCGACGAACTGGTCGAGAAGGCGGTCGCGGCCGGCGGCACGGCGTCGGACAAGGTCCAGGACATGGACTTCATGTACGGCCGCGCCTTCGACGACATCGACGGCCACACCTGGGAGGTCATGTGGATGGACCCGTCTGCCGTCGAGGGCTGAACCCACCTGTGCCTAGCATGGGCGCGTGCAGACGATGCCCGCCCATGCGGCCCACCACAGCGACCGTGAGATCGAGACCCTCCAGGAGTTCGACGCGACCGTCTCGGCGCGTGGCACACTCGCCGGATTCCGTGTCCAGGCCGTCGATCTGACGGACCGTACGCGGGAGTTGCTCACCACGGACACGGCGGGCGCCGTCTTTCTCGGCTGCCCCATGCGGGAGGACGCGGCCGTCAAGATACGCGCGGACGGCGCCATGGTCTTCCCGCCCGTCCCCGGTCTCCCCTTCGACCCGTACCGGGGCCTGGTCTACTCTCCCGACGAGCTCTTCGAGTTCCTCGCGGACGGCTACGAGGTCACGCCCGACGCCCGCTCGTACGCCTGGTTCCAGCAGACCAAGGCCGACCGCGACATCTTCGCCTCGATGCTGCGCGCGGTCCACGACGACTCCGTCTCCGACGCCCTCGACGAACTCCTCGTCGGCGCCCGGGTGGTGGGCGTGATGGGCGGCCACGCGATGGCCCGCGGCACGGAGGCCTACGCCGGTGCCGCGGGTCTCGGCCGGGAACTGGCCCGCGCCGGGTTCACGGTGGCCACCGGCGGCGGCCCGGGCGCGATGGAGGCGGCGAACCTCGGCGCGTACGCGGCTCCGTTCGACGACGAGATGCTGGCCGACTCGCTCCAACTCCTCGCCAAGTCCCCGAAGTTCACGCCCTCGATCACCGAGTGGGCGAGGGCCGCCTTCGAGGTGCGCACCCGCTGGCCGAAGGGCGGCCCCTCCGTCGGCATCCCCACCTGGTTCTACGGCCACGAGCCGCCGAACGCCTTCGCGTCGCACATCGCCAAGTACTTCGCCAACGCCACCCGCGAGGACGGCCTGCTGGCCCGCTCCACCGCGGGCGTGGTGTTCCTGCCGGGAGCCGCCGGCACCGTACAGGAGATCTTCGACAACGCGACGCCCAACTACTACGAGTCGCGGGGCGAGCCCACGCCGATGGTCCTGGTCGACCGCGCCCACTGGACGGAGAAGCTCCCCACCTGGCCCCTGCTCCGGGCGCTCGCGCGGGAGCGGTCGATGGAGTCCCGAATCGCCCTGGTTGACCGGATCGAGGAGGCTCCCGAGGCGTTGAAACGTCTCAGTGGTTAATAAGACGGCAAAGGCGGGCCCCGCAGAGCCCATATGCGTTGACACTCCTTATGCAGCGCTTATAGACCTGTGAGACTCCTGGGGATGCTGATGTCAGATCACCACCCCGCTCACCCCCCGCAGTTGTGCAACTCGTAAAGGACAAACGTGTCCATAACTCGCCGTACCGTCGCACGTTCCGTGCGCATCCTCGGTGTCGCCTCCGCCTCGGCCGCGCTCGCGCTCGGTGCCGCCGGCAACGCGCTCGCCTGCAACATCAACGAGTTCTCCGCCGAAGCGAAGTGCGACGGCGACAAGGGCGTCATCACCGTCACCGACGTGGACCCCGCCGGTATCCCGGCCACCGTCTCCGTGTTCCTCGAGAACAACGGCGCCGACGTGAAGAAGGTCGGTGAGCAGGTGGTCGAGGGCTCGCGCGAGGGCGTCACCATCAGCTTCAAGGAGAACTGGAAGCCGAACGCCGAGTACCGCGTCCACGTCAAGGCCGCGGGCTACGTCGACGAGGACATCAAGCCGAACCTGATCACCCCGGCCACGGCCTGCAAGGCGGACGAGAAGCCGACCCCGACGCCCACCCCGACGCCCACGCCGACGCCGTCGGACTCCGCCTCGACGCCGGCGGCCGAGGAGCCCGGCACGCCGGCCCCGACGCCCTCGGGCAGCGAGAGCACCACGCCCGCGGCGGCCACCCCGAGCAACGCGCCGTCCCCGGCGGCCAATGACTCCAACCTCGCCGAGACGGGCTCGAACTCCAACACCGGCATCATCGCCGGCATCGCGGTCGTGCTGGTCGCGATCGGCGGCGGCGCCGTGTTCTTCGGCATGCGCCGTCGCGGCTCGAGCAACGGCCGCTGACACCCGCTCCGCACACCGCTGTGGCCCGTCCCCGCTCAGGGGGCGGGCCACCGTCGGTCACCCGAAGGTCGCCCGCTCCAGCCAGAACTCCAGCAGCTCACGCTCACCGAGCACCTCCACCTCCGGACTGTCCAGCGGCAGTCGACGGTAGAAGGTGAGCAGTACGGCGGTGAGCGGACCCCTCAGCGCGACGGTCGCCTTCTCATGACCGCGCCGCCAGGCGAGGACGCCCTCGGTGAGCTCGACCACCCACTCGGCGTTCAGCTCGGGGGTGCCGTCGGTGGCGTGCAGATGGATACTGCGCCCCGGCCCGCGCAGCTCGACGGCCGCGTCGTCCGGCATGGTCCGCTGAGCGAACTCCACGATCTGCAGCCACTCGTCGATGGCGTCGGCGGCCACCTCCGGCGCGAGCTCGTAGGGCAGCCCGGCGGCGAGGGTCGCGTCGGCACGGTGGATCGTCAGCTCGTGCGTCATCCGGCGGGCCCAGAAGCCGGAGGTGGGAATACCGGCCCACGCCCACACCTTCGTGTCCGGCCCGGCCTCGCGCAGTGTGCGGACGATCATCTCGCCGGTCTCCGCGAGCCACGCGTCCAGCGCGGCGGCGTCACCCCGGGCCTTTGGCCCGCCGCCCGACGGCACCCGTTCCTCGGGGAGCTCCGCCTCGGCCCGCGTCCGCACCATCAGCTCCACCCAGCGCAGGGCGCCGCCCGTATGCCGTACGAGCTGTTCCAGCGACCAGTCCGGGCAGGTCGGCACGGTGGCGGACAGATCTGCCCCGGAGACCACCACGGCCCTCAGCAGACCGACCTGGTGGGCGATCTCGGCGCAGTAGCGGTCATGTCCGAGCAGCGTCATGCCCGCACCCTATGTGCCCCGGATCACCCGAGCACGACGATTTCGTCCCCGTCGAACTCCACCCCGACCACATCCCCGACCTCCGGCGCCTCCCGCAGCGCACACGCCGCCTCCAGCCGAGGCGCGCCCTCCGGCTGGAGGTGTACGGCGACATGGGTGCCCTTGAAGGTCCGCGCGGCCACCACACAGCGCAGCCCCTCCTCCGCGCCCACGAGCCGTACCCCCGCCGGCCGCACCAGCACACAGCGCACCCCCTGCGCCGCCTCCGCGGGAACCGGCACCTTGCCCCACGGCGTGTCCGCGGCCTCCCCCACGACCGTCCCCTCGACCACGTTCTCGAAGCCGAGGAACCGGGCCACGAACTCGTCCGCCGGCCGCTGCCAGACCTCAAGGGGCGTACCGGACTGGGCGATCCGACCGTCCCGCATCACCACGACCCGGTCGGCGAGCGCGAAGGCCTCGCCCTGGTCGTGCGTCACGGCGAGCACGGTGGTGCCCAACCGGCCGAAGAGCTCCCGCAGTTCGACCACCAGCCGCTCCCGCAGCGAGCGGTCCAGCTGCCCGAGCGGCTCGTCCAGCATCAGCAGCCGCGGCCGGGGCGCGAGGGCCCGGGCCAGCGCCACCCGCTGCTGCTCACCCCCGGACAGCGCGGCCACCGCCCGACGTCCGGCACCCGGAAGCCCGACGAGCTCCAGCAACTCCTGCACCCGCTCACCCTGTTGGACCTTGGGCAGCCCATGCATCCGCAGCCCGAAGGCCACGTTCCCGCCCACGTCCCGCTGCGGAAACAGCTGATGGTCCTGGAACATCAGCCCGACCCCCCGCTTGTGGGCAGGCACGCCCACCTGGTCGCGCCCGTCGAGCAACACCCGCCCGCCGTCCAGTGGTTGCAGCCCGGCCACCGCCCGCAGCAGCGTCGACTTGCCACTGCCACTGGGCCCCAGCACGCACACCACCTCGTGCTCGGCGACATCGAGAGCGACCCCGTCCAGCGCGGCCCGCCCGCCGAACCGTACCGTCGCGTCCTCAAGGCTCAGCAGCATCTAGAACTCCCCGGTCCGGTCGGTACGCAGCCGCTCCAGCACCAGCAGCGCCACGGCACACACCACCATCAGAATCGTGGAAAGGGCCATCGCCTGGCCGTAGTTGAGTTCGCCCGCCCGTCCGAGCAGCCGCGCCACGGCGACCGGCAGCGTCGGATTGTCGGGCCGCGCGATGAACACGGTCGCCCCGAACTCCCCCAGCGACACCGCGAACGCGAACCCGGCCGCGATCAGCAGCGCCCGCCGCACCATCGGCAGATCGACCTCACGCCACACCCGCCACGGCGACGCCCCGAGCACGGCCGCCGCCTCCCGCAGCCGCTGGTCCACGGCCCGCAGCACGGGCAGCATGGTCCGTACGACGAAGGGGACGCCGACCAGCGCCTGCGCGAGCGGCACCAGGATCCAGGAGGCCCTGAGGTCCAGCGGCGGCTCGTCGAGGGCGATCAGGAACCCGAACCCGACGGTCACCGCGGACACCCCGAGCGGCAGCATCAGCAACGCGTCGAACCCGCGCACGAACCCGCCCGCGTCCCGCCGCGTCAACGCGGCCGCGGCCAGACCGCCGATCACCACGGCGATGACGGTGGCGGCGACGGCGTATTGCAGCGAATTGCCGATCGCCTCGATCGGCGGGACGAGGAAGACCCCGCCGTCGCTGCTGGTCAGCGCCCGGTAGTAGCCGAAGTCGGGCGCGTCGAACGACCGCTGCACCAGCACGGCGAGCGGCAGGAGGAGGAGTACGACGATGGTGCCGAGGACGCCGGCCAGCAGACCCCACTGCCCCGCCCCGCGCGGTCGCCGCGCCGTCACGGACGCGTCCACCAGCCGCAGGGCGCTCTCCCGCCGCCGAACGGTCCACGCGTGCAGGGCGAGAATCGCACCCACCGCCACGAACTGGATCAGCGTCAGCACGGCGGCCGTGGACAGGTCGAAGATCTCGGAGGTCTGCCGGTAGATCTCCACTTCCAGGGTCGAGAAGGTCGGCCCGCCGAGGATCTGCACGACACCGAACGACGTGAAGGTGAAGAGGAAGACCATGAGCGCGGCCGCGGACACGGCGGGCGCGAGCGCGGGCAGGGTGACCGTCCGCCAGGCCCGCGTGCGGGACGCGCCGAGCATCCGCGCGGCCTCCTCCTGCCGCGGGTCGAGCTGCGCCCAGAGCCCGCCGACCGTCCGTACGACCACCGCGTAGTTGAAGAAGACGTGCGCGAGCAGGATCGCCCACACGGTCGTGTCGAGGCGTACGCCCCACAGCTCGTCCAGCAGCCCGCCGCGGCCGACGAGGGCCAGGAACGCCGTACCGACGACGACGGTCGGCAGGACGAAGGGGACCGTCACCACGGCCCGCAGGACCTGCTTGCCGGGGAAGTCGAAGCGGGCGAAGACATACGCGCCGGGCAGCGCGATCAGCAGGGTGAGCGCGGTGGAGGCGAGCGCCTGCCAGGTGGTGAACCACAGGACGTGCCGGATGTCGGACTGTCCGAGCACCTCCCACAGACGCCCGAACCGCCACGCCCCGTCGACCCGCAGACCGCGCGCGACGATCGCGGCGACGGGGTAGGCGAAGAAGGCCGCGAAGAACGCGACGGGCACGGCCATGAGACCGAGCCGCGCCGCCGCGCTCCCGCGGATCCTGGCCCCTACTTCAGTACGAGCGAGGTCCACGACTTGACCCACTGGTCACGGTTCTCGGCGATCTCGGCCGGGTCCATCGTCTGGGGATCCTTGGCCTGCGGCCCGTACTTCGTGAACTCGGCCGGCACCTGGGCGCCCTCCCGCACGGGGTAGACGAACATGTTCAGCGGCATGTCCTGCTGAAACTCCTTGGTGAGCAGGAAGTCGAGGAGCGCCTTGCCGCCCTTGGCGTTCGAGGCGCTGCTCAGCAGGCCCGCGTACTCGACCTGGCGGAAGCAGGTGCCGGTGGCGACGCCCGTGGGCGCGGTCGTCGGCTTCGGGTCGGCGTAGATCACCTCGGCGGGCGGCGAGGAGGCGTACGAGACGACGAGCGGCCGGTCGCCGCCGGTCTTCTTGCCGGTGGAGGAGCCGGAGAACTCCTCGTTGTAGGCCTGCTCCCAGCCGTCGACGACCTTCACGCCGTTCGCCTTGAGCTTCTTCCAGTAGTCCTGCCAGCCGTCGCCACCGTACCTGGCGGCGGTCCCGAGCAGGAACCCGAGCCCCGGCGAGGAGGTGGAGGCGTTCTCCGTGACGAGCAGGTTCTTGTACTCCGGCTTGATCAGGTCGTCGAAGGAGGTCGGCGGGGTCAGCTTGTGCTCGCTGAAGTACGCCTTGTCGTAGTTGACGCAGATGTCGCCGGTGTCGATCGGCGTGACCCGGTGCTTGTCCTGGTCGACCCGGTACTCGGGCAGGACCTGGTCGGAGCCCTTCGCCTCGTACGACTGGAACAGGTCGTTGTCCAGCGCGCGCGACAGCAGGGTGTTGTCGACGCCGAAGAAGACGTCGCCCTGCGGGTTGTCCCTGGTGAGGATGGCCTTGTTGACGGCCTGTCCGGCGTCGCCGTCCTTGAGGACCTTGACCTTGTAGCCGGACCGCTTCTCGAAGTCCGCGAGGACGTTCTTCGACACGGCCCACGAGTCGTGGCTGACGAGGGTCACGGTCTTTGGGTCACCGCTGCCGCCGCTGTCGGAGGACCCGCAGGCGGACAGGGTGACAAGCCCCAGCCCGACGGCCAGGACCGTGACCTTCTTGGTGATGCTCACTGAATTCCTCCTGGGATGGACCAGGAAGAGACGCGGCCCTGCCCGGGACCTTCGGAGTTCGGAGAATCCGCGGGTTCCGGGCAGGGCGCAACAGCTCGAGTGATGACCGAACTTCCTACCCAGAATGACCTGGGCGAGGTTCAGAGGGTCTGCGGCCCGTGCCGCACTCTCAGCGCTGTGGCGCTCCCCTGTCGGAATATGAAGATGACTATGAAGATGTACGTACGGAGATCAGACTACCGCTCGGTGGCCGCGAGCTGACCACACGCCCCGTCGATCTCCTGTCCACGGGTGTCCCGGATCGTGACCGGCACACCATGGGCGGCGATGGCCTCCACGAACGCCTTCTCGTCCTCGGGGCGGGATGCGGTCCACTTCGACCCCGGGGTCGGGTTCAGCGGGATCAGGTTGACGTGCACGGGCCTGCCCTTGAGCAGCCGCCCGAGCCGGTCACCGCGCCACGCCTGGTCGTTGATGTCCCGGATCAGCGCGTACTCGATGGACAGCCGGCGCCCGGACCGCTCGACGTACTCGAACCCGGCGTCGAGCACCTCACGCACCTTCCACCGTGTGTTCACGGGGACGAGGGTGTCGCGCAGCTCGTCGTCGGGCGCGTGCAGCGAGATGGCGAGCCGGCACTTGAAACCCTCGTCGGCGAACCGGTGGATCGCCGGGACGAGACCGACGGTCGAGACGGTGATCCCGCGCTGCGAGAGCCCGAGCCCGTCCGGCTCGGGGTCGGTGAGCCGCCGAATGGCCCCGACCACCCGGTTGTAGTTGGCGAGCGGCTCGCCCATGCCCATGAACACGATGTTGCTGAGCCGCGCCGGACCTCCAGGGATCTCCCCGTCCCTCAGGGCCCGCATCCCGTCCACGATCTGGTGCACGATCTCGGCGGTGGACAGGTTCCGGTCCAGTCCCGCCTGCCCCGTGGCGCAGAACGGGCAGTTCATCCCGCACCCCGCCTGGGAGCTGATGCACATGGTCACCCGGTCCGGGTAGCGCATCAGCACCGACTCCACGAGCGTCCCGTCGAACAGCCGCCACAACGTCTTGCGGGTGGTGTCCTCGTCGGTCGACAGATGCCGTACGACGGTCATGAGCTCGGGAAGCAGCGCCTCCTGAAGCCGACCGCGGGAGCCGGCCGGGATATCGGTCCACTCCTGCGGGTCGTGCGCGTACCGCGCGAAGTAGTGCTGCGAGAGCTGCTTGGCACGAAACGGCTTCTCGCCGATCTCGGCGACGGCTTCCTTGCGCTCACCGGGCGTGAGGTCGGCAAGGTGCCGCGGCGGCTTCTTGGCTCCGCGGGGGGCGACGAAAGTGAGTTCTCCGGGCTTAGGCATGGCTGTACCAGTGTCGCAGATCGACAGGTGTGGCCAGGGCGCCGCATCTTGGGCGCCCGTGGACGTACGGCAGCACAGCCGCGGCTTGCCCGCCCGGCCTGGTCGATGAGCGTGTCTGTTTCTACACGGACGGCTACACGGAACGGCTACACGGACGGCTGCTCCAGCAGGTCTTTGAGCAGCTGCTCGTCGCGCGGCAGCTCCTTGCGGGCCTGTGGGCGGGCGACGAGCGGTACGAACAGCTTGCCCATGCCGTGCCCCTCGAAGTCGAGCTCCACCGTCACGCGGGAGCGGCGCCCCTCGTCGAGCGGCTCGATCTCACCGTGGACACGCGGCCTGACGGGACCGTCGATCCCGCGCAGACCCCAGCTGTACGGCGGCGCGTGCTCGGTGTACTCCACGGTCATCGGGAACTCGCGGGTGCCGAGGCGCCGGATGACCCGGACGCGGGAGCCGGTATGCAGGGGACCCTCGTCGAGCCGCTCCGCGGAGACGGCACTCAGCTGCCATTCCGGCAGATGGGAGGGGTCGGTGACATACGCGTAGACGTCGTCGGGGCTGCGGTCGACGTCGATCACTTCTCGGATGGCGGACATCGCGCCCTCCTTCCAGGGCGTCCCTCTTCGAGGGCCGGGGCGGTCCCCTTCGAGGGCCTACACCGGAAATCGTCCCACTCGACGGACCGAGAGGCCATCGCAGGCAGACGCACGGAGCCCCCGCCGGGGCGGGGGCTCCACGAGGTAGGGCGGTCAGCCCGACCCGACGAAAATCACCAGCAGGAGCCAGACCACGGGAGCCGTGGGCAGCAGCGAGTCCAAGCGGTCCATGATGCCGCCGTGCCCCGGCAGCAGCGTGCCCATGTCCTTGATGCCCAGGTCCCGCTTGATCATGGACTCGCCGAGGTCGCCGAGCGTGGCGCTGGCCGCGACCGCGAAGCCGAGGATCAGGCCCTGCCACCAGGTGCCGTCTTCGATCAGGAACTGCATGCACAGGGCGCCCGCCGCCATGGCGAAGCTCACCGCTCCGAGCAGGCCCTCGCGCGTCTTGCCCGGGCTGATGCGCGGAGCGAGCTTGTGCTTGCCGAAGCGCCAGCCGATGGCGTACGCCCCGGTGTCGCTCACGACCGTCAGCAGCAGGAAGGTCAGTACGCGCCGATGCCCGTCGTCGGCGGTCAGCATCATGGCGACGAACGTGGCCAGGAACGGGACGTAGAAGGCCGCGAAGATGCCCGCCGTGACGTCTTTGAGGTAGCCCTCCGGCGGTTCCGTCATGCGCCAGACCAGGACGCCCAGCGCGGTGAGCGCCATGGCGACCCACGCGCCCTCGGCACCCCGGACGTAACCGGCGACCACCATCGCCGCCCCGCCGAGCGCCAGCGGTACCAGGGGCGCCTTGATGCCCTTGCGCTCGTCCAGTCGCTTGGTCAGCTCCCACAGGCCCACTACGACGGCGACCGCTATGACGCCGACGAACACGGCCTTGACGATGAACAGCGACGCGACGATCACCGCGCCGAGCCCGACACCGACCCCTATGGCCGCACTCAGGTCCCGGCCCGCGCTCTTCTTCTGCGGCGCGGGCGCCGGCTGCGAGGAGTCGGGCATGGGCTCCGGATTCTGCGGCGCCGCCCCGTGGGGCCGCGCCCGCGGCGTGTCGTCATGGCCGTAGGCCTGGGCCCGCGGCAGGTCGTACGGCGGAGTCCGCTGCGCGTCGTACGGCGGCGTCCGCTCAGGCTCCTCGCGGAACAAGGGGCCGCTCAGCCGAGCGGCCCCCCGGTCGTCATCCTGGTCTCCGCCATGCGCGGGTACCTCGGGCACGATGGGCATGGGGCGAGTGTGCTGCGCGTCATGCGCATCGTACGTGGGACCCGCCGGGGCAGCCCCCTGGGCAGCCCCCTGGTCGGTGGGCCCCCAGTACCCGGTGTGTGGCGGCGCCCCCCAGGAAGAGTCGTTCATCAGACCTCGAGCAGCTCCGCTTCCTTGTGCTTGAGGAGCTCGTCCACCTGGGCGACGTACTTCGCGGTGGTGTCGTCGAGCTCCTTCTCCGCACGGCGGCCCTCGTCCTCGCCGACCTCGCCGTCCTTGATCAGCTTGTCGATGGCGTCCTTGGCCTTGCGGCGGACGGAGCGGATGGACACCTTGGCGTCCTCTGCCTTGCCCTTGGCGACCTTGATGTACTCGCGGCGGCGCTCCTCGGTGAGCTCGGGGAACACCACCCGGATGATGTTGCCGTCGTTGCTCGGGTTGACGCCCAGGTCGGAGTCGCGGATCGCCTGCTCGATGTTGCGCAGCGCGCTCTTGTCGAACGGGGTCACGACCGCCATGCGCGGCTCCGGCACGGAGAACGAAGCCAGCTGGTTGATCGGCGTCGGCGCGCCGTAGTAGTCGGCCACGATCTTGTTGAACATCGCCGGGTGCGCACGGCCGGTGCGGATCGCGGCGAAGTCCTCCTTGGCGACCACGACGGCCTTCTCCATCTTCTCCTCGGCCTCGAGGAGGGTCTCTTCGATCACCACTTGCTCCTGCGTGTCTTGAGTAGGCCCGGCTGCGGTTCCTTGATGGGGCGGCGGCCGGCTGCGTCGCGTCTTCTTCCTGCACGGTTCCCGACCCGCAGGACATTGTCCATCCCCCGGTCAGGCTCCGTCCCGTCCGTCCCCCGGACGGGGTGGTACCCGGGTCGTCAGGCCCGGCTGCCCTGGTCACCCACGAGCGTGCCGATCTTCTCACCCTTGACGGCGCGCGCGATATTGCCCTCCGCCAGAAGCTCGAAGACCAGGATCGGGAGCTTGTTGTCCCGGCAGAGCGTGATGGCGGTGGCGTCGGCGACCTTCAGGTCGCGGGTGATGACCTCGCCGTAGCCGAGGGAGTCGAACTTGACCGCGTCCGGGTTGGCCTTCGGGTCGGAGTCGTAGACCCCGTCGACGCCGTTCTTGCCCATCAGCAGCGCCTCGGCGTCGATCTCCAGGGCGCGCTGGGCGGCGGTGGTGTCGGTGGAGAAGTACGGCATGCCCATACCGGCGCCGAAGATGACCACACGGCCCTTCTCCAGGTGGCGCACGGCGCGCAGCGGGATGTACGGCTCGGCGACCTGGCCCATGGTGATGGCCGTCTGCACCCGGCTGTCGATGCCCTCGTTCTCCAGGAAGTCCTGGAGGGCGAGGCAGTTCATCACCGTGCCGAGCATGCCCATGTAGTCGGAGCGGGCCCGGTCCATGCCGCGCTGCTGCAGTTCGGCGCCGCGGAAGAAGTTGCCGCCGCCGATGACGACCGCGATCTGGGCGCCGTCGCGGACGACGGCGGCGATCTCGCGGGCGATCTTGTGCACCACGTCAGGGTCCACGCCCAGGCCGCCGCCACCGGCGAAGGCCTCTCCGGACAGCTTCAGCAGAAACCGGCCGCGTACTTTGCCGTCGTCGCTCTTCTGGGCCTTGGTGGTCATGGAGATCCCGCCTCTTTCACGTGGTGCACATGCGAAGAAGGCCATTGCCGGTGGGGTGTCGTTCGCATCCCATGCGCGGCAATGGCCTCCTCGTCAGATCTGCTGTCGTCCCCCACGCACGCGTGCGTGGGGGCGTACGCGGACGACTGATACGACCCTATCGGGATCGCGCGTCGATCGCCGTACGGACTCAGATGCCGACCTTGATGCGCGTGAAGCGCTTCAGGGTGACACCGGCCTCGTCCAGAACCTTCTGGACCGACTTCTTGTTGTCGAGCGCGTACGGCTGACCGAGCAGCGTGGCGTCCTTGAAGAAGCCGTTGAGACGACCCTCGACGATCTTGGCGATCGCGGCCTCGGGCTTGCCCTCGGCGCGGGTGGTCTCCTCGGCGATGCGGCGCTCGGCCTCGACGACGTCGGCCGGCACGTCCTCCTTGGAGAGGTACTTCGGCGCGAAGGCGGCGATGTGCTGGGCGAGGCCCTTGGCGACCTCGGCGTTCGGCTTGTCGAGCTCGACGAGGACACCGATCTGCGGGGGCAGGTCGGGCATGGTGCGGTGCATGTACGCCGTCACGAAGCCGTCCGCGAACTGCGCGAAGCGGTCCAGGACGATCTTCTCGCCCAGGTTGGCGTTGGCCTCGTCGACGTACGCCTGGACGGTCTTGCCGGGCTCGATCTCGGAGGCGAGCAGCGCCTCGAGGTCGGCCGGGGAGGTCTTGGCGACGTGCTCGGCGATCGTGGTGGCGACGGCCTGGAACCTGTCACCCTTGGCGACGAAGTCCGTCTCGCACTTCAGCTCGACGAGGACGCCGGAGGAGTTGTCGTCGGCGATGATCGAGACCACGGCGCCGTTCTCGGCGGAGCGGCCCTCGCGCTTGGCGACGCCCTTCTGGCCCTTGATGCGGAGCGCCTCGACGGCCTTCTCGACGTTGCCCTCGGCCTCGTCCAGCGCCTTCTTGCAGTCCATCATGCCGGCGCCGGTGAGCTCGCGGAGCTTCTTGACGTCGGCGGCGGTGTAGTTCGCCATGAGTCTGTGAATCTTTCTCGAAGTCTGGAAGATCGAAGATCTGCGGGGTCTGCGGCCTCCATGGAGCGGGAAGGCCGTGACGCGCCGCCGACCTACGGGTGAACGGCGGGAGCGGTCTTCATGTCACCGCTCCCGCCGTCACCGCTGACGGGTCGGTCGTCAGGCCTGCTCGCCCTCGGCGGCCGGAGCGGCCTCAGCGGCGGGGGCCTCAGCGGCGGCCGGAGCCTCAGCAGCGGGGGCCTCAGCGGCCGGAGCCTCGGTAGCCGGGGCCTCAGCGGCCGGAGCCTCAGCAGCGGCCTCGGCCGGCTTCTCAGCCTCGTCCGCCTTCTTCTCGCCCTCGAGCAGGTCGCGCTCCCACTCGGCGAGCGGCTCGCCCGCGGCCTTCTCGCCCTTGCCCTCGGTGGCGACACCGGAGCGGGAGATGAGACCCTCGGCGACCGCGTCCGCGATCACACGGGTGAGCAGGGTGACGGAGCGGATCGCGTCGTCGTTGCCCGGGATCTTGTAGTCGACCTCGTCGGGGTCGCAGTTGGTGTCGAGGATGGCGACGACCGGGATGTTGAGCTTCCGGGCCTCGCCGACCGCGATGTGCTCCTTCTTGGTGTCCACGATCCAGACGGCGCTGGGCACCTTCTGCATCTCGCGGATACCGCCGAGGGTCTTCTCCAGCTTGGCCTTCTCGCGCGAGAGCACGAGAAGCTCCTTCTTGGTCAGACCCGACGCGGCGACGTCCTCGAAGTCGATCTGCTCGAGCTCCTTGAGGCGCTGCAGACGCTTGTAGACGGTCGAGAAGTTGGTGAGCATGCCGCCCAGCCAGCGCTGGTTGACGTAGGGCATGCCGACGCGGGTGGCCTGCTCGGCGATGGCCTCCTGCGCCTGCTTCTTCGTACCGACGAACATGACCGTGCCGCCGTGGGCGACGGTCTCCTTGACGAACTCGTAGGCGCGGTCGATGTACGACAGCGACTGGAGCAGGTCGATGATGTAGATGCCGTTGCGCTCGGTGAAGATGAACCGCTTCATCTTCGGGTTCCAGCGACGGGTCTGGTGACCGAAGTGGACGCCGCTTTCCAGCAGCTCCCGCATCGTGACGACGGCCATGGCCGTTCTCCTTGAGTTTCTCGGTTGTGCCGCGAGTGCCGGATAGCACTCGCGCCTGACGCCCGCGTGCGCCGTGCCGCGAAGGACCGAGGAGCGCTGACACCGGCCGGTGAACCGACCCGGTGTCGGGGCGTGCGAAGTCGACCCGGTGACCCGGATCGCCAAAGGAAGTGTACGGGACCCGCGGGGCACCGGGTGACGCCGCTGTCCACAACCGGGGAGTTGTCCACAGGTCCCGGCCATGATCAGGCGTACTGCGGGACGGTTCTCGCATGCGAGCGAAACGATGCGTGGATGCGTGTGTCGGGTTGTTGTTGGTGCTGGCGGTGGCGGTGACGACCTGCACGCTCCGACCGGGCGGTCGGCCCCTCACCGTCGCCCCGACCGGCACCGACACGTCTGTCCCGGCGATCGGCCGCGTCTGGCCCGTGGGCATCCGCCCTCAGGTCGTCCGGACCTGGGAGCCCCCACCGACACCCTACGCCCGCGGCCACCGGGGCGTGGACCTGGCGGCCGTTCCCGGGACACCGGTACGGGCGGTGGCGGCGGGCCGGGTGTCCTTCGCCGGCCAGGTGGGGGGCAAGAGGGTCGTCTCGGTGGAGCTGACGGGAACGGGCGACCCACCCCTGCGGACGACGTACGAGCCGGTGCGGGCGTCGGTGAAGAAGGGGGACGAGGTGGAGGTGGGCGAGATGGTGGGCACGGCGGAGCCGACGGGTTCGCACTGCACGGCGAGGTGTGTCCACTGGGGCCTGCGGAGAGGCGACACCTACCTGGACCCACTGTCACTGCTGCCACCGTGGCTGCTGCGACGGGGTCCGTCGAGGTTGCTGCCGGTACTGGGCGTACCGCTGCCTTCATAACCGCACAGCCGCCCAGCTGCGGCAGCCGGTCCCGCCCAGCTGCGGGCAGTCGTGCCGCTGGGGCGGCACGAGTGGGCGCAGGCGGCACCCCGTAAGCGCCGGGCTGCGCGACCCACCCGAGGCGAGCCCAACATGGCTCAGCCTTGAACACCCCGCAGCGCCATCGAAACCGCCGCCTCCGTGATCACCGAAGGCTCCTCCGCAACCCCCAGCTCAATCCTCCGCACGGCCGCATCCACAACCCCCTGCAGCAACATCGCCGCCATCCGAGGCTGCGCGTGCCCCATCTCCCCCAACGCCTCGACGATCATCGCCACCAGCCCCCCATGCGCGGCCCGGATCTTCTCCCGAGCCCCCGCATCGAGCTCACTCGCCGAGATCGCCACCACAGCACGGTGCCGCCGGTCCCCGACCAGGGCCAACTGCTGCCGCACATACGCCTCGACCTTGCCCTCGGGCGTCGAGGCCTGCTCCATCCCCGCGGAAACCTCCGCCGCCCAGACCGGGAAGTCGACTTCGCACAGCTCCTCGACCACGGCGGCCCGCGACCGGAAGTACTCGTAGACGGACGATCGGGCGAGTCCCGTCCGCTCGGCGAGAGCGGGAAAGGTCAGCGCCTCCGTCCCGCCATCGGACAGCAGGGAACGAGCCGCGTCCAGCAGGGCGGCTCGCTGCATCGACCGGTGCTCGGCCACGGAGGCCGCTCGAATCCTTGGCACGTCAATCACTTTACGGACGCGCCGCCCCCGACGGCAGTGACTCCCACCGCATCAGCGACCGAAACTCGCCAGCTTCGCCCGCAACTGGAGCACGGACTTGGTGTGGATCTGACTCACCCGGCTCTCGGTCACCCCCAGTACGTTCCCGATCTCGGCGAGCGTGAGCCCCTCGTAGTAGTACAGCGTGACCACGGTCTTCTCCCGCTCCGGCAGCGTGTTGATCGCCCGCGCCAGAAACCTCCGCAGCTCCCGGTCCTCCGCCACCTCGACCGGATTGTCCGCGGCGGTGTCCTCCAGTGTGTCCATAAGGCTCAGCCGGTCGCCGCCCTCACCGCCGACGTGCAGCAGCTCCTCCAGGGCCACCACGTTCGCCAGCGACAACTGGCTGAACACCGCGTGGAGCTCTTCCACCACGATCCCCATCTCGGCGGCCACCTCCCCCTCCGACGGCGTCCGCTTGAGCCGCGCCTCGAGCGTCGCGTACGCCCGCTCGACGTTGCGCGCCTTCTGCCGTACCGAGCGCGGAATCCAGTCCAGGGCCCGAAGCTCGTCGATCATCGCGCCCCGGATCCGGGTGATCGCGTACGTCTCGAACTTGATCTCCCGGTCGATGTCGAACTTCTCGATCGCGTCGATCAGCCCGAACACCCCCGACGACACGAAGTCCGCCTGCTCCACATTGGGCGGCAGCCCGACGCTCACGCGCCCCGCCACGTACTTCACCAGCGGCGAGTAGTGCAGGATCAGCTGCTCGCGCAGCCGCTCGTCTCCGGTCGCCTTGTACGACCGCCACAGCTCGTCGAGCGTCGAAGGAGCGGGCGGCCGCACGCTGCCACCCTCGCGGGCGGCTGAGGGGATCGCCGCCCGGTCGGACCCGGAGGTGTGCTGGGGCATTCGTCGCCTTGTGCCGTTCTGCCGTGAAGTAGTGCTGCCTGGGTGAGCTGTCGGTCTGGTGTCGGTCTGTTTGTCGAGATGCCGGTCTGCGTCGGAATCCACGTGAGCGTAGCGTGACTGAAGTGTCGCGGTGCGCGAAGGACGATGCTCGACCCGTACGCAGATACGTTCCGCTGAACGCTCCAACGCAGCACATTCGTAGCTCTGAGTGATCATCGAATCGCGCCAACTACCGGAATTCCCAAGGGCGTCAGGGTTCCCCCGGACGGCCGAACACGCTCGGTCAACACCCATGCCGATCACCCCGTGCGGAGATCATCGCCTGGCGTGTCAACTTCCAGCCGTCGTCGTGTCGTTCGACGTAACCAAGTGATCGGAGTTCGTACAGTCTCGCGATCGCGTCGTCCTGGGTGGTCTGCGCACCGCGTGCGATCTCGTCCGCGGTCGCCGGGCGGTGTCCCGGCAGCGCGGCCAGAACCCGCCGGGCGGCGGCCTCGAGGAGATCGCGCGGCAGCACGGGCCCGCGCCGGTCGGGCGCCAGCTCTCCCATGTCGCCGACCAGTTCGACGACCTCCGCGGCATCCGTGACCAGCACCGCCTCCTGGCGCAGCAGCTCGTGCACGCCGGCCGAGAGCCCGCTGGTGGCCGGGCCGGGCACCCCCATCGTGTGGCGGCCCAACCGCTGTGCCGCACGTGCCGTGACCAGCGAACCGCTCCGATACGCGGCCTCGACGACCACGGTGCCCCGGGTGAGCGCGGCGATCACCCGGTTCCGTAGCACGAATCTGCTGGGCGTCGGGTGATCACCGGGCGGCAGCTCCCCGACCACGAGGCCCTGTTCCGCGATCCTGGTGATCAGCTGTGTGTGTCCGCGCGGATAGGGCCGGTCGACGCCGCAGGCCAGGACGGCGACGGTGGCGCCGCCCGCGCTCAAAGCGCCGCGGTGGGCGGCACCGTCGACCCCGTAGGCACCGCCGGACACCACGACCCAGCCGCGCTCGGCGAGGCCGGCGGCGAGGGTGGCCGCCATGTGGGCGCCGTACTCCGTGCAGGCGCGGGCGCCCACGACGGCCACGGACCGCAGTGCCCACATCCGCAGACTGGCCCGACCGCGCACCCACAGGCCCAGGGGCCGCGCGTCCCCCAGATCATCGAGCTGCCCCGGCCACTCGCCGTCCCCCGGACGGACGAACCGCACCCCGGCGTTCCGCGCGACGGCGAGATCCCTGCGAGGCTCGGCCCGCCCGGCCCGGGCCAGCAACCCCGCCCACCGCTTGTCACTCACGCCCGGCAGGGCCACGCCTCCTTCCCGCAGCCGCCGAGCCACCGCCCCCACCCCGAGCTCCCGCACCCACCGTCCGGCGACCTCGTCGCCGGGCTCGATGACACGGGTGAGAAAGACACGGCCGAGCAGTTCGCCGTCCGGATCGTCGCCGCCGTTCACGTCAGCGCCCCGATGGCCATGGGGACGCCTCGCGGCACTCCCGTGCGCAGTTGCAGGGCCAGGGCGACGTCCGTCGCGTCGGGACGGTCGTGGCCGACGAGGTCGGCGACGGTCCAGGCCACGCGCAGGACCCGATCGAGCCCGCGAGCGGTCAGCACACCCCGCTCCAGGTTCCGCTCCGCTTCGTCCATGGCGCCGGGCGCGGCATACCAGCGGCTGCGCAGTTCGCGTCCGGGGACCTCGCTGTTCGTACGCCACGGGGTGCCCACCAGGCGGTTCGCCGCTCGGGCCCTCGCCTCCCGAACCCGGTCGGCCACCGCCGCCGTCGACTCCCCCCGGGCGCCGCGCTCGGTCAGCGCGGCGCGCGTGACACGGTCCACCTCGACACGCAGGTCGACCCGGTCGAGCAGCGGGCCGGACAGCCTGGCCTGGTAGCGCCGGACCGCGGAGGGCGGGCACTCGCACAGGTCGTCCGTCCGGGAGAAGCGGCCGCACGGGCAGGGGTTGGCCGCGAGCACCATCAGGAACTTCGCCGGGAAGCGCACGACACCCGCACTGCGCGCGATGACGACGTGCCCCGCCTCCAGGGGCTGCCGGAGGGCGTCCAGAGCCTGGCTGTTGAACTCCGGCGTCTCGTCCAGGAAGAGAACGCCCCGGTGGGACAGCGAGACCGCCCCGGGCCGGGCGATGCCGGGGCCACCGCCGACCAGCGCCTGCATCGTCGCCGAGTGGTGCGGGGCACAGTAGGGGGCGACGTCGATCAGAGGCTTGCCCGGGGGCAGCAGGCCCGCCACCGAGTGCACCGCCGTGACTTCCAGGGACTCCTCCCGGCCGAGCCGGGGCAGGATCGCGGGCAGCCGCTCCGCGAGCATCGTCTTCCCGGCTCCGGGCGGCCCCTCGAGGAACAGGTGGTGACCGCCCGCGGCGGCGACCTCCACCGCCGTACGGGCCGAGAGCTGGCCCACCACGTCGGCGAGGTCGTGGCCCTGGTCGAGCTGGGCGGCGCCCATGCTGTGCATGCCCGTGGCCGCGCCCGTGCCCGGCACCCGCAGTCCGGCGAGGAGCGGGTCGGGCCGGCCCGTCTCGTCCGGCTCCTCCTCGGGCACGGGCTCGTCCGCGAGGACCGCGATCAGCTGCCGCAGGCTGCGCACCCCCAGGACGGACACGCCGGGCACGAGGGACGCCTCGGCGGCGGCGCACTCGGGCACCACGACCTGCTCATAGCCGGCGTCGGCCGCGGCCAGCACGGCCGGGAGGATGCCCCGGACCGGCCGTACCCGTCCGTCGAGGCCCAGCTCGCCGATCATCACGATGTCGGCGAGCACCCGGGGATCGATCCGCTCGGCGGCGCCGAGGACGGCACAGGCGACGGCGAGGTCGAAACCCGAGCCCGCCTTGGGCACGGACGCCGGGCTGAGCCCCACCGTCAGCTTCTTCTGCGGCCACTCGGCCCCGGAATTGACCACCGCGGCCCGCACCCGGTCCCGGCTCTCCGTCAGGCTCTTGTCCGGCAGCCCCACCAGCGTGAACGCCGCGAGCCCCGGTTCCAGGTCGGCCTGGACCTCGACCACCACGCCCTCGACGCCCACCAGCGCCACCGCGCACGTACGTGCGAAACCCATCTCAGGCCACCCCCCGCACGTGCTCGACCACGGCCGCCCCGCGCCGGGGCAGGATCACGCCGACCAGGTCGATGCGGACGCCTCCCGGCGGTGCCCCTCCGTGGGCGTGGATCCAGCGTTCGGCGAGGCCTCGCAGCCGTTCCGCCTTGTCGGGGGTCACCGCGGCCATCGGGTGCTCGAAGGCACCCGTCCGGCGTGTCTTGACCTCGCAGACGACCAGGACGTCGCCGTCCCGGGCCACGATGTCGATCTCTCCCGCCCTGCCGCAGCGCCAGTTGCGCTCCAGGACCGTCATCCCGGCCTCGACCAGCCGCCGCGCGGCCAGCGTCTCGCCGTACTTGCCGAGTGCACTGCGTGCCAGATGTGCGTTCATGTCGGCACCACCTCCGGCGCCAACCGTCACGCATCCGACCGCATGAAGTGGATCTTGGTGGACTACTCAGCGGTTGTGGAAAACCTCGTCACCCTCACAGGGGACGCTCACCCACCCGGCAACTCCAGATCGCTCTTGTTCAGCTCCTCGATGTTCACGTCCTTGAATGTGAGCACCCGCACCTGCTTCACGAAGCGAGCCGGCCGGTACATGTCCCACACCCAGGCATCCGCCATGGACACCTCGAAGAACACCTCACCCTGGACCGAGTGCACCTGCATCTCGTAGTCGTTGGTCAGGTAGAAGCGCCGTTCGGTCTCGATCACGTACTTGAACAGACCGACGACATCGCGGTACTCCCGATAGAGCTTGAGCTCCATCTCGGTCTCGTACTTCTCGAGGTCCTCGGCGCTCATGGCATGTTCCCCTTCAGCCGTGCGATCCCCCCATTGTGCGCCAGTCCCGTGAGCCCCTAGACGATTTCGGTGTCCAGAGTCACGGGCCCGGCCGGGGGACCTTCGTCGAGCAGCCTGCGCAGCAGCTCGGCGAGTCTGGTCGGATACACCGTCTCATGTGCCCGGGTCAGTTCCTGACACGTCCACCAGCGTGCTCCGGCGACACTGCGCCGCTCCAGTTCGGTCAGGCCCGCCGCCTGGAGCTGCGTCCGGATCGTCGAGGTCGTACGGGCCAGGTAGTACCACTCGTCCTGGTCCCACCGGCGACCCGCGAACGGGAAGGAGCACATCCGCCGCCACAGCACCGGGCCGAGTTCGACCTCGGTGATGCCGGTCTCCTCCTCGAGTTCCCTGAGCGCGGCTTCTTCACGAGTCTCGTCGCCCTCCACGCCGCCGCCGGGCGTGAACCACCAGTCGTCGGCCGGATCGTCCGGCTCGTGGCCGTGCAGCAGCAGGATGCGGTCCTCGGGGTCCAGCAGCACCACCCGGGCGACCTTGCGCAACCCGCCCGCGTACGAGTCCGCCTCAGCGGGCACCGGCGAGCTCCGTACGCGTCCGGGAGCGGCTGCCCAGCCGCTTGGCGATCGGGCCGTACGCTCCGCCGCCGAGGACCAGCGCGGCCCCGACGACGATCAGCACGCCGATCGTACGCAGCGGTCCCGGCGTGGACAGGGCCCCGAGCGTCTCGAAGCCCGTCGGCCGCTCGAGCATGCCGTTCATGGGCCATACGACGGCGTCGACACGGCCGGTGACGGCACTGGTCGAGACGGTGCCGCGCGCGGCGTCCGTGAGGTGGGCGGTGGAGTCGAGGGAGCCCTGGCGCTCGTCGCCCAGCAGGAACAGCCGCCCCTTGGGTACCGTCACGGCCGGGAAGTTCGTGATCTCGGCGGCGCTTCCCTCGGGCAGATACGGTTCGTCGATCTGCTTGCCGTTGACGGTCAGCTTGCCGTCGGTGCAGCAGGACACCGTGTCGCCGCCGACGGCGACCACGCGCTTGACCACGGCGGCATTGGTCACCCAGTTCGTGTCCTCGAAGACCACGACGTCACCGCGGCGCACCTCGTCACCGTCCACGCGCTGGGCCAGCACCCGGTCGCCGGCGTCGATCGTGGGCGTCATCGAACCGGTGGGCACGGTGTACGGCCGGTAGGCGACCGCTCCCCAGGCGAATCCCCCGAGAAACAGCACAAGGCCCAGCGCGACGGCCAGCCCGGACAGTCGCTGTCCGGTCCGGCTGCCCACCGGGCCTCTGTCTGTGCCGCCGCTGCGCGGGGCCGTACGCGTCGTGCTCTCGCCACCCATGGGTCCGCACCCTACCCGGCGGTACCTGACCCGGTCAGCCCTTCCGGACCGGCCAAGGTCACAAGCCGCACGAAGGTTTAACGAGCCTTGACCGTAGGAGATCGTGCCGCTCAGCGCGTCTCGGCGGCGGCGATCCTCCTACGACGCCACAGCGCCACCGGCACGACACCGGCGAAGGCGAGCCCCTGGGGCGCGACCGTCAGATCGGCCGACGCCTGGTTGTTCAGGCCGGACTGGTCGAAGGTGTCGGGGACCGGCAGGGTGTCCCAGCGGTTGATCGGCCAGGCCTTGACGATGGCGCGGCCGACGACCTCGTTCACCGGAACCATGCCCTTGTGCTCGTCCGACTGGTTGTAGCGGGAGTCCCGCGAGTTCTGCCGGTGGTCACCCATGACCCAGATGGAGCCTTCGGGGACCTTCACCGTGAACTGGCCGCCCTGGTCGTCGACGCTGCACGGCGTGTTGCCGGGGTAGATGTACGACGTCTCGTCCAGCGCCTTGCCGTTGACCATCAGCGGGCCGGTGCCCTTGCAGGAGACGGTGTCGCCGCCGACGCCGATGACCCGCTTGATGAGGTCCTTCTCCGACGGGGACGGCATCAGGCCGATCCAGCTGAGGAACGTCTGCACCGCGTTCGGGTTGGTCGTCGGCTCGCCCGCCAGCCAGTTGTCGGGGTCGTGGAAGACGACGACCTCACCGCGCTCGGGCTCGGAGCCGAACCAGGGGGTGAGCTTGTCGACCAGGACGCGGTCACCCTGCTGGAGGGTGTTCTGCATCGAGTCGGAGGGGATGGAGAACGCCTGCACCAGGAAGGTCTTGATCAGCAGCGCCAGCACCAGCGCGATGCCGATCAGGATGGGCAGCTCCTTCCAGAAGGAGCGCGGCTTCTTCGGCTGGGGGGACGAGCCGCCCGGCCCTCCGGGCCCCTGGTCCCCGGGGCCCTCCGGCCCGGGCTCGTCGCCCCTCACCGTGCCGTCCTCCGCTGCCCCGGAGTCATTCCCGGAGGTCACGGCGCTGTCCGCGGCCGGGACGGCTGATTCCACGGGGCGTCCGCGGTGCTCCTCGCCGTCGTGTCCGGACCGTGCGCCAACCGCCACATCCCCCACGCCAACTCCTTACTCTGTGCCGCCGCCTGCCCCATGTCCGGCGCAGGCCCACCACTCCCATAACGAGCGGGAGTTCCGCAGGGCTCGGGAGTTGGATCGTTCCGTTCGGATCGTCGGTAGCAACCCTAAGCGACAGCTGGGGAGACGCGGTCGTCCCGGACCCCGAGTCGGACACGGAAGCATAGGTTTTCGGTTCTTCCAGGGTGCTCCAGTGACCGAAGGGCCAGGCAATGACCATGGCCCGCCCGACCACGGAGTCCTCGGAGACCGTGCCGCCGTAGTCGGTGTCCTGGTGCGATCGGGAGTCCGCGGAGTTGGATCGGTGGTCGCCCATCACCCACAGCCGGCCCGCCGGCACGGTGATCTCGAACGGTTGCACGGAAGGAGCGTTGCCGGGATACAGATAGTCCTCGTTCAGGGGTACGCCGTTGACGGTGACGCGCCCTTGCGTGTCACAGCACTTGACGCGGTCGCCGCCGACACCGACGACCCGCTTGATCAGGTCCTTCTCGTTGTCGGACGGCAGCAGGCCGATGAAGGTGAGCGCCTCCTTGACCTGCTTGACGACGATCGGGTCGTCCTGCTTCGTGGTGGGCTGCTCGTCGCGGAGCCAGCCGCCGGGGTCCTTGAAAACGACGACGTCCCCCCGCTGCGGCTTGGAGCCGAACCACGGGGTGAACTTGTCGACCAGAACCCGGTCGCCGATCTGGATCGTCTGCTCCATGGAGCCGGACGGGATCACGAACGCCTGGACGAGGAAGGTCTTCAGGACGAGGGCTATGAGCACCGCGACGCCGACGAGGAGGGGTATCTCCTTCATCGCGCTGCGCCTGCGCCGTCGCTTGACCTTGCGCTGGAGCTTGCGCCGCTCGGCACGGCTGCGTCCCCCGCCCGGACCGGCGGCTGCCCGCCGGGCGCCGGTGGGCAGCAGATTGTCGGCCGCACCACCGGACATGCCGCGCGGTTTGCCACGGTTACCCATGGGCGCCCACCGCTCTTGGGGGCTTCGCCTCCGGGGCGCTGGGCACGCGCGCGTAGGCGCCGGAGCCGTGGATGCGGGTGAAGTGGCCGACGGGCCAGACGATCCAGTCGGCCCGTCCGATGACGTCGTCGACGGGGATCATGCCGCCGCCGGGTGAGCCCAGATGGTCGCGGGAGTCGCTGGATTCGCTGCGGTGGTCGCCGAGGACGAACAGGGTGTCCTGAGGCACGACGACGTCGAAGGGCACCGTGGACGGGCTGTCGCCGGGGTACAGGAACGTCGACTCGTCGACCGACCGGCCGTTCACCTCGATCCTCCCCTCCTCGTCACAGCAGACCACGTGGTCTCCCCCCACACCGACAACGCGTTTGATGTAGTCCGCGTCCCCGAAATACCCAGTTCCGTCGAACACGACAACATCGCCGCGCCGCGGCTCGGCACCGAAACGGTACGCCAACTTATTTACGAGAACGCGGTCGCCGATCCTCAATCCGCGCTCCATGGATCCGCTGGGAATCTGGAACGGCTGCAGCACGAAGTTGCTGAGCAGCAGCAGGAACATCAGGAAGACCAGCAGGCTCAAGGTGATCCGCCCGCCGGGGAGCCACTCGGCGGCCCGCGACACGAACGCGAAACGCGACCGGCCCTCCGGTCCCTCTGTGTCCGAGGTCTCCTCGGCATCGGAAGGGCGGGAGGAGCGGTCGCGCTCCGTCGGCTGTGCTTCGGTGTCCATCGGGGCCAGATGCTATCCGGCCCCGCTGTGACCACCGAAAAGCGCTCAGTTCTCGCGCTTCTCCTTGATCTTCGCGGCCTTGCCGCGCAGCTCGCGCAGGTAGTACAGCTTGGCGCGACGCACATCGCCCTTGGTGACGAGCTCGATCTTCTCGACGATCGGGGTGTGCACCGGGAAGGTGCGCTCGACGCCGACGGAGAAGGAGACCTTGCGGACCGTGAAGGTCTCGCGGACACCGGCGCCCTGGCGACGGATGACTACGCCCTTGAACTGCTGCACACGGGAGCGGTTGCCCTCGATGACCCGGACGTGGACGTTGACGGTGTCGCCCGGACGGAAGGCCGGGACGTCGCTGCGCAGCGACGCGGCGTCGACGGAGTCGAGCAGGTGAGACATTTCGTCTGCTTTCTTCGCTGATGCCACAGGTCATCAACGGGAACTAGGTGTTCGAAAAGGAGGGCCGTGCGCGTCGGGGCGGGCGTCGTGTCCCCCTGTGGCAGGGGCGCACGCCGGACGGCGCACAACAGCGACCTATTCTTCCATGGCCTCTGGCCTGCGCCAAAATCGGCCGTACGGCTCCCCCGCCGAGTCCGGCGCCCAGCCCAGGATGGAGAGCATCTCGCGGTCCTTCTTGTCGAAGACCTTGGGGTCGCAGCGCTCGATGAGGTCGGGCCGGTTGGCGGTCGTGCGCTTCAGGGCTTCGTCCCGGCGCCAGCGGGCGATCTTGCCGTGGTGGCCGCTGAGCAGCACGTCCGGGATCTCCCGGCCGCGCCACTGGGGAGGCTTGGTGTAGACGGGCCCCTCCAGGAGGTTGGCCATGGCGCCGGGCGCGAAGGAGTCGTCCCGGTGCGACTCGGCGTTGCCCAGGACGCCGGGCAGCAGCCGCGCCACGGCCTCCGTGACGACGAGTACGGCCGCCTCGCCGCCGGCGAGCACGTAGTCGCCGATGGACACCTCGTAGACCGGCATCCGGGTCGCGTACTCGTCGATGACACGCCGGTCGATGCCCTCGTAACGGGCCGGCGTGAAGATCAGCCAGGGCCGCTCGGAGAGCTCGACGGCGAGTTCCTGGGTGAAGGGGCGGCCGCTGGGGGTGGGGACCACCAGCACCGGCCGGCCGGGTCCGGTCTCGTAGCCGTCCGCCAGGACGGAGTCCAGGGCGTCCCCCCAGGGGTCGGTCTTCATGACCATGCCGGGGCCGCCGCCGTACGGAGTGTCGTCGACGGTGTTGTGGCGGTCGTAGGTCCAGGTACGCAGGTCGTGCACATGGACGTTCAGCTGTCCACGCGCGCGTGCCTTGCCGACCAGGGAGACGTTCAGCGGCTCCAGGTACTCGGGGAAAATCGTGACGACGTCGAGCCGCATTACGCCTCGTCCCCTGCCGAGTCCCTGGAGGACGTGCTGTGTCCATCAGCGACTTCGTCAGCCTGGTCGTCGATGAGTCCCGGCGGCGGGTCGATGACCGCGCGCTGCTCCTGAAGGTCGATCTCGGTGACGATCTTCTCCACGAAGGGGATCATCACCTCGCTCCCGTCGGCCCGCTCGACGATGAAGAGGTCCTGGGAGGGCAGGTGCGAGATCTCGGTGATCCGGCCGACCTCCACGCCGTCCTTGGTCACCACGTCCAGGTCGATCAGCTGGTGGTCGTAGTACTCGTCCTCTTCCTCGGGGAGCTCCTCCGGGTCGACCTCGGCGATCAGGAGGGTGTTGCGCAACGCCTCGGCGGCGGTGCGGTCGCGGACGCCCTCGAAGCGCAGGAGCAGCCGACCGCTGTGCACCCGGCCGGCCTCGATGGTGAGCGGGCCCGTCGAGGCGGGTTCGGTGGCCAGTACGGCGCCGGGTGCGAGCCGCAGTTCGGGCTCGTCGGTGCGGACCTCGACGGTGACCTCGCCCTTGATGCCGTGGGCACGGCCGATCCGTGCGACTACGAGCTGCACTTTTCGAAGATCTCCTGTCGTAACGACGGGTGGCGACGCTTGACGAAACCCGTAACGACTACGGGCCGGGGACGGCCCAGTGGCCCTCCCCGGCCCGAGCCGGTGCTGCGTTTGGCGTCAGCGGACGTGATCGACGTCGACGAGGTCGACGCGGACACCGCGGCCGCCGATGGCGCCCACGACGGTGCGCAGAGCGCGTGCGGTGCGGCCGTTGCGGCCGATCACCTTACCGAGGTCGTCGGGGTGGACCCTGACCTCCAGTACACGCCCGCGACGCAGGTTGCGCGAGGCAACTTGCACATCGTCAGGGTTGTCGACGATGCCCTTCACGAGGTGCTCGAGAGCCTCCTCGAGCATGCTCAGGCCTCGGTCGACTCAGACGAAGACGACTCAGCCGGGGCCTCGTCCTTCTTCTCAGCCTTCTTCTTCTGGGTGATCGCCTCACCCTTGCCCTCGTCTTCGCCACCGAGGGCCTCGAACGACGGGCGCGTGGCCTTCTCGGCCGGCTGCAGCAGCGGGGGCGGGGCGGGCTCGCCCTTGTACTTCTGCCAGTCGCCGGTCTTCTTGAGGATCGCGAGCACGGGCTCGGTCGGCTGGGCGCCGACGGAGAGCCAGTACGCCACGCGGTCGGCGTTGACCTCGATGCGCGAGGGGTTCTGCACCGGGTGGTACAGGCCGATCTCCTCGATCGCACGCCCGTCACGGCGCGTGCGGGAGTCGGCGACGACGATGCGGTAGTGAGGCGAACGGATCTTGCCCAGACGCTTCAGCTTGATCTTGACTGCCACGGGAGTGGGTTCTCCTGGTTTTGACGTGGTTGGGCACGGCGAGATGGCCGCGTGGGGTTGCGGTACCCGAGTGCCCGATGGACGCGTCAGCCGGAGGCGAGAGGGTTCCTGTGCGGCTGTCGAGTACAGCTAGCCATTCTGCCATACCCTGCGGGTCGCCTTGGACCGAGGGGGCGTGGAGCTGGGCAGCCTTGAGGGGCACCCGGCGTTTCGGGTGCCGTCGGGTTCGTGGCGCAACCCGGCGCGGGCGGGGTGCCGCTGCGCCCACCCGTGCCGCCCCAGCGGCACGACTGCCCGCAGCTGTCCGAGTCGACCGCAACGGCACACCCGCTCTGCTCGTCCGGCACCCACGAGATGCCGGGAAGGCAGTCAGCTCGCCGCCGCGCCCACGACCTCCGGAATCCGGAACGGCTTTCCACAGCCGCCGCACACGATCGGTGCCTGGGCCAGGACCGACGGGACGACGCGCACATTGCGGCCGCAGTCGCAGACCGCCTTGACGCGAACGCCGCCGCCGGAGGAGCCGTGGCGGGCCGCCGGGCCGCGGAACGAACGTGCGGTGTCGGCGGCGGTCGCGGCCGTGTGGGCCTTGAGGGCGCGCTGAAGGCGCTCGATGGTCGGACGGTAGCGCCGCTTCGCCTCGGGGGTGAGCGTGACCAGGGAGAAGCCGCTGCTGGGGTGCGGCTCCTCGGGGTGGTCCAGGCCCAGCTCCTCGGCGATGGCGAGGAATCTGCGGTTGTGGTAGCGGCCGGCACGGGAGGTGTCGCGGATGCCGCGCGCGGCGGCGATGCCATGGACTGCCTCGTGAAGCAGTCGCTCGAAGGAGAGCTCGTGACCGCACGCGGACGACGACTCCCCGATCAGGGACTCTGGCGCGGCAAGGTCCGGCAGCTCGGGGTGGTACCGCTGAATGTCGGCCCACGCCTGTGCCAGCTCTGCGGCGAGAACAGGTGGTGTCTGTGTCGTGCTCACGTAATGACAACGAGCCGGGGTGCCCCAGTGTTCCGATTCCGGGGCATCCCAAATAATTTGCACGTACCCGTCAGTTGCCGCTGATGCGTCCTGACGAGGGCGGGTGCGCTGATCTGCGGAGAAGCCTCACAGCTCGTACCAAGGTGGTGCGTAGCCTGACGTACGCCCCAGCGCGTAGACCCTGTCCACGCGCCGGTGCGGCTGTGGTCGGCGGATGCGCAAGAGGCCTTTCGGTCGCTCTGGCACCGGAAGGGCGTCACCTCAGTAAGCGCGCGCCACGACCGCGACGTTACCGGGTGCGTCGTCGGCGTCGGGCACCGCCCCGTCCTCGGCGACCAGACACCGTACGGTCACCGCGTGCTCACCCAGCTTGGCCTCGCCTTCTTCGCCGAGCGCCGCCCAGGGGATACGCGCCCAGCGGCCGGCGGTGGCGGCCTCGACCGCCTCGTCGATCGTCGACACGTCGGACGTACGGGACTCGCGGCGTTCCCGGGACTGGGACAGCAGCAGCGCCTGGTCCTCCTCGAGGACGGCGGGGAGGAGACCGACGACGGAGTCCAGCGACACCGGCTCCTTGCCGCCCGGGATGCGCCGCGCCAGCATCGCCGTGCCGCTCTCCAGGTCACGGGGGCCGACCTCGATCCGTACGGGCACGCCCTTGAGCTCCCAGTCGACGGCTCGGCGACCGAACGGGGTGTCGGTGCGGTCGTCGACGTGGACCCGGAGGCCGGCCGCCTTCAGCTGATCACCGATTTCGCGGACCTTGGCCAGAACCGCGTCGTCACCCTTGATCGCGAGGACGACTACCTGGATCTGCGCCAGGCGCGGCGGGACACGAAGGCCGTTGTCGTCGCCGTGCATCATCACCAGGGCGCCGATCATGCGGGTCGTCGAGCCCCAGGAGGTCTGCCACACCAGTTCCTGAGTGCCGTCCTTCGACAGGTACTGGGTGTTGAACGCCTTGGCGAAGTTCTGGCCCAGCTCATGGCTGGTGGCCATCTGAAGGGCTTTGCCGTCGCCCATCATGCCCTCGAGTGTGAGGGTGTTGATGGCGCCGGCGAACCGCTCCTTGACGGTCTTGCGGCCGGGAACGACGTCCATCGCGAGGACGTTCACCATGAAGTCCTCATAGACCTTGCGATGGATGTGCGCGGCGAAGTCGCGCGCCTCCTCCTGCGTGGCGTGCGCCGTGTGCCCCTCCTGCCAGAGGAATTCGGTCGTACGGAGGAAGAGGCGCGGCCTGAGCTCCCAACGCACCACGTTCGCCCACTGGTTGATCAGCAACGGCAGGTCGCGGTAGCTCTGCACCCACTTCGAGAAGTAGTCGTTGATGATCATCTCGGAGGTGGGGCGGACGACTGCGGGCTCTTCGAGTTCCTTGCCGCCACCATGGGTGACCACCGCGAGCTCGGGCGCGAAGCCCTCGACGTGGTCCGCCTCGCGCGTGAGGTACGACTGCGGGATCAGCAGCGGAAAGTACGCGTTCTGGGTGCCCGTCTCCTTGATGCGGGCGTCCATCTCGGCCTGCATCCGCTCCCACAGCCCGTACCCGTACGGTCGGATGACCATGGTGCCGCGCACCGGACCGTTGTCGGCCAGTTCGGCCTTGTTGATCAGATCCTGGTACCAGCGCGGAAAGTCGTCCGCCTGGGGCGTGAGAACGGGTGCCTTTGCCATGGCGAGATGGTACGGGCCCGCGTTGCCGGAATGTGAATTCTCGCCACTCGCACAGGGAAGCCACAAGGAAGGACCGACAACCCCTGGACGCGGGCTCGAGTGCGGAGTTACCTGGCATACGGGGGACATACGGGGGGAGTGCGAGCGCACGTCACGGGGGCTACGGAAACGGGCACAGGGGAAACTCTCGGCGGATTGGGGCGCTTTGATGACACCTACGCTCGTGCGGCAACGCCTGTCCCATGCGGGAAAGACACCCCGCCTGGACCTGGGCGCACGCGCGCGTGACTGGTCCGAGATCCAGGAGCGGATGCTGGTACCGCTCTACGAGGCCGTCTACGAGCGACTGGAAGTGGGCCCCGCCACGCGGCTGTTGGGCCTCGGCTGCGGTTCCGGGCTGGCCCTGCTCATGGCGGCGTCCAGAGGAGCCGCGGTCACCGGTGTCGACTCCTCGTCGCCCGAACGGCTCGCCCTCGCGCGCGAGCGGCTGGTGCCTCAGGCGTGGGGCACGCGCGCGCGTGCCGAGACCCGGCTCGTCGACGGTTCACTCCGGGACGCGGCCGACGCCAAGGCTCCCGCGTACACCGTGGTGACCTCCTTCGAGCCCATCGGGTGTCTCGCGGGCGACTCGGAGGGGCTCGGGGAACTGCTCGCCTCGGCGACGCCGCTCGCCGAGCGCGGGGCGCCCGTGGTGCTGGCCGGCTGGGGTCCGCCGGAGCGTTGCGCCACGTCGTCGGTGCTGCGGGTGGCCACCAAGCTGGCGGATCCGCTGCGCGGCACGGGCAGTTGGCGCCCCGCCCTCCGGGACGACCTGGAGGAGGTCGCCCAGCGGGCCGGCCTCAAGCCGGACGGCTCCGGCCGGGTCGCCTGCCCCTTCGGGTACGCCGACCTCGACAGCGCCGTACGCGGGCTGCTGTCGACGGGGCTCTTCGACACGGCGATCTCCGCGACGGACCAGGAACAGGTGGACAAGGAGCTGACGGAGTCCCTGCATCCCCATCAGCGCCGGGACGGCACGGTGTGGATGCCGAACGTGTTCCGCTACTTGATCGCACGCGTGCCCTAGGCGTCCGTGGCCTTGGCCGGAGTCAGCCTTGGCCGGAGTCAGCCTTGGCCGGAGTCAGCCCATGAACTTCTTGAACTCGTCCGGCAGCTCGAAGTCCTGAGGAGCCTGCTGGCCCGGCACGCCGAAGGCGTTGCCGCCCTGGGCGGCCGCGGCCCGGCGCGCGGCCTCCTCCTGCTCCTGCTGCTTGCGCTTCATCGGGTTGCCGGAGCGCTGCTTGCCCTTGGCCTTCTTCGGCTGCTTCTTCGACCGGCCGGGGCCGCCGCCCATGCCCGGCACCCCGGGCATCCCCGGCATGCCGCCGCCCTGGGCCATGCGGGACATCATCTTGCGGGCCTCGAAGAACCGCTCGACCAGGTTCTTCACGGCGCTGACCTCGACACCGGAACCGCGTGCGATACGGGCGCGGCGCGAGCCGTTGATGATCGTCGGCTCCTGGCGCTCGGCCGGGGTCATCGACTTGATGATGGCGGCCGTGCGGTCGACGTCCCGCTCGTCGAGGTTGTTGATCTGGTCCTTGATCTGGCCCATGCCCGGGAGCATGCCGAGCAGCTTGGAGATGGAGCCCATCTTCCGGACCTGCTCCATCTGGGCCAGGAAGTCGTCCAGGGTGAAGTCCTGGCCCTTCTTCGACGCCAGCTTGGAGGCCATCTTCTCGGCCTCTTCCTGGCTGAACGTCTTCTCCGCCTGCTCGATCAGGGTGAGCAGGTCACCCATGTCGAGGATGCGGGAGGCCATTCGGTCAGGGTGGAAGGCGTCGAAGTCGTCGAGCTTCTCGCCGTTCGACGCGAACATGATCGGCTTGCCGGTGACCGAGGCGATCGACAGGGCCGCACCACCGCGGGCGTCGCCGTCGAGCTTGGAGAGCACGACGCCGTCGAAGCCGACACCGTCGCGGAAGGCCTCGGCGGTGTTGACCGCGTCCTGACCGATCATCGCGTCGACGACGAAGAGGATCTCGTCGGGTGAGACCGCGTCCCTGATGTCCGCGGCCTGCTGCATCATCTCCTGGTCGATGCCCAGGCGGCCGGCGGTGTCCACGACCACGATGTCGTGGACCTTGGACTTCGCGTGCTCGATGGAGTCCTTGGCGACCTTGACCGGGTCCCCCACGCCGTTGCCCGGCTCGGGGGCGAAGACGGCCACACCCGCCCGATCGGCGACGACACTGAGCTGGTTGACGGCGTTGGGGCGCTGGAGGTCGGCGGCGACCAGGAGCGGCGAATGGCCCTGCTCCTTCAGCCACCGGCCGAGCTTGCCCGCGAGGGTGGTCTTACCGGCACCCTGCAGACCCGCCAGCATGATCACGGTCGGCGGCTGCTTGGCGAACCGGAGGCGCCGGGTCTCGCCGCCGAGGATCGTGACGAGTTCCTCGTTGACGATCTTCAGGACCTGCTGGGCGGGGTTCAGCGCCTTGGAGACCTCGGCGCCGAGGGCACGCTCCTTGACGTTCTTGATGAACGTCCGCACGACAGGCAGGGCGACATCGGCTTCGAGGAGCGCGATGCGGATCTCGCGCGCCGTGGCGTCGATATCCGCTTCGCTCAAGCGCCCCTTGCCGCGCAAGTTCTTGAAGGTCGCTGAAAGGCGATCGGAAAGAGTATCGAACACGGCGGCGTCGGTCCTCGGGGTCGGTGACAGGCTAGAGAGTCGCCCTCCAGGGTATCCCGGCCACACAAGACCGGGTCACGGTCATGCCCGCAACGTCTCCTCCAGCGTCCGAGCCGCCGCGGCCGCCTCGTCGCCCGGCAACGGCAGCCCTTCGGCGTTCGTCACGTAAAAGGCGTCGACCGCGTTGGAACCCAGCGTGCTGACATGCGCACTACGCATTCGCATCCCCGCGTCCTCCAGCGCCCGGCCGATGCGGAACAGCAGCCCGGGGGCGTCCTGGGCCCGCACCTCTATCACTGTGGCCAGGCGCGACGCGGCCGGGTGGACCGTCACCCGGGCCGGGGGTGCCACGACACCCCGGCGGCGGGGATACGCGGCGTCGCGCTCGGCCAACCGCCCCGCGATGTCCAGGGACCCGTCCAGGGCCCGTACGAGGTCGGCGCGCAGCCGGGCGGCCTGGGGCAGGGAGCCGTACTGGGCGGCGACCCGCCAGTTCAGCAGCAGGACGGAGCCCTCGACGCCGTCGGGCAGGTCCAGGGCGCGCAGTTCGGCGGTGCGGACGGTGAGGCGGTGCATGGCGAGGACGCCGGCGACCGCGGGCAGGACGCCCGACTGGTCGGGGACGGCGATCAGCAGCTCCACGCCCAGCGGCTCGGGGTCCTCCGCGACGGACGGGTCGTGGTCGGCGGGCGGCTCCGTCTGGGCGCGCAGCGCCAGCACCGGGCCGCCCGTCGCGACCGCCTCGATCGCGAGCCTCTCCTGCTCGGCGGTGGGCGTGGCGTCCTCGATCTCGTCGGAGGCGTCCCCGGCGAGGACGGCCGCGACTCGCTTCACCAGGTCGGCGACTAGTGAGCCCCGCCAGGACGACCAGGCGGCCGGGCCGGTGGCCAGCGCGTCCGCCTCGGTGAGGGCGTGCAGCAGTTCCAGCGTGCTCTGCGTGCCGACGGCCTCGGCGACCGAGCGCACGGTGGCCGGGTCCTCCAGGTCGCGCCGGGTGGCGGTGTCGATGAGCAGCAGGTGATGCCGTACGAGCGTGGAGAGCACGGTCACGTCCGCGCGGTCGAAACCGATGCGGGCGGCCACGTCCTTGGCGATGATCTCGCCGGCCACCGAGTGGTCGCCGGGCCAGCCCTTGCCGATGTCGTGCAGCAGCGCGGCGACCAGGAGGAGGTCGGGGCGGCTGACGCGGCGGGTGAACTCGGCGGCGCGGACGGCGGTCTCGATCAGGTGCCGGTCGACGGTCCAGATGTGCACGGCGTTGCGTTGCGGCCGGCAGCGGACCCGCTCCCAGTCGGGCAGCAGCCGGGTGATGAGGCCTTCGGCCTCCAGGGCCTCCCAGACGTCGACGGTCGGGCGGCCGGAGCCGAGCAGGGTGACCAGTTGCTCGCGTGCCTCTGCGGGCCAGGGTGTGGGCAGGGGGCGCACGGTGGCCGCCATGCGCCGTACGGCGTGCAGGGAGAGCGGGAGCCCGGCCTGCGCGGCGGCGGCCGCGGCACGCAGGGGGAGCACGGGGTCGCGTTCGGGGCGCGCGGCGCGGGCGAGCACCACCTCGCCGTCCTGCTCGACCACGCCCTCCGCCAGCGGAGACCTTTCGGCAACCGCCTTCCCGCCGCCCAGCATGGCGCGCAGACGTGGCCGCACGGCGCGCGACCTGAGCACGCGCCCCACTTCACGCCAGGTGACATCACTGGCGTACGAGATGACCCGTGCCGCCTCGTACACCTGCCGCAGGAGCGTGTCGGCGTCCAGGAGGCCGAGCTCGGCGGCGACCTGGTCCTGCTCCTGGAGCGCGAGCCGGTCGGTGGCGCGGCCCGTCGTCAGGTGCAGGGCGTCACGGACGTCGAGCAGCCTGCGCCGGGCGTCGTCGAGGCCCTCGCGCGGGGCGTCGGCCAGCCAGGAGGCGGCGACGGCGCGCAGGGCGGTGGCGTCGCGCAGGCCACCGCGGGCTTCCTTGAGGTCGGGTTCGAGCAGGTACTGCAGCTCGCCCTGTCGTTCGGCGCGCTCGGCGCACAGCTCCTGGAGCTCGGGGAGCCGCTTCGGTGCCTGGTTGCGCCAGTCGGCGAGGACCGCCGTACGCAGTCCGGCCGTCAGCCCCAGGTCGCCCGCGAGGTGGCGGGCGTCCAGCAGACCCAGCTGCACCTTCAGGTCTTCGCCTGCGGTCTTGCGGGCCTCGGCCGGCGTCCGCACCGAATGGTCGAGGGCGAGGCCGAGGTCCCAGACCGGATACCAGATGCGGTCGGCCAGCGCGGCGACCGCGTCGGAGTCACTGCCGTCGTGCAGCAGGAGCAGGTCCAGGTCGCTGCGTGGGGACAGCTCGCCGCGGCCGTAACCGCCGACAGCGATCAAAGAGACCCCGCGCATGCCCTCCGCGCCCGCACCGAACAGCCCCGACAGCCAGTCGTCGGTCAGCTCCGACAGGGCCGTACGGCGCGGCGGCCCGGACTGCGCCCCCTCGGTGAGGAGGCGCAGCCGGGCCGCCGCGTAGCCGCTGGGTCCCGAGTCCTCTGCTTCCTTGCGCACGTCCGTACTCGTCACCCAGCGACTCCTGTTCTGTTCTGCCGTCAGAGCGCGTCCGGGCCGCGCTCGCCGGTCCGCACCCGTACAGCCGTCTCGACCGGGAGGGACCAGACCTTGCCGTCACCGATCTTGCCGGTGCGGGCCGCCTTGACGATGACGTCGATCAGCTGCTCGGCGTCGTCGTCCTCGGCCAGCACCTCGATCCGGATCTTGGGGACCAGGTCGACGGTGTACTCGGCACCGCGGTAGACCTCGGTGTGGCCCCGCTGACGACCGTAGCCGCTCGCCTCGGTGACCGTCAGGCCGTGCACGCCGAAGGCCTGGAGGGCTTCCTTGATCTCGTCGAGCCGGTGGGGCTTCACGACGGCCGTGATGAGCTTCATGCGTCCACCTTCTTGCTCGCAGTGTCGGCGGCCGGGGTCGGGACGGCGTTCCGGGCGGCACCGCCGCCGGCGCCGCTGAAGTCGTATGCGGTCTCGGCGTGCTCGGCCTGGTCGATGCCGGCCACCTCTTCGTCCTCGGAGACCCGCATACCGATGGTCTTCTCAAGGATGAAGGCGAGGATCGCGGAGACCACCAGGGAGTAGGCGAGGACCGCGAAGACACCGGCGCACTGCTTCCAGAACTGCTCCATGCCGCCGCCGTAGAAGAGGCCCTCGACGTCGGACTGGCCCTTGCCGCTGGCGAGGAAGCCGACCAGCAGGGAGCCGACGACACCGCCGACCAGGTGGACGCCGACGACGTCGAGCGAGTCGTCGTAGCCGAACTTGTACTTCAGGCCGACGGCCATGGCGCACAGCACACCGGCGACGACGCCGACGACGATCGCGCCGATCGGGGAGACCGCGCCACCCGACGGGGTGATGGCGACCAGACCGGCGACCGCGCCGGAGGCGGCGCCCAGCGTGGTGAACGCGCCGTGGCGGATCTTCTCGTAAGCGAGCCAGGCCAGCATGGCGGCGGCGGTGGCGATCTGCGTGTTGACGAACATCAGCGCGCCGACGCCGTCGTCGTTGCCGAGCCACGAGCCGGCGTTGAAGCCGAACCAGCCGAACCACAGGAGTCCTGCGCCGAGCATGACCAGCGGGAGGCTGTGCGGGCGCATCGGGTCCTTCTTGAAGCCGATGCGCTTGCCGATGACCAGGATCACGCCGAGCGCCGCGGCACCGGCGTTGATGTGGACCGCCGTACCACCGGCGAAGTCGATCACGCCCATGTCGAAGGCCCAGCCGCCCTCACCCCAGACCCAGTGGGCGACGGGGAAGTAGACGATCGTGGCCCACAGGGCGACGAACAGCGCCCACGCCGTGAACTTCACGCGGTCCGCGAGAGCACCGCTGATCAGAGCCGGCGTGATGATCGCGAACATCAGCTGGAAGACGAGGAAGGCGAGGATGGGGATGTTGTACGTGCCCCACAGCTCGGTCAGGCCGATGTCGCTGAGGCCGACCCAGTCGGAGTTCCAGCCGATGATGTGGCCGGAGTCCGTTCCAAAGGCCATGGAGAAGCCGTACAGCACCCACAGGATGGTGACGATCCCCAGGCTGATGAAGCTCATCATCAGCATGTTCAGGGTGCTCTTGACGCGGACCATGCCTCCGTAGAAGAAGGCCAGGCCCGGCGTCATGAGCATCACCAGGGCGGAACAGATGAGCATAAAACCTGTGTTGGCGGGCGACAGCTCTACGTCTGCCGCCAGCGTGATGGCTGCTGGTGCCATCGGCGTCTCCTCGTCATTGGTACGGCCCCGTGCGGGCGGAAGCCTGAGCGGATTGAGGGGCGGGCCGGTTATGCGCCATGAGATTGGCGCAGCGCGGTTTCGGTGGAAGCCCCTCGTTGTTTCGCCGCCGTGACGAAGGCGCCTTCTGTGTTACGCGTAGATGAACTGGCAGATGTTCGGCTGCGCGATCGTTATCGTGGCGCAACCTACGGGGGTCCGGCCGCGGTCGGCCTTCCGATGACCTGGCACGGGGGAGCCGAGTCGGGCAGTTCGGGAGGGCCGGCCACGGCCGGGGTTCAGGGGTTTCTCCGGGGTCTCAGACCGCTTCGGCGGTCTCGGGCAGCTCGATGGCGAGCTGCTCGGTGAGGTCCACGACCTCCGCGAGATCGCCGAAATCGCGTACGGCCGTGTCGACCGTCTTTCGGATACGAGTGCTGACCCTCTCGGAGCGGACCTTCTTGGCGATCTGCATGGCCTGCCCGGTCAGCACAGTGCTCTGCTCGGGCTCGCGCTGCAGCAGGTGCACGGTGGCCATCCCGATCAGGTTCAGTGCGTACGACCGCTGGTGCTCGGTGTCCTCGGCGAAGAGCTCGACGGCCCGCCGCATCAGGGGCTCGGCGAGGGAGGCGTAGGTGGGGCTGCGGCCGGCGACATAGGCGAGATCGCGGTAGGAGTGGGAGTTCTCGCCGTACAGCTCGGCCTCCGAGAAGAAGCGGATCCAGTCGGGGTCCGGCTCGTCCCACTCGTCGGCGTCGGCGAAGGTGTCCTCGGCCATCCGGACCGCCCGCTTGCACTTGCCGGGCTGCCCCATGTTGGCGTAGGCGCGGGCCTCCATCGCATACAGCATGGACTGGGTGCGCGGGCTCGCGCAGTCCCGGCTGCCGTACTGCGCGAGGTGGATCAGCTCCAGGGCGTCCTCGGGTCGACCGAGGTGGATCATCTGGCGGCTCATGCTCGACAGGACGTACGAGCCGAGCGGCTTGTCGCCGGCCTCCTTGGCGGCGTGCAGGGCGAGGACGAAGTACTTCTGCGCGGTGGGCTGCAGCCCGACGTCGTACGACATCCAGCCGGCCAGCTCCGCCAGCTCGGCGGCGACCTTGAACAGCTTGCGGGTGGTGGTCTCGGGCTGGGGTTCCTGGAGGAGGTCGGTCACCTCGTGCAGCTGACCGACGACCGCCTTGCGGCGCAGACCGCCGCCGCACTGGGCGTCCCACTGCCGGAACATCACGGTCGTCGACTCGAGGAGATCCAGCTCGGGCTTGGACAGGCGGCCGCGGCGGGACGCGGGGGACGACGGTTCGGGCTCCTGGTACGGCGCCGGGGGCGCGGGCACCAGCCAGCGCTGCATGGGCTCGATGAGGGACGGGCCCGCGGACAGGACCAGCGAGGTCCCGAGGAAGCCGCGCCGCGCCAGCATCAGGTCGCTGCGCGAGAACTCGCTGAGCAGGGCCACCGTCTGCGGACCCGTCCAGGGCAGGTCGACGCCGGTCGCGGAGGGCGCCTGACGGGCCGTGCGCAGGCCGAGGTCCTCGATCGAGACGACACAGCCGAACCGCTCGGAGAACAGCTCGGACAGGATCCGGGGGATCGGCTCGCGGGGGTTCTCGCCGTCCAGCCAACGGCGCACGCGCGAGGTGTCGGTGGAGATGTGGTTGGCCCCCAACTGGCGAGCCCGGCGGTTGACTTGCCGGGCGAGCTCCCCCTTGGACCAGCCGCTGCGCACGAACCACGAGGTGAGCAGCTCGTTCGGGCGCTTGTCAGCGTTCGTGGCGTGCATCGCGTTCGTCGCGTTCGTCGCGTCTGTCCCGCTGTCGCCGTTGCCGCTCACTGGAACGCCCCCATCCCTGAGACCACTTGTCACTGAGTGCGCCAAGCCTTATCAGAATGCCGGTAAATACGGCCGCCCGTCCGGCGGTTGTCATCCTTCGAACGCGAAGCCGACTTGCCTCCGGCATACCCACAAGCGCATGTGCCCCCAGGACTCGCACACTCAAAGTAATCCTACGATCACGCGTCCAGCCATGGCGATCCCGGAAACGCCACCATTCGCCACCCCTTCGAATGAACTCACGGTCGCCTCCTCGCGATTCACTTGACAGAGGACTATCGGGAGTGGGCGCAGCGACGCACTCAGGGGCGCACGCGGCCGAGTGCACCACCCGTGACGCTTCCGGGCGCTGCCATAACCCGGAAGTGGTACCGGAAATGGCGACAGAGAGTCACAATGTGCGTTCGTGGCGTAACCACTTGCAGGCCGGACACGTTGGAGGGGGTATGGGCTTCACGATCGGCGGCATTCGGGAGATCCGCTCCGGCTCGCGCAGGCGCGGCCGCTCGTCGGAGTGCACCGCGGTCGCCGAGTTCACCGGACTCTGGGGCTGGGACGTCGCACCCGGCGCGCGCACCGCGGCCGGCGCCTGCTCGTGCGGCCGTGCCGACTGCGCCGCTCCCGGCGCGCATCCGCTCGACTTCGCGCCCCACGTCCCGGCCGGCGCCACGCTGGACGAGGTGACCAGGGCGTGGTCCGAGTTCCCCGGCGCGTCGATGATGCTGCCGGTCGGCCGGGCGTTCGACGTGATCGAGGTGGCCGAGCCCGCCGGGCGCCGCGCCCTGATCCGGCTGGAGCGCATGGGCCTCCCCCTCGGCCCGGTGACCGCCACCCCGGAGGGCCGCGCCCACTTCTTCGTCGCCCCCGGCGCCGCCGCCGAACTCCCCGAGCTGCTCTACCGCATGGGCTGGGACGACCCGACCTCCCTCGACCTGCGCGGTCTGGGCCCCGGTACGTACATCACGGCCCCGCCCTCCGACCGGGGCGGGCTGGGTCCGGTGCGGTGGATGCGCTCCCCCGCCCTGGATACGGCGAGCAAGCCGCCGACGGCCAGGTTGATGCTGGGGACGCTGGCCTATGTGGCGCATCGGTCGCGGGCGTAAGAGCCTACGGCGTACACAGCGAAGCGCCCGCTTCCCAACTGCACCTTGGGGCGGGCGCTTCTTCGCGGATTTGGCCGGTCACTCCCCGATAAGCGCATCCACGAACGCCTCCGGCTCGAACGGCGCCAGGTCGTCCGCACCCTCGCCGAGACCCACCAGCTTGACCGGCACGCCCAGCTCGCGCTGCACCGCGACGACGATGCCGCCCTTCGCCGTGCCGTCCAGCTTGGTGAGCACGATGCCGGTGATGTCGACGACCTCGGCGAAGACACGGGCCTGGACCAGGCCGTTCTGCCCGGTCGTCGCATCCAGCACGAGCAGCACCTCGTCCAGCGGTGCGTGCTTCTCGACGACCCGCTTGACCTTGCCGAGCTCGTCCATGAGGCCGGTCTTGGTGTGCAGACGGCCGGCGGTGTCGATGAGCACGACGTCGGCGCCCATCTCCTTGCCCTCCTTCACCGCGTCGAAGGCGACGGAGGCCGGGTCGCCGGCCTCCGGACCGCGCACGGTGTAGGCGCCGACCCGCTCGCCCCAGGTCTGCAGCTGGTCGGCGGCGGCGGCACGGAAGGTGTCGGCGGCGCCCAGGACGACACTGCGGCCGTCGGCCACGAGGACGCGGGCGAGCTTGCCGGTGGTGGTGGTCTTGCCGGTGCCGTTCACGCCGACGACCATCACGATGCCGGGCTTGCTGGTCTCGGGCTCGGTCCTGACCGTGCGGTCGAAGTCGGTGCCGACCAGCTTGAGCAGCTCCTCGCGCAGCAGGCCGCGCAGCTCGTCGGGGGTGCGGGTGCCGAGCACCTTCACGCGCTCGCGCAGGCTCTCGACCAGCTCCTGGGTGGGCTGCACGCCGACGTCGGCGGTGAGGAGGGTGTCCTCGATCTCCTCCCAGGTGTCGTCGTCGAGGTGCTCGCGCGACAGCAGGGTGAGCAAACCCTTGCCGAGGGCGTTCTGCGAGCGGGAGAGCCTGGCACGGAGGCGGACGAGCCGCCCGGCCGTGGGCTCGGGGATCTCGATCTCGGGGACTTCGATGGATGGCGGTTCCTCGACGGCGACGGGAGCCGAGCCGTCCGGAAGGTCCACCTCCTCTATCGTCCGGCGCGGTTCTTCGCGCGGCGTCTCGGCCTCGTCGCCGACGTGCGGCTCGGCCGGAGGGGCGGTGATGTCGGGCGCGGCGGGGGGCGGCGGGGGCAGCGGCTTCCGGCGCCGACTGCCGACGATGAGCCCACCGACCGTGCCGAGCACGACCAAGGCGATGACTACAGCAAGGATGACGATGTCCATAACCCGTCCAGTATCCATCCCTCCCCGGGGAGGGGCGTTGCTCCACAGGGCGTCGTCTTCCGATCGTCTTCCGTGTCGTCTTCCGTAGCTTCCTACAAGGAACCCACCCCGACGCCATGTCCATTTCATCGCGTTCACCGCGGGCTCGCGACTCTGGATGTCTGACGCACCGTCAGCTACGGTCCCCTTTCGCATCCACCGTGTGAAGGGGGATTCCCCATGCCCGTCTCAGTCGTACGTTTCAACCTCGTCGAGCCCGGCGCCACCCCCGCCTCGCTCAGCGCGCGCTACAAGGCCGCCCTGGAGATGGCCGCGTACGCCGACGACCGCGGGATCACCACCGTGCAGACCGAGGAGCACCACGGCGTCGCCAACAACTGGCTGCCGTCGCCGTTCGCCTTCGCGGGTGCCGTCTTCGGGGCCACCCGGCGTATCGCGGTCACGGTCTCGGCGGTCATCGGCCCGCTGCACGACCCGCTGCGGCTGGCCGAGGACATCGCCGTACTGGACCTGCTGAGCGGCGGCCGGCTGGTGACGGTCGCCGGGATCGGGTACCGGCCCGAGGAGTACGCGCAGTTCGACGTGGAGTGGAAGCGGCGCGGGAAGATCCAGGACGAGGTTCTGGAGACGGTCCTCAAGGCCTGGACCGGCGAGGAGTTCACGTACCGGGGCCGTACCGTACGGGTCACCCCGCGCCCGTACACCGACCCGCACCCCCTCCTCCTCGTCGGCGGCTCCTCGAAAGCCGCCGCCCGCCGGGCCGCCCGGCTCGGGCTGCCGTTCTTCCCCAGCGCGCATCTGCCGGAGCTGGAGGCGTACTACAAGGAGCGGCTCGTCGAGTACGGCACCGAGGGCTGGACCATGATGCCCGCCGCCGAGACACCGCTGCTGCACGTCGCCGAGGACCCGGACGAGGCATGGGCCCGGTACGGCAAGCACTTCCTGCACGAGGCTCGGACGTACGCCTCCTGGCAGTCCGGGGACATCCGGTCGGCGGTGAAGTCGGCGGCCACGACGGTGGAGGAGCTGCGCGCGGAGGGCGTGTACCGGATTCTGACGCCGGAGGAGTGCGTGGCGCTGGGGTTCGACAACTACGTACTGCATCCGTTGTCGGGCGGGATGCCGGTGGAGGAGGGGTGGCGGAGTCTGCGTCTGTTCTGCGAGCGGGTGCTGCCCGGGCTCGGTGGTTGATCCTCTCGGGGGTCGATCCTCTCGGGGGTCGACCCTTCGCATACGACACCGCCGCCCCGGTTCGGCGGTGGCCGAGCCGGGGCGGCGGCGGGGATACGAGGAGAGGGGCAGCGGGGACTCGGCCCGTCTCCCCGAGTTCGAGGGCCTCGGGTACGAGGCTCAGCCCATCTCCTCCAGCGCCTTGCCCTTCGTCTCCTTGACGTACTTGAGGACGAACGGGATCGAGAGCGCGGCGAAGACCGTGTAGATCACGTAGGTGAAGGAGAGGTTCCAGTCGGCCAGCGACGGGAAGCTCGCGGTGATGGCCCAGTTGGCGATCCACTGCGCGGCGGCGGCCACGCCCAGGGCGGCGGCGCGGATCTTGTTCGGGAACATCTCGCCGAGGAAGACCCAGACGACCACACCCCAGGACAGGGCGAAGAAGAGGACGAACACGTGGGCGGCGATCAGGGCGATCCAGCCCTGCGTGGCCGGCAGCTTGCCGTCGACCAGGTTGTACGAGAACGCCCAGGCCTCCAGCGCGAGGCCGATCACCATGCCGACGGAGCCGATGAGGGCCAGCGGCCTACGGCCGATCCGGTCGACGAAGATCATGGCGATCACGGTGCCGACGATGTTGATGATCGACGTCGTGAACGAGTAGAAGAACGAGTCCGTCGGGTCGACACCGACCGACTGCCACAGCGTCGAGGAGTAGTAGAACGCGACGTTGATGCCGACGAACTGCTGGAAGACCGACAGGCCGATGCCGATCCAGACGATCGGCTTGAAGAAGAAGCTGCCGCCCAGCAGGTCCTTGAAGGTCGACTTGTGCTCGCTCTTCATGGCGAGCTCGATCTCGGCGACGCGGGCGTCCAGGTCGATCTCCCTGCCCTCGACCTCGGTGAGGATCTCGCGGGCGCGCTCGTGCTTGCCGACGGAGATCAAAAAGCGCGGGGACTCGGGGATCGCGAAGGAGAGCAGGCCGTACAGGACGGCCGGGACGACCATGACGCCGAGCATGACCTGCCAGGCCTCCAGGCCCATGAGCTTGCCGCGCTGGTCACCGTCGGCGGCGTTCAGCAGACCCCAGTTGACCAGCTGTGACACGGCGATGCCGATGACGATCGCGGCCTGCTGGAAGGAGCCGAGGCGGCCGCGGTAGGCGGGCGGGGCGACCTCGGCGATGTAGGCGGGGCCGATCACGGAGGCCATGCCGATGGCGAAGCCGCCGACGATCCGCCAGAAGGCGAGGTCGTACAGCGAGAAGGGCAGCGCCGAGCCGACGGCGCTGACCGTGAAGAGGACAGCGGCGATCTGCATGCACCGGATGCGGCCGATGCGGTCGGCTATGCGGCCGGCGGTCGCCGCGCCGATGGCACAGCCGACCAGGGCGATGGCGATGACCTGCGCCAGGGCTGCCGATCCGATGTCGTAGCGGTCACGGATGGCCTCGACCGCGCCGTTGATCACGGAGCTGTCGTAGCCGAAGAGGAAACCGCCCATCGCGGCCGCCGCCGCGATGAAGATGACGTGCCCGAGATGATCGGGGTGAGCCGTCCTGGCTCCTGACTTGGGTGCCTGCGTACTGCTGGTCACGTGTACTCCTCGGGCCACCGGCAACGCTGCCGGATGGGGTCAGCCCTTCGAGGTCCACCTGTAGGTACCTGAAGGTAAAAGCAACGTTGCAGAGACTATTCCTTCAAGTTTCGAAGTCAATAGGGGTCAAGTAAGAAGCCCCTCAGAGGATGTGAGGGGTTTGAGTTCAAGACTTGAAGCAATGAAGGGGCATGCAGGTCAGAACAGGTGTAGGCCGCACGTATCTAGCGGAGGCGCTGGCTGATGACCTTCGACACACCGTCGCCCTGCATGGAGACGCCGTACAACGCGTCGGCGACCTCCATCGTGCGCTTCTGGTGCGTGATCACGATCAGCTGCGAGGCCTCCTGCAGCTCCTGCATGATGCGGATCAGCCGCTGGAGGTTGGTGTCGTCGAGCGCCGCCTCGACCTCGTCCATGACGTAGAACGGGCTGGGCCGCGCCTTGAAGATCGACACGAGCAGCGCCACCGCCGTCAGCGAGCGCTCGCCGCCCGAGAGCAGGGACAGCCGCTTGACCTTCTTACCCGGCGGACGCGCCTCGACATCGACACCCGTGGTGAGCATGTTGTCGGGATCGGTCAGGATCAAGCGCCCGTCACCGCCCGGGAACAGCCGGCTGAACACGCCCTCGAACTCCCGGGCCGTGTCCCGGTAGGCCTCGGTGAAGACCTGCTCGACGCGCTCGTCGACCTCCTTGACGACCTGGAGGAGGTCGGCACGTGTCTTCTTGAGGTCCTCCAGCTGCTCGCTGAGGAACTGGTGGCGTTCCTCCAGCGCGGCGAACTCCTCCAGCGCCAGCGGGTTGACCTTGCCGAGCTGCTGGTACGCCCGCTCGGCCGCCTTGAGCCGCTTCTCCTGCTCGGCCCGGTGGAACTGCTTCGGCTGGTTGCGCGGGTGCTCGGGGTCCTCCGGCAGCTCTTCGCCCTCGGCGGGGGGCGAGGGCGGCACCAGCTGGTGCGGGCCGTACTCGGCCACGAGCCCCGCCGGTTCGACACCGAGTTCCTCCAGCGCCTTGGTCTCCAGCTGCTCGATCCGCAGCCGTTTCTCGGCGCCGAGTACCTCGCCACGGTGGACCGAATCCGTCAACTTGTCGAGTTCTGCCTTAAGATCGCGCCCCGCGCCCCGGGCGACGGTCAGCTCCTGCTCGCGCCGCGCCTTGGCGGCCTCGGCGGCGGTCCGCTCCTCCTCCGCCCGGCCGAGCGACACCTCGACGTGCGCGAGCAGCTGCCGTGCACCGGAGGCGACGGCCTCCGCGACGGCCGCCTCGTGCCGCAGCCGGGCCCGCCGCTGTTCGGCACGCGCGCGTGCCTCGCGTTCCGCGCGGGCGGCCCGGTCGAGCGAGTCGGCCCGCCCGGCGAGCCCCTTGACGCGCTCTTCGTGCGTACGGACCTGAAGCCGGGCCTCCATCTCGGTCTGCCGGGCGTTGGCCCCGTCGGCGGCGAGACGGTCCCGTACCGACGTGTCGGGCTCCTCCTCCACCGGCATCTCCTCGGCGACGGCGAGACGTTCGGCGAGTTCCTCGACCTCGGTCAGGGCCTTGTCGAGCGCCTCCTGTGCCCGCGCGGCGGCGGCGACGGACCGCTCGGCCTCCCCGGCGGCACCGCGTGCCTGCCCCGACAGCCGCCCCAACTGCTGCGCGACGGACGACTTCTCCCGGTCGGCGGCCCGACGCCGCTCCCCCAGCTCCTCGACCCGCGCGGCACACTCCTTGCGCCGCTGCCCGGCCGCGTGCTGTGCCTCGGTGAGCTCCTCGCACCGCACGGCCAGCTCTTCCAGCTCGGCTGCGGCCTCGTCCACGGACGCCTGCACTTCGAGCAGGCTCGGCGCCCCGGCGGACCCGCCCTGCGCGAAGTACGCGCCCAGCAGATCGCCCTCGGCGGTCACGGCGGTCAGATCGGGCCGCGCGTAGACGAGGTCCTCGGCGTCCTCCAGGGTGCCGACCACGACGATCCCGTGCAGCAGCCGTCGTACGGCGGGCATGAGCTCGGCGGGGCCGCGGACGAGGTCGGCGGCATACGGCGGCCCGTCCGTCCGCGCCTCCTGCGGTACGTCGTCGGGGGCGCCGCTCAGCAGCAGCGCCGCCCGCCCCGCGTCCTGCTTGCGCAGCAGGCGGATCGCGTCGGCGGCCGAGGAAGGAGTCGTCACCGCGATCGCGTCGGCGGCGGCGCCGAAGGCGGTGGCCAGGGCGGCCTCGTGGCCCGGGGTCACGGTCAGCAGCTCGGCGGCCGGACCGAGCAGTCCGCTGAGACGATCCTTCGCCGCCAGCAGCGCACCCGTGCCGTCCTTGCGGCGCAGCCCCATGGCCAACGCCTCGTGGCGGGCCTGGGTCGCGGCCCGTTTGCGCTCCACCGCCGTGGCCGCCTCCCGGGCCGCCGACAGGGCTGCCTCCGCCTCGGCGAGCTGCTGTTTCGCCGCCTCGTGCTGTTCGGCGAGCTCGGCGTCGCCGGCGTCGAGGCCGTCGACCTCCGCCTTCAGCGCCTCGTACTCCTCCTGCGCGGCGACGGCCCGTTCCTGGGCCTCGTCGCGGGCGGCGGCCAGCCGGTCGATCTCGGCCTGGGCCGAGGCCGCGCGCGAACGGGCCGCGTTGACCTGGCCGTTCAGCCGGGCGAGCCCCTCGCGGCGATCGGCGATGGCACGGGCCACGTCCTTCAGGCGCCGTTCTTCGAGCGCGAGTTCGCGTTCCAGCTCGGCGCGGTGGCCGACCGTGTCCTCCAGGGCGCGCTCGGCCGCCTCCAGGGCCGCTTCGAGCTCGGCCTCCTGCTCGCGGATCCGGGCGGCCTCGCGCTCCATGTCCTCGGGGTCGCGCCCGCGCCGCTCCTCGGGGGGCGCGGAGGTGGCGCTCTTCACGCGCGCGTCGGCCAGCGAGATGGTGCCGCGCACCCGCTCGGCCAGCTGGGAGAGCTCGTACCAGGTCTGCTGGGCGCGCTGGAGGCGAGGCGTGAGCTGCCGTACCTCGTCCTCCAGAAGCGCCTCCCGCTGGAGCGCCTTCTTCAGCTCCTGCTCGGCGGCCTCCTTGCGCTCCTTCAGGGCGGCCTCGTCCGCGACCTCGGCCTTCAGCGCCTCCCGCAGCCGTACGAGATCGTCGGCGAGGAGGCGCAGGCGGGCGTCTCGGAGGTCGGCCTGGATGACGGCGGCCCTGCGTGCGACGGCGGCCTGTCGGCCCAGGGGCTTCAGCTGCCTCCTGAGCTCATCCGTCAGGTCCTGCACGCGCGCGAGGTTGGCCTGCATCGCGTCCAGCTTCCGCAGCGCCTTCTCCTTGCGCTTGCGGTGCTTGAGGACGCCGGCCGCCTCCTCGATGAAGGCGCGGCGGCCCATGGGGTCGGCGTGCAGGACGGAGTCGAGCTGGCCCTGGCCGACGATGACGTGCATCTCGCGGCCGATGCCGGAGTCGGACAGGAGTTCCTGGATGTCGAGGAGACGGCAGGTGTCGCCGTTGATCTGGTACTCGCTGCCGCCGTTGCGGAACATGATCCGCGTGATGGTGACCTCGGCGTACTCGATGGGCAGGGCCCCGTCGGAGTTGTCGATGGTCAGGGACACCTCGGCGCGGCCCAGCGGCGGGCGGCCGGTGGTGCCGGCGAAGATGACGTCCTCCATCTTGCCGCCGCGCAGCGACTTGGCGCCCTGTTCGCCCATGACCCAGCTGAGCGCGTCCACCACATTGGACTTGCCCGAGCCGTTGGGCCCCACGACGCATGTGATCCCCGGCTCGAACCGGAGTGTGGTCGCCGAGGCGAACGACTTGAACCCTCGGAGGGTCAGGGCCTTGAGGTGCACGCCGCTGGACTCTACCTGCCGGGCGTGTCTCACACTATGAACCCCGGTCACCCTGCGGTTTCACACATGAACGCGCAGGGCACACCAGACGTTAAAGAGAGTGAAAGGATGCGCGGGGGCAAGAAAGAAGGGACGCCGAAGCGTCCCTTGCAACTCTGACAACTGGGTTTCAGTTGTCTGACAACTTAGCGGTTGATACGGGCAGCCCAACCACTGCGTGTGCTGTTGTGGAGCGATGCAGCGATCAGGTGAGCGCAGGCTCCGCCTGGTGTGCGTCGATGCTCTCCATGATCCTGTCGTGAGAAGCGGCAGCCGCGAGCGCGTCGTTCTCCGCCTGGATCCGTACGAGCTCGGATTCCAGGTCCTGGACGCGCTGCTGGAGCCGTCGCATCTCGGCGAGGAGTCGAGGGTCGGAGCCGCCGACGTAACCGAGAAGCGCCTTTGCCATGATGGATGGTCCTCCACAATGAGTGACCGACCGAAGCGGTGTGGGTCGTGAGGGATTCGCACCCGCGGTGCTTGACACTTTTGAGTTCATGCTGCGGTTCTTCCATGCCAAACAGCGAAGGTGCGCGGGGTGCTTTCAGCGTCTCACCAAAAAGTTTGACGGTCAACACGATCACGCCCCGTATTGGCGGGCAGCCCGGTGGCGCGCGGCCGGAAACGGCGGCGCTGCGACTCCCGCGGGGCCCTCAGGGCGTGACGATCATCCTTACGTGCGGAGCCTGCCACGGCAAGCGATTCTTGGCAACCACCAGGCCCTTTCTGCTCCGGGCATGTGCCAGTGGCGCATGCCTCCGCTTCCGCCTGGGCCTCTTTACAGAACGGGGTCAACGGATGGCGAAGCCGTCGTACCCCCCGCGAGGTGTGTCCCAGATCTCGGTGACGCCGTCCACGCGCCCGGGCGTGTCGTCACTCTCGAGCCATTCCAGGAGCCCCTGACAGCCCGGGCGCGGCCCCTCGGCGACCACCTGGACCCGTCCGTCGTCCAAATTGAGAGCAAAACCACTCAGGCCGCCGATCTCCAGGGCCTTGGCCCGCGTGAACCAGCGGAAACCCACACCTTGGACACGTCCTCGCACCCAGGCGACCAGTCGCACATCCTCGCTCATGAGTGCAACCTAACCGGCCAATGTCTCTCGGGACACTTCCTCCTCCGGCGCCATGCGGTACCGTCCCCTGCCAATGAATCTCATACGAAACTCACTCGATCGTGTGAGTTTCGTGAGCTTGGTTGACCGGGGGGACGCGTCGACCGCGAGGACGAGGAAGGCCAGGACATGGGACGCCACCGACGCTCCGCCGCCGGCCGCGCCGCCAGCACGGGCCGCGCCACGGGGGTCACAGAGACGTTCAGCTCCCACATGGGGGGCAACGGACACCACGACTCGTACGAGCCCTACGACTCGTACGACCCCGCCGCGGGCGACCACCCCACGTTGGGCATCGCCCCCTACCTGAACCCCGAGGCGTACGGCGACGCCTACACGAGGAGCCAGGAGTACCTCTTCGCGACGGACGACGACGGCCACACCTGGAACGCCGACACCGCGGCCTTCCCGTCCGACGGCTACATACCCTCCGACGGCCCCCGCCGCGCGGGCTCGCACCGCCGCCGGAAGAAGAAGGCCGCGCCGGTCAAGACCGGTCTGCTCGGCGTCTCCGCAGCGGTGGCCCTCGGCACCGTCGCGGTCGCCACGGGCGCGGTGCCCGGTCTCGAGAACTACAAGCTCGGCGGGGACCGCAGCAGCGGCGGCGACAAGGTGCAGGCCGCGGACACGCCGACCACCGGCGCCCCGAGCGAGCAGGGCGGCACCTCCGGCAGCGCCGAGAGCCGCGACGACACGTCGACGAGCCCTGACACCGACCGCTCGGCCTCGCCCTCGGCCTCCCCCTCGACGTCACCGGCCGCGCCGACCAAGACGACCGAGACGCCGTCGAAGAAGCCGAAGACCACGCCCACGCCCAGCAAGAAGCCCACGACGACTCCGTCGCGTACGGCCACGAAGTCGCCGGAGAAGACCAGCGCCCCCGTGACGGTGTCCGCGGAGACCCAGGCCGCGGCCGAGGTGCTCAAGCTCGTCAACGAAGAGCGGTCGAAGGTGGGCTGCAGCCCGGTCTCCGCCAACAGCGCGCTGGCCGAGCTGGCTCAGGACTTCAGCGAGGACATGGCCGCGCGCGGCTTCTTCGACCACACCGACCCGGACGGGGCGAGCCCGTGGGACCGGGCCGCGAAGGCCGGGATCACCGACCTCGGCGGCGAGAACATAGCCCGGGGGCAGGCCGACGCGGCCGCGGTGATGGAGGCCTGGATGAACAGCCCCGGGCACAAGGCCAACATCCTCAACTGCGACTTCAAGACGCTGGGTGTCGGTGTGCACATGGGGGCGGGCGGGCCTTGGTGGACGCAGAACTTCGGTTACTAGGGGCAGCACACTAACCATTAGTTAGTGCAACCTGTTGGTTAGCGCTGCATTCGCGTACGCTTGCTCTATGGACACCATGGACGAGCGCACGGAGGACCAGAACCTCCCGTACAACGTGTTCGCCAAGGCCTGCCCCTCGCGCGGCACGCTGGAGCACGTCACGGGACGCTGGGGCGCGCTCGCGCTCGGCGCCCTGCACGAGGGCTCGCTCCGCTTCAACGAGCTGCGACGCCGGGTCGACGGCGTGAGCGAGAAGATGCTGTCCCAGACGCTGCACGCACTGGAGCGCGACGGCCTGGTCCACCGCGAGGCACAGCCGACGAACCCGCCCCGCGTGGACTACGAACTGACCCCGCTCGGCCACGAGGTCGCCGAGCGTCTGATCGGCCTCATCCAGTTCGTGGAGGGCCGGATGGACGACGTGCTCGAAGCACGCAGGCGCTACGACACGACACGCGGCGCCCGCTGACACCTCGGGCAGAAGTAGCTGGACCGGTTCATCCAGGGGCGCCGGCGCATCGGCGTGGCGCACCGCTTGCACGGCAGGCTCTCGCGCCCGTACGCGTCCAGCGACCGGTCGAAGTATCCCGACTCGCCGTTGACGTTGACGTACAGGCTGTCGAAGCTGGTGCCGCCCACCGCGAGGGCCTCGTTCATCACGTCCCTGATGTGGCCGAGGAGCTCGGCGGTGCGCGGGCGGGTGAAGTTCGCGGTCGAGCGCTCGAAGTGGATGCGGGCGCGCCAAAGGGCCTCGTCCGCGTAGATGTTGCCGACACCGCTGATCAACGACTGATCGAGCAGGGCCCGTTTGATGGTGGTGCGCTTACGACGCAGCGCCCGGTGGAAGGCCTCGTCGTCGAAGAGCGGGTCCAACGGGTCGCGGGCGATGTGCGCGATGACGTCGGGCAGACCGTCCGGGGTGGTGTCGTGCAAGGACAGGCCGCCGAAGGTGCGTTGGTCGACGAAGCGGAGCTCGGTGTCGAGCTCGTCGGCGAAGCGGACGCGGATCCGGAGGTGCTTCTCGTCCGGCGCCGCGTGCGACTGGACCAGCAGCTGGCCGCTCATACCGAGGTGCGCCAGGATCGCCTGGTGCGTGTCCTCCAGGGGCAGCCACAGGTATTTGCCGCGCCGGCTGGGCGTGCCGATGCGGTGGCCCTTGAGACGGTGGGCGAAGTCGTCGGCGCCTGCGAGATGACGGCGTACCGCGCGCGGGTGCAGCACCTCGGCCTCAGTGACCGTCCGGTGGGCGACCCACCGTTCCAGACCGCGCCGTACGACCTCGACCTCGGGCAACTCGGGCATGGGGCTCCCCCGTCACAAACCGGTGTATGAGCCGAGCGCCCGCCCCGGGGCGGAAGCCGTGGGCGGGCGCTCGGATGCGCTTGTTCGGTCAGGCGGTCAGGCAGAGACCGACGAGGGGTCCTCGCCGTCCTGGGCGGCCTTCTCGGCCACCAGCTTGGCGCGCTCGTCCGCCGCGGCCTTGATGGACCGCCACGCGGACTCCGCGGCCTGCTGCTCCGCCTCCTTCTTGCTGCGGCCGGTGCCGGTGCCGTACGAGACGCCTCCGACGCGGGCGGCAGCAGTGAAGGTCTTCTCGTGGTCGGGGCCGGTCTCCGTGACCAGGTACTCGGGCACGCCGAGCGCCTCGGTCGCGGTGAGCTCCTGGAGGCTGGTCTTCCAGTCCAGGCCGGCTCCGAGGTTCGAGGACTTCTCGATCAGGGGGTCGAACAGGCGGTGCACCAGCTCCGCCGCCGAGTCCAGGCCCTGGTCGAGATAGACCGCGCCGATCACCGCTTCGAGGGTGTCGGCGAGGATGGACGCCTTGTCCCGGCCGCCCGTGCCCTCTTCACCGCGGCCGAGCCGGATGAAGGAGCCCAGGTCGAGGCCGCGGCCGACCTCCGCCAGCGCACGCGAGTTGACCACCGCGGCCCGCAGCTTGGCCAGCTGGCCTTCGGGCAGGTCGGGGTGGGTGCGGTACAGCGTGTCCGTGACCACGAGGCCGAGGACGGAGTCCCCCAGGAACTCCAGGCGCTCGTTGGTGGGCAGGCCGCCGTTCTCGTACGCGTAGGAACGGTGGGTCAGCGCACGCACCAGAAGGGCGGACTCGAGCTTGTACCCGAGCCGCCCTTCCAACAGCGTGTGGGACGAGGCCGTGTTGTCCGCCGGGCTGCTCCCGATCTCGCGGGGAGCGTTCTTCTTAGGCGTGGACACAGTGCCTCTCACCAGCCGCTCAGACCTCGAGGACCTGGCGCTTGTTGTAAGTGCCGCAAGACGGGCACGCGATGTGCTGCTGCTTGGGCTCGTGGCAGCGCTCGCACGCAACCAGGGTGGGGACCGCAGCCTTCCACTGCGACCGGCGGTGGCGCGTGTTGCTGCGCGACATCTTCCGCTTCGGAACAGCCACGGCTACTTCTCCTGCTTCTCGTCGACGCCCGGTTCGGCGCCGCTCATCTCGTCCTTATCGCCGTCTTCGAGTGAATCGGCGAGTCCCTGCAGTGCCGCCCAACGGATGTCGACGGCGTCGTGGTGGTGGTCCGGGTCGTCCGCAAGGCGTGCTCCGCACTGGGCGCACAGTCCTGGGCAGTCTTCCTGGCACACCGGCTGCATCGGCAGTGCGAGCACCACCGCGTCGCGCAGCACGGGTTCGAGGTCGAACAGGCCGTCCTCGATGAAGAGCCTGTCCTCGTCTTCCTCGGCGTCGTCGGCCGGCTCCGCCTTGGGGCGGCCCCGGTCGTCGGCGTCAGGGTACGAGAACATCTCCTGGAAGTCCGCTTCGAGCTCCAGCTCGAGCGGCTCCAGACACCTTACGCACTCCCCCTCGGCCTGTGCACGGGCGGTGCCTGTGACGAGCACACCTTCCATGACCGACTCGAGTCGGAGTTCGAGCTCCACCGGGGCGCCTTCCGGCACTCCGATCACTCCCTGGATACCGAAGTCCTTGGGAGCCTCGATCTCGCGGGTCAGGCGCTGCAGCGCACCAGGCCGCCGACCCAACTCGTGTGTGTCGAACACGAGAGGGTTGCGGTGGTCGAGGCGGGCGTTCAGAGCCATTCCTGCTTTCGATCTTCTGAGCTCAGGGGCGCTGCCCTTCGGTGTTCCCGGGCAGCGTTGATCGCGGACGTACGCGCGACCGAAGAGCCAGGATACTGGACCTTTCCCTCACGACCCAATCCGGTGTGCGCTCCCGGCCGACGCCCCGCTCGCAGGCCGGGGTCAGCCGTTGCCGCGTCCCTGTTCATAGGCCCGCAGCTGCTCCGCGCTGATCATGCTGGTGTCGAAGAGGCTGGTCTCGTCGAGGGCGGGCATCTGCTGCTGCTCGGCGTATCCCTGCTGGGCCTGCTGGGGGTCGTAGGCGCCCTGCTGAGCGTCGTAGCCCTGGTAGGCGTACGGGTCGGCCTGCTGGGCCTGCTGGTAGCCGTACGGATCGGCCTGCTGGCCTCCGTACTGCTGCTGGTAGCCGTAGGGGTCGGCGGTCTGCTGCTGGTAGCCGTACGCCGGCTGCACGCTCTGCGGGTCGTACTGCGGCGGTACGGGCTGCTGCTCGGCCGGGGCGGCCTGAGGGGTCGGGGTGTCCCGCTCCGCGAGGCCCGCGAGGTCGGCCAGGTAGTCGGCGTCGCTGGAGTGCTGGATGGTCGAAAGGTCGTCGGCGAGGGCGCCGAGGTCGTCGGTGGCGATCCGGCCGTGCAGCTTCTGGCGGCCGCGGCCGACGGCCTCCAGGGTCTTGGCCAGGACCGCCTCGAAGGCGCCCAGCTTGACGTCGACGTACTCGTCGGCGGTGCGGCGCAAGGTCTGAGGGTCGTGGCTGCGCTCGGGGGCGTCGTCGTCCTCGTAGCCCTGCTCGTCGACGCCGGGTCCGGTGCCGAGGAGCTTCTCGCGGCCGCGGCCGACGGAGCCGAGGGTCTTGGTGAGGACGACCTCGAAGTTGGCGAGCTTGGAGTCGACGTAGTCGTCGGCCTCCGCGCGGATCTCCTCCGCCTCCTTGCGGGCCTCGGCGAGGATGCGGTCGGCCTCGGCCTGGGAGCGGCGGGCGATCTCGGTGTCGGAGATCAGCGAGCCCCGCTCGGCGTGGGCGTGCTCGATGATCCGCTCGGCCTCCTGGCGGGCCTGCTCGACCATCTGCTCGCGGCCGCCGATCAGCTCCTGGGCCTGCGCCAGGGAGCCGGGCAGGGCCTGGCGCACCTCTTCCAGCATCGAGAGCAGTTCGGCGCGATTGACCACGCACGAGGCCGACATGGGCATCGACCGGGCACCGGAGACCGCGGACACGATCTCGTCGAGCTTCTTCTGCACGTCCACCTGTGCTCGCCACTCTCTACTGCTGTGTTGGAGACGGACGGGACGACTGTACGGCCATGAGGTTGCCGTCGGACAGCGGGTGACGGGCCGTCAGTGACCGGGTGTCCGGGTCAGTCCTTCTTCAGGCGCCGGGTGAGGGCCTCGAAGACCGCCGGAGGCACCAGGTGGGAGACGTCTCCGCCCCAGGTCGCGACCTCCTTGACCAGGGAGGAGGAGAGGAAGCTGTAGGTGGGGTTGGTCGGGACGAAGAGCGTCTCGACACCCGTGAGGCCGTTGTTCATCTGGGCCATCTGCAGCTCGTAGTCGAAGTCGCTGACCGCCCGCAGGCCCTTGACGATGGCCGGGATGTCGCGCTCCTTGCAGAAGTCGACGAGGAGGCCGTGGAAGGCCTCGACGCGGACGTTCTCGTACTCGGTGGTGACCTGGCGGATCAGGTCGATCCGCTCCTCGATCTCGAACAGGCCCTTCTTGGCCTTGTTGATCATCACCGCCACGTAGACCTCGTCGTACAGACGGGAGGCGCGGGCGATGATGTCGAGATGTCCGTTGGTGATGGGGTCGAACGACCCGGGACAGACGGCGCGGCGCACTTGGGTTCCCTCGCTCTCCGGTCCGGTCATCGTGCGTCTTCGCACGTAGAGGCGGCGCGACCGTACCAAAACGTTCCCTCGCCGTAGCGACGGGCCCGGATCGCTTCGAAACCGTCCGGCCAACGGAATTCGCCACCTCTGGTGCTGCGCTCCACGGTGACGAGGGCGTCGGGCGCGAGCCACCCTTCTGTACGGAGTGTGAGCAGAATCTCGCGAAGATCGTCGTCCGAGACGGCGTACGGGGGGTCGAGGAAGACGAGGTCGTACGGCTGCTGCGGCGGCGTCTGGATGATCTGCCGGGCCTTGCCCGCGCGGACCTCGGCGCCGGGCAGGCCCAGGTTCTTCACGTTCTCCCGGACGGTGCGGGCCGCCCGGGCGTCGGCCTCGACGAGCAGGGTGTGGCCGGCGCCGCGGGACAGGGCCTCCAGGCCGACGGCGCCGGAACCGGCGTACAGGTCGAGGACCCGCTCGCCGTCGAGGGGGCCGCCGAGCAGGGACTGCCAGGTGGAGAACAGGCCCTCGCGCGCGCGGTCGGAGGTGGGGCGGGTCCCGTGTCCGGGCGGGACGGCCAGACGGCGTCCGCCGGCCCGGCCGGCGATCACGCGGGTCATGTCCTCTGTTCCTCGGTCCTTGTCGGTGTGCTCCGGTGGGCGCCCTGGTTTGTGCCCAGGTGGTGCCGGTCCCAGTCTGTCAGCCCTTCTCCAGGTACTGCTCCCTCTCCTCGTCCAGCAACGCGTCCAGCGCGGTGCGCAGGGCGGGCAGGTGTTCCAGGTCCGGGTCGGCGGCCACGACCCGGGCGGCCTCCTCGCGGGCCTCGGCGATGATCTCCTCGTCGTCGATGACGGCCAGCATCCGCAGGGAGGAGCGGGTGCCGGACTGGGCCTGGCCGAGGACGTCGCCCTCGCGGCGCTGCTCGAGGTCGATGCGGGAGAGTTCGAAGCCGTCGAGGGTGGCGGCCACGGAGTTCAGCCGCTGGCGGGCCGGGCTCGCCTCGGGCATCTCCGTGACCAGCAGGCACAGGCCGGCTGCCGAGCCGCGGCCCACCCGGCCGCGCAGCTGGTGCAGCTGGGAGACGCCGAAGCGGTCGGCGTCCATGATCACCATCACCGTGGCGTTGGGCACGTTGACACCGACCTCGATGACCGTCGTGGCGACCAGGACGTCGGTCTCGCCGGCGGCGAAGCGGCGCATGACCGCGTCCTTGTCGTCGGGCTGCATACGGCCGTGCAGGACCTCCACCTTGAGGCCCTGCAGGGGCCCCTTGGCGAGCTGGTCGGCCACGTCGAGCACGGCGAGCGGCGGGCGCTTCTCGGCCTCGTCCTCGGGGGTCTTCTTCTTGGCGGCCTTGGTGTCCTCGTCCTCGTCGCCGATGCGCGGGCAGACGACGTACGCCTGATGGCCGTTCCCCACCTCCTCGCGTACGCGCTCCCAGGCCCTGGTCAGGAAGTGGGGCTTGTCGGCGGCCGGGACGACATGGCTGGCGATGGGCGAACGGCCGGCCGGGAGCTGGTCGAGGACGGAGGTCTCCAGGTCGCCGAAGACGGTCATGGCGACCGTGCGCGGGATGGGCGTGGCGGTCATGACCAGCAGATGCGGCGGCTGTTTGCCCTTGCCGCGCAGGGCGTCGCGCTGCTCGACGCCGAAGCGGTGCTGTTCGTCGACGACGACCAGTCCGAGGTCGTGGAACTGCACCTTGTCCTCGATCAGCGCATGCGTGCCGATCACGATCCCGGCCTCTCCGGTGACCAGGTCGAGCAGCGCCTGCCGCCGGGCGGCGGCCCCCATCGACCCGGTGAGCAGCACCACCTTGGTGGCCTGCTCGGCCCCGCCCAGCATCCCTCCCTCGGCCAGCTCGCCCATCATCTCGACGACCGAGCGGTGATGCTGCTGGGCGAGCACCTCGGTGGGCGCGAGCATCGCCGCCTGACCGCCGGCGTCGACTGTGGCGAGCATGGCGCGGAGGGCCACCAGCGTCTTCCCGGAGCCGACCTCCCCCTGGAGCAGCCGGTGCATCGGATGCTCGGTCGCGAGGTCGTCGAAGATCTCCCCGGAGACCCTCTGCTGCCCCTCGGTGAGGGTGAAGGGGAGGCGGTCGTCGAAGGCCGTGAGGAGGCCGTCCGGCTTGGGTTTGCGGGGGACCGCCGGGAGTTGGGCGTCGGCGTGGCGGCGGCGGGCGAGGGCGACCTGGAGGACGAAGGCCTCGTCCCACTTGAGGCGGTCGCGGGCGTCGGCGATGTCCGCCTTGGTGTGCGGGCGGTGGATCTTCAGCAGCGCCTCGGGGAGGGAGACCAGGGCGCGGCCCTCGCGGAGCGGGTCAGGGAGGGGGTCGACGGCTTCCTGGGCGCTGGGCAGCACCGTCTGGATCGCCTTGCCGATCTTCCAGGACTCCAGCTTGGCGGTCGCGGGGTAGATCGGGATGAGCGCGCCGGCCCAGGTGTCGACGGCTTCCTCGGAATCTCCGCGCAGCAACTCGTATGCCGGATGTGCCAGTTGCAGACGGCGGTTGAAGACGGAGACCTTGCCCGCGAACATCGCGCGCGTGCCCGGGAGGAGCTCCTTGTGGGGCTTGTGGACGCCATGGCCGAAGAAGACGAGTTGGAGGCGGCCGCTGCCGTCCGTGATCGTGACTTCCAGGCGCTGGCCCTTGCCGCGGGGTGCCTTGGCGGAGGCGAAGGTGTGCAGGCGGGCGTCGGCGACCTGGGCGACCACCGTGACGTGCTCGTCCATGGGGAGGTCGGCGAGGTGGGTGAGCTGGCCGCGCTCCTCGTATCTGCGCGGGTAGTGGTGCAGGAGGTCGCCGACGGTGTGCAGGCCGAGATGCTCGGCCATCACCTTCGCGGTGGCGGGGCCGAGCACTGACTTCAATGGCTGTTCTAGTGGTTCTTGCAGTGCGGGCACGAGATCCATTGCACACCACACCACTGACAATGGCCGTATACGTCCGGGAAATCCCTGGTCAGACGGCTCGTTCGGGCCCTAGGATGGCGCGCTCCGGCCATCCCCCGCGGTCTCCGCCTCACACGGACCGCCCGACCCCGCGCCGTCGCCCGTCCCCCCACCGGCGCTGTGATGATGGACTCCCAGACCTCACAGTCATCCCAGGCATCCCGATCACCCCAGTCACCTCATACGTTCCAGGTCGACCTGCGCGGTTTGGTGGACCTGCTCTCCCATCACCTCTACTCCAGTCCCAAGGTCTATCTGCGCGAGTTGTTGCAGAACGCGGTGGACGCGATCACCGCCCGGCGGGCCGAGCAGCCCGACGCCCCGGCCCGCGTGCGGCTGTACGCCGAGGGCGGGACCCTGCGTGTCGAGGACACGGGTGTGGGGCTCACCGAGGCGGACGTGCACAACCTTTTGGCGACGATCGGGCGCAGTTCCAAGCGTGCCGACGGGTTGCAGGAGGCCCGCTCCGACTTTCTCGGGCAGTTCGGCATCGGGCTGCTCGCCTGCTTCGTGGTCGCCGAGCGGATCCGGGTGGTCAGCCGCAGCGCCCGTACGCCGGGTGCCCCGCCCGTTGAGTGGACGGCGAGCGACGACGGTTCGTACACCGTGCGGACGCTGCCGGACGAGGCCCGTCCGGAACCGGGCACCTCCGTGCACCTGGTGGCGCGGGCCGGGGCCGGGGAGTGGCTCGCGCCGCAGCGTGTCCTCACACTGGCGCGGGATTTCGGCTCGCTGCTGCCGTACGACGTGCGGGTGGGCGAGGAGGCGGTCACCGACCTGCCCGCGCCCTGGGACCGGCCGTATCCGAGCCCCGCCACCCGGCGGGTGGCCCTGGCGCGGCACTGTCACGAACTGTTCGGCTTCAGTCCGCTGGACGCGATCGAGCTGGACGTGCCGCTGGCGGGCATTCGCGGGGTGGCGTACGTCCTGCCGTCGGCGGTCAGCCCGGCCCAGCACGCGGGTCATCGGGTGCATCTCAAGGGCATGCTGCTGACCGAGCGGGCCGAACAGCTGCTGCCCGACTGGGCGTTCTTCGTACGCTGTGTCCTGGACACCGACAGTCTGCGGCCCACGGCCTCGCGCGAGTCGCTGTACGAGGACGAGACGCTGGCCGCCGTACGGGAGACGCTGGGCGAAAGGATTCGGTCCTGGCTGACGGGCCTCGCGGCCGGCGATCCGGAACGGCTCGCGGCCTTCCTGTCCGTGCACCACCTGGGCGTGAAGTCCCTGGCGCGGCACGACAAGGAGATGCTGCGCACGATGCTGCCGTGGCTGCCCTTCGAGACGACCGACGGGCGGCTGTCCCTGGAGGAGTTCGCGCAGCGCCACCCGGTGGTGCACTTCACGCGGACGGTCGAGGAGTACCGGCAGGTCGCGCCGATCGCGTCCGCGCAGGGCGTCGGGGTGATCAACGGCGGTTACACGTACGACAGCGAGCTGATCGAGGCGCTGCCGTCGGTGCGGCCGGGCACGGTGGTCGCGGAGCTGGACGCCGACACCGTGACCGCCCATCTGGACACGGTCGATCCGGCCGAGGAGCTGGCCCTGTCCGGCTTCCTGGCGGCCGCGCGGGCGAAGCTCGACCCCCTGGGCTGTGACGTCGTACTGCGCGCCTTCCATCCCCTGTCCGTGCCCGCGCTGCACCTGGACGACCGGGCGGCCCGGCACGAGCAGGCCCGGGCGGAGGCCCAGGAGCAGGCCGACGACCTGTGGGCGGGCATCCTCGGCTCGCTGCGGGGCAGCGCCCCCCGCGCGCGTCTGGTGCTCAACCACCTCAACCCGCTGATCCGGCGCATCAGTTCCCTGCGCGAGCCGGAGCTGATCGGCACCGCCACGGAGTCCCTGTACGGGCAGGCGCTGCTGATGGCGCAACGGCCGCTGAGGGCGGCCGATTCGGCGCTGCTGAACCGGGCGTTCATCAGCCTCCTGGAATGGGCCACGCACGGCGACTCCGACTCCACGGGGGGCAGTCACTGATGAGTGAGATCGCGGACTTCGACGCCCTGCGCCGGGCGATGGCGGAGAACTCCGAGCAGCCGGAGGGACCCGCCCGCAACGCGCGCGCGGAGCAGCTGCTCGCCGAGGCCGAGAAGCTGAACATCCCGCTGGCGGTGATCGAGGCGCTCGGACACCAGCTGAAGGTCTACAACTACAGCTCCGAGAAGGACAAGATGTTCGTCCCCTTCGCGCGCCTGCTGCGCATGTGGGACGAGCGGCCCGAGGACTTCGACGAGTACGAGGTGCACTCGCTGCACTGGGTCTTCAAGTGGATGTCGTCCGGCATGCTCGACCAGCCGCACATCCCGCTCGCCTCCATCGAGAAGTGGCTCGGCGAGATGGAGCACCGCTACCGGCTCGCCGGGCACTCCGAACGGGCCGTGCGCGGTGCCGAGTTCAGCGTGGCCGCGCACATCGGGGACGTGGCGCGGGCCGAGCGGGCGTACGCCGCGTGGCTGGCCGCCGACCGGGACGCCATGGCCGACTGTCACGCCTGCGAGCTGCACGGGCAGGGCTGGTGGCAGGCGGAGCGCGGCCGGGACGAGGAGGCGCTGCGGCTGTGGGAGCCGGTTCTGGAGGGCGAGTTCACGTGCGCCCACGAGCCGCACACGGTGCTCGCGTCCTCCCTGGCGCCGCTGCTGCGGCTGGGCCGCGTGGACGAGGCGCGCGCCCACCATCTGCGCGGCTTCCGGCTCGTGAGGGCCATGGAGAGCATGCGGAGCGCGTACGCGGACCACGTCGAGTTCTGCGTGCTGACCGGCAACGAGGCGCGCGGTCTGGAGCTGCTCGCGGAGCGGCCGGCGTACTTCACGGACGGCGGGCATCCGCGCAGCAAGCTGGATTTCATGGCCGTGGTCGCGCTGCTCATGGACCGCCTGACCGAGCTCGGGCTCGGTGACCAGCGGGTGCCGGGGCCGGCCGACCGGGCGTGGACCGCGCGGGAACTCGCCGCCCACGCGCGCGGGGAGGCCCTCGCGCTGGCCGCCCGCTTCGACGCGCGCAACAGCACGGCACACGTGAGCGAGCGGGCACGCGCGCGTATGGCGCAGCGGCCGTTGGTGGAGCGGCTGCCCCTGGGCGTGCGCTCGGCGCGGCCGTCCGCCACGCCCGCGGTGGCACCGCCGCCGGTCGCCGTGGCCACGGAGGAGCCCGATCTGCCCGCGCTGCTGGCCGAGGCGCGGCGGCTGTCGGACACCCTGCAGCCGAACGCCGTAGAGGCCTGGGCGGCCGTCTCCCGGGCGGCGCAGGGCATCGAACTGGACGCACGCGACCGGGCGGAGATCGCCGAGCACGAGGCGATGGACCTCGGCCCGGAGGGCGCCGAGCTGTTCGAGCGCGCCGCCGGACTGTACGCGCAGGCGGGCGACCCCGGGGAGGCACTGGCGGCACACGCGCGTGCGGCCTACGTACGCGCCCTCACCGGCCGGGTGGACGAGGCGCTCGCGACGGTCGCCGAGCCGTACGACGAGGTCCTCGCGCTCTACGCCGAGGGCGGCACCGGCGTACGGCAGACGGCGTCCGTGCTGATGGGGCGGGCGCGGATCCTGATGCGGCGGGTGCACGAGACCGACGGTTCCCCGGCGGCCGACGGCGCCTCGGTCGGTCCGGCCCTGGCCGACGCCGAGGCAGCCGTCCGGGAAGTGCTGGCCCTCGTCGACGGGCACACCGGGGACGACGTACGGCTCGCCTCGCGGGCCGCCGAGGCGCAGGCGATGCGGGCGGAGCTGGCGACGCTCACCGGGGACGTGGAGGCGGCCGCGGAGCTGTTCGCGCGGGCCGCGGGGGCGTTCGTCGGCGCGGGCCTGCCGTGGTTCGCGGTGGAGTACGAGGCCCGGCTGGCCGGACTCGCGCACCATCTCGGCGACACGGCGGAGGCCGAGCGGGCGCTGCGGGCGGCCCTGGAACACGGCGGTCCGTACCTGGAGGCGATCGGACGGGCCCAGCTGCACCTCCAGCTCGCCGAGGTCGTCGGCGGCCGGGGGCTGGCTCAGGAGGCCGCCGAGCACGCCCTGGAGGCGGCGCACTGGGCCGACGCGGCCGGGCAGGGCTCCACGCTCGGCGCCTTGGCCCGGCAACAGCTCGGCGGGTTCCTGCTGCGGCAGGGGCGGTGGGCCGAGGCGGCCGAAGTGCTGGAGTCGGCGCTGGCCGACCTGAGCGCTCAGACGCACGGCGACGGCGCGATCGTCCAGACGCAGTGGTGGCTCGGGGACTGCCTGAGCGAGCTCGGCGAGCACCGCGCGGCGGCCGAACGGCGCCTCCAGGCCGCCGAGATCGCCCGGCACTGGCCCGAACAGCACGACCACGCCACCCTCGCCCACCTCGCCGCGGAATCCCTCGGCCACGCGGGCCTGCCCGCCGAAGCGGACCACGCCTACACGCGCGCGGGCACTCTCTGGCGCGAACTCGGCAACACCCACGGCCTCGTCCGCGCCCTTCGCGCCCGCGCGTGGCTCGCACTGCGTGTGGAGGACGGGGTGGACGGGGTGGACGGGGCTCGGGAGGCACTGGACACGGAAGGTGGCGTTGCGGGCGCACAAGCCGTACTGGGCACGGAGGGCGGCGCGGGCAGCGAGCGGGACGCCCTGCCCTCGCAGGGCGGAGCGAACAGCGCGCGGGAGTTGATGGCGAGCGCCGTCCGGGAGTGCGTGGCGGCGCTGGATGCGGCGGACGACGAGGAGGCCCGGCAGCGGATCGTCGCCGAGCTCGGTCACACGCACCGGCAGTTCGGCGACCTGCTCGCCCGTTCCAGCGCCGAGGACGCCGACGACGGCGCCATCCGGGCGACGCTCGCGGAGGCCCTGTCCCAGATGGAGGAGGCGATCTCGGTCTTCGGCTCCCTCGGGGACGACGCCCGGCACAGCCGCACCGGCGCCGAACTCGCCGCGGGCTGGCTGGAGGCCGACCTGGGCGCCTGCGCCCGGGCGGCGGCACGCGCGCGTGCGGTGCTGGCGGCGTACGGCGAGGGGCACGCCGACGATGAGACCGCGCAGTCCCGGCGGACCGAGGCCGAGCAGATGCTCCAGCTCATGGAGGAGCAGCTCGTGGAGGACCAGGGGGAGCGGGAGGGATGACGGCGTCGGGGTCTACTCGACCCCGATGAGCAGCAGCGCCCCTTGCCGCCCGCCCCGGTACACCACCGTGTCGACGGCGAGATACGACTCCCGCACGCGCGCCTCGAGGCGGTCGGCGACGGACGCGGGGGCCTCGTCGCCCAGGACGAGGGTCACCAGTTCGCCGCCGGCCGCGAGCATCCGGTCGAGAACCGTTTCGGCGGTGGCGGTGACGTCCGAGCCGATGACGGCCACGTCGCCGTCGATGAGACCGAGGACGTCGCCGGCCTGGCAGATGCCGGCCATGGTCCAGGACTGCCGTTCCGCGACGACCACCTCGGCGTAGCGGGTGGCGCCCGCCGCCGAGGTCATCGTCACGACGTCCTCGTCGAAGCGCCGCTCCGGCGCGTGCACGGCGAGCGCGGCGATCCCCTGGACCGCGGAGCGCGTCGGAATCAGGGCCACGCGGATGCCCTCCGCCCGGGCCTGCTCTGCCGCAGCGGCCGCGGTGTGCCGCAGCTCCGCGTCGTTGGGCAGCAGCACCACCTCGCGCGCGTGGGCCCGCCGTACGGCCTCCACGAGCTCGCCGCTCGCGGGCGGCTCCCCGGGGCGAGCGAGCACGGTGGTCGCGCCTTCCTCGCCGTAGAGCCCGGCCAGGCCCTCGCCGGGCACGACGGCCACGACGGCGCGCTGGGCCCGCTCCCGGGGCGGCCGCTCGGCGCCGGTGGTGTGCACGTCACCGAGCCCGAAGTGCGTGATCCGGATCCGGTACGGCCGCCCGGCCTCGACGCCCGCCTCCACGGCGGCCCCGGCGTCGTCGACGTGCACATGGACGTTCCACAGTCCGTCGCCGCCGACCACCACGAGCGAGTCCCCCAGGGCGTCGAGCCGCTCCCGCAGCCGCGCCACGGCCGTGTCGCCGGCCTCCAGGAGGTAGATCACCTCGAAGGCGGGCCCGCCCCCCTCCGGGCCACCCTCCGCACACTCGCCGACATCGTCCAGACCCCCGGCCACGCGCGCGTGGGACACCTGATCGTCGTCGCGTACCTCCGCGTGCTCCACGCGCGCGTGCACCCCGGAGACCGGCCCCACAGCCCCGCTCTGCGCCTCCCCCGTGAACGTCTCCACCAACGCCCCGAGGACCGCCACCAGCCCCCGCCCCCCGGCGTCGACCACCCCCGCGCGCTCCAGGACCGCCAGCTGGGCCGGGGTCGCGGCGAGGGCCGCACGCGCGCCCTCGTAGGCCGCCCTGGCCACGGATGCGCAGTCGCCCTCGGTTGCCTCGGCCGCGTCGGCGGCGGCCGAGGCAACGGTCAGGACCGTGCCCTCGACGGGATGGGCCACCGCCTGGCGGGCGGAGTCGGCCGCGCGCCTGAGGGCGAGCCCGAGGCCCCGTCCGTCCGTGTGAGCCGTCTCACCGTCGGCGGCGAGCACCTGTGCCATGCCCCGCAGCAGCTGCGCGAGGATCGTCCCGGAGTTGCCCCGCGCCCCGATGAGCGCCCCGTGGGCCATCGCCCGCACGGCGTCGGCCAGCGGCGGCCGGTCAGCCATCCCGGCCCCCGTGCCCGCACCCATGGACCCCACCGCGTGCCCCGCGAACACCGCCTCGATGGCCGCGACCGCCGACTCCACGGTCAGATACAGGTTCGTGCCGGTGTCCCCGTCGGCCACGGGATAGACGTTGATCGCGTCGATCTCCTCGCGCGCCCGCCCCAGCGCGTCCAGCGCGAGACCGCACCAGGTACGCACCGCGAGAGCATCGAAGAATGTCTGCGGCACCTGCGCCACCTGCGCCTCCCTGAGCTGCTGGACGTGGGACGCAGCGTAGACCTCGGGTCGGTGTCCGCCGGAAGAGGGCGGGGAGCAGGCCCCTGAGCAGCCATGGTAGTTTCGTTCTACGGGCGCAGTCGTTGTATGCTGCTCCGGTTGCCCGATCCGATCGGGCTCTCCCCCTGGCAACGCCACTCAGATCTCTGATCCTACGATCTCGATCCCGGCCTGCCGGGATCAACCGTAAGTGCATCTGAAGTCTTTGGAGTGACCCGTGGCTGCCAACTGCGACGTCTGCGGCAAGGGGCCGGGCTTCGGCAACAACATCTCGCACTCGCACCGCCGTACGTCCCGCCGCTGGAACCCGAACATCCAGCGTGTACGTACCGTGGTCGGCGGGACGCCGAAGCGCGTGAACGCTTGCACCTCGTGCATCAAGGCCGGCAAGGTCTCGCGCTGACGCACAGCTAAGCGCGCGGCCACTGCTGGTTCGCTGCACAGAGCCGGTCCACCTCGTGTGGACCGGCTTTTTGCCGTGCCCGAACGGCTACGAGCTCCCCCGGAACCGCCACCCATGATCCACCGGCCCGACCCCGCCCCCCAGCGGGAACCCGGCCGCGATCGCCCCGGTGACGTACTCCTTCGCCGCCGTCACCGCCTCCGGCACGGCCTGCCCCTTCGCCAGCCCCGACGCGATCGCCGACGCCAGGGTGCACCCCGTGCCGTGCGTGTGCCGGTTGTCGTACCTCGGCGCTCGCAGCCAGTGCTCCTCGGAACCGTCGGTGAGCAGGTCCACAGCCTCGCCCGGCAGGTGACCTCCCTTGATCACCACCCATCGAGGCCCGTACGACAGCACAGCCGCCGCGGCCCTGCGCATCCGAGCCTCGGAGTCGACGCGCACACCGGTCAGTTGCGCCACCTCGTCGAGGTTCGGCGTCGCCACGGTCGCGACCGGCAGGAGCTTGGTCCGTACGGAATCCAGCGCGGAAACCGCCAGCAGCGCGTCCCCGTGCTTCGACACCCCCACCGGATCCACGACGGCCGGAGCGTCCGTACCGCCGATCAACTCGGCGACCAGCTCCACGAGTTCGGCCGAGGCCAGCATTCCGGTCTTGACCGCCTGGACGCCGATGTCGTCGACCACGCTGCGGTACTGCGCCCGCACCGCCTCCACCGGCAGTTCCCAAGCCCCCTGCACGCCGAGGGAGTTCTGCGCGGTGACCGCCGTGACGACACTCATCCCGTGCACGCCGAGCGCGAGCATCGTCTTCAGGTCGGCCTGAATGCCCGCGCCCCCACCGGAGTCGGAGCCCGCGACCGTGAGAACCCGAGGCAGCGCACTCATGACTCGATGTCCCCGAAGTGGTCCCAGCCGCCCTTCTTGGTCCACGGCGCCCCGTCGACCGTCACCTGGGGCAGCGCCGAGGGGTTGAGGACCTCGCCGATGACCTTCCAGCGGGCCGGCAGCTTCACGTCCGGCGGGAAGGTCGCCACGATCGCGTGGTCCTCTCCCCCGGTGAGCACCCACTGCATGGGGTCGACGCCGACGGCCTGCCCGATGTCGTTCATCTGCGAGGGGATGTCGATCGCGCCGGAGCGGATGTCGATGCGGACCTTGCTGGCCTCGGCGATGTGCCCGAGGTCGGCGATCAGCCCGTCGCTCACGTCGCACATCGCGGTCGCACCGAGCCCCGCGGCGGCCGGTCCCGCGTGGTACGGCGGCTCGGGGCGACGATGCGCCTCCACGAAGGCGCGCGGCGAGCGGAAACCGCGGGAGAGCACCGCGTAGCCGGCCGCGGACCAGCCCAGCCAGCCGGTCACCGCGACGATGTCGCCGGGCTGCGCGCCCGCCCGCGTGACGGGCTCGTTGTTGCGCAGGTCGCCGAGCGCGGTGATGGACACCATGATCGTGTCGCCGCGCACTACGTCGCCGCCGACCACGGACGCCCCCGCGACCTGGCACTCGTCGCGCAGGCCGTCCATGAGCTCGGTCGGCCAGGTCACCGGGAGTTCGCCCGGGACCACCAGACCGAGCAGCAGCGCGGTCGGTACGGCGCCCATGGCGGCGATGTCCGCGAGGTTCTGAGCGGCGGCCTTGCGGCCCACGTCGTAGGCGGTGGACCAGTCGCGGCGGAAGTGCCGTCCCTCCAGGAGGATGTCGGTGCTGGCCACGACGCGCCGGTCGGGCGCGGCGACCACCGCGGCGTCGTCGCCGGGGCCGACCCGGACCGCCGGGGTGGTGGTGAGACGGGAGGTGAGCTCCCTGATGAGCCCGAACTCCCCCAGCTCACCAACAGTGCCCTTCATTGCCCTTACGCCCCTTCTGTGCCTGTCCGTGCCCGCTCGCGCGTCACCAGTGTCCTCGATACGGTCGAGGTGACCGTCAACTTCTGTCGTGCCCGCACCCCGGCGCGCGTGCCATGGTCCCCGCAGGTCTCCCCGCGGCGAGCGGCGACGCGATACCGTGGCGTTCCTTTTCCCCACATGATCCTCGTGGCCGCCCTGGAGGTTCCGTGGTACAGGCGTACATCCTGATCCAGACGGAGGTCGGCAAAGCGTCGACCGTCGCCGAAACGATCAGCAAGATCCCTGGAGTCATCCAGGCCGAGGACGTGACAGGACCGTATGACGTGATCGTGCGCGCCCAGGCCGACACGGTCGACGATCTCGGCCGCATGGTGGTCGCCAAGGTCCAGCAAGTGGACGGCATCACTCGCACCCTGACCTGCCCGGTCGTCCATCTGTAGCCCCCGTCTACCCTTGGCCGGTGAACTTCTTCCGGCACCGGCACCGCATCCTCATCGGGCCGCCCGCGCTCGTCCTGCTGATCACGACCGCGGGCTGCTCCTCAGCAGACGACAACGCGTCGGCGGCGGTTCCCAGTCCGGGTGCACAGACCGTCAAACTGTGCCAGAACCTGGACAAGGCGCTGCCGGCGAAGCTGGACGGTCTGAGCCGCGAGGATCCCGAGCCCGCGTCGGTGCTGACGGCGGGCTGGGGAAGCCCGGCGATCATACTGCGCTGCGGTGTCGAGCAGCCGCCCAAGATGATCGACCCCAAGGTGGCCGAAGGCGGCGATCCGGACGCGGTCGCCGGCGGCGTGAACGGCGTCGACTGGCTGATGGAGAAGCGGGAGGACGGCGCATACCGCTTCACCACGGCCAATCGCAGCGCGTACGTCGAGGTCACGGTGCCGAAGGGACGGGACAGCACCGGAGTGCTGGTCGACCTCGCCCCAGCCGTGAAGAAGGCGATCCCCGAGGGGATCGCCAACTAGGGCGGGCCCGGGTCAGCGCAGGCCCGTCGACCTGCGCAGCGCCGCCTGCACCAGCCTGTCCACCAGCTCCGGATAGCTGACCCCGCTCGCCTGCCACATCTGCGGGTACATCGAGATCGGTGTCATGCCGGGCATGGTGTTGATCTCGTTGATCACGAACTCGCCGTCCTCGGTGAGGAAGAAGTCCGCGCGGACCAGGCCCTCGCAGGACGCGGCCTCGAAGGCCTCCACCGCGAACCGCCGCACCTCGGCGGTCTGCTCGTCGGTCAGCGGGGCGGGCACGACACCGGGTGTGGAGTCGATGTACTTCGCCTCGAAGTCGTAGTACGCGTGCGCGTCCGCCGACGGGATCTCCGAGGGCACGCTCGCACGGGGCCCGTCCTCGAACTCCAGCACCCCGCACTCGATCTCGCGGCCGCGCAGCGCCGCCTCGACGAGGATCTTCGGGTCGTGCCGCCGCGCCTCGGCGATCGCCTCGTCGAGCCCCGCCAGGTCGTCGACCTTGGTGATGCCGATCGACGAGCCCGCGCGCGCGGGCTTCACGAACAGCGGCCAGCCGTGCTCGCCGGCGAAGTCGACGATCTTCTTGCGGGCGGCCGGCTCGTCGCGCTCCCACTCACGCGGCCGGATCACCACGTACGGACCGATCCTGAGCCCGAAGGAGGTGAACACCCGCTTCATGTACTCCTTGTCCTGGCCGACGGCCGAGGCGAGCACGCCCGAACCGACGTACGGCACACCGGACAGCTCCAGGAGGCCCTGGAGGGTGCCGTCCTCGCCGTACGGGCCGTGCAGGACGGGGAAGACCACGTCGACCTCGCCGAGCGCCTTGGGCACCGATCCAGGCTCGCTGTAGACGACTTCGCGGTTGCCGGGGTCGACGGGAAGCACCACGCCGCCCTCGCTGGACTCGGCGAGCTGATCGACGCTGGGCGTACGGCGGTCGGTGATCGCCATGCGTTCCGGTTCGTCGGCGGTGAGCGCCCAGCGGCCGTCCTGGGTGATGCCGATCGGCAGGACGTCGTACTTCGTCCGGTCGATGGCCTTGAGGACGGCGCCGGCGGTGACCACGGAGATCCCGTGTTCGGAGCTGCGCCCGCCGAACACGACGGCCACGCGCGGCTTGCGAGGCGGCTGCTCAGGGCTCTGGGGGAGGTTCTCGGTGCTCATATCGCGTTGAGAGTACCCGCTGGTATCCGATTGGTCAGCGACCACTTGGCGGCCACTTGGTTGCCGTAGCTCAGCGTCGTTCCGGCTTCGCGCTGCGCGACATCAGCTCCTTGAGAGCCACCACCGGGGGCTTGCCCTCATGGACGATTCCCACGACCGTCTCCGTGATCGGCATGTCGACGCCGTGCCGGCGGGCCAGATCCAGCACGGACTCACAGGACTTGACGCCCTCGGCGGTCTGCTTGGTGACCGCGATGGTCTCCTGGAGGGTCATACCCTTGCCGAGGTTGGTGCCGAAGGTGTGGTTGCGGGACAGCGGCGAGGAGCAGGTCGCCACCAGGTCGCCCAGGCCCGCGAGTCCGGAGAAGGTGAGCGGGTCGGCGCCCATGGCGAGCCCGAGCCGGGTGGTCTCGGCCAGTCCGCGGGTGATCAAGGACCCCTTGGCGTTGTCGCCGAGTCCCATGCCGTCCGCGATGCCGACCGCGAGGCCGATGACGTTCTTGACGGCGCCGCCCAGTTCGCAGCCCACCACGTCCGTGTTGGTGTACGGCCGGAAGTACGGGGTGTGGCAGGCGGCCTGGAGCCGCTGGGCGACGGCCTCGTCGGTGCAGGCGACCACGGCGGCGGCCGGCATCCGCGCGGCGATCTCACGGGCCAGGTTGGGCCCGGTGACCACGGCGATGCGGTTCTGCCCCACCTTGGCGACGTCCTCGATGACCTCGCTCATCCGCATGGCGGAACCGAGTTCGACGCCCTTCATGAGCGAGACGAGGATCGTGTTCGGCGCGAGCAGCGGTGCCCACTCGGCGAGGTTGGCGCGCAGCGTCTGCGACGGGACGGACAGGACCGTCAAGTCGGCGCCGGCCGCGGCCTCGGCCGCGTCCGTGGTGGCCCGCATGTGCTCCGGCAGTTCGACACCGGGAAAGTAGTCGGGGTTCGTACGGGTGGAGTTGATCGCTTCCGCGACCTCCGCCCGGCGTGCCCACAGGGTGACCTCGCACCCCGCGTCGGCGAGCACCATGCCGAACGCCGTGCCCCACGAACCGGCGCTGAAGACCGCCGCCTTGACCGGCTTGCTCACGTGCCCTGCCCTTCTGCCTGCTTGCCCTTGCTCTGCGCCCGCGTCCGGCACCGCTGCTCGATCCGCTCCCGGCGCGGGTCGTAGGGCGCCCTGGGCGCCTTCTCGCCGCGGATCTGCTCCAGCTGGCGGGTGATGGCGGCCATGATGACCTCCGTCGCCTCCTTCAGCAGCTCCGGGGTCATCTCCTTGTCGTAGAAGCGCGTGAGGTCCACCGGTGGGCCCGCGAGCACGTGGTGGGTCTTGCGCGGAAGGAGGTTGGGCTTCCTGGCGTACGGCGGCAGCAGTTCGTTGGCGCCCCACTGGGCGACCGGGATCACCGGGCACTTGGTCTGCAGGGCGACCCGGGCGGCACCGGTCTTGCCGGTCATGGGCCAGCCGTTCGGGTCGCGGGTGAGGGTGCCCTCGGGGTAGAAGGCGACGCACTCGCCGCGCTCCACGGCGACGATCGCGGCCCGGAAGGCGCTGAGCGCGTCGGTGCTCTCGCGATAGACGGGGATCTGTCCGGTGCCGCGCATCGCGGCGGCCACGAATCCCTTCTTGAAAAGGCCGCTCTTCGCCAGGAATCGCGGAACACGACCGGTGTTGTACTGAAAGTGCGCGTACGCGAAGGGATCGATGTGCGAATTGTGGTTCACCGCGGTGATAAATCCGCCATCGGCCGGAATATGCTCCATTCCGCGCCAGTCCCGCTTGATCAGAACCACCAGCGGCGGTTTGCAGATCACCGCTGCGAAGCGGTACCAGAAGCCGATTCTGCGGCGGGGCACGCGGACACCTTCCTCTAGGGCCTGGGGGCCGCACAAGTGTCGCCCCAGGCCGCCGGTCTGTCGAGAACACCGTACGCCCCGAGCCTGCGGCCGCCAGATGGCCCTGGTGACGGCTGAGTGACAATGGCCGCGACAAGAGAGGGACGGATCGCTCGTGCAGTGGACCTTGGTCATACCCCTGAAGCCCCTGGCGCGGGCCAAGAGCAGGCTCTCGGACACCGCCGCCGACGGGCTGCGCCCGGGCCTGGCCCTCGCGTTCGCCCAGGACACCGTGGCGGCCGCGCTGGCCTGCCCGGCGGTGAAGGATGTGGCAGTCGTCACGGACGACGCCCTGGCCGGCCGGGAACTGGGCTCGCTGGGCGCCCGGATCGTCGCCGACGAGCCGAGCGGCGGCCTCAACGCGGCCCTGGCGCACGCGGCAGCCGTCGTCCGCGCAGCCCGCCCCGAAAGCGCAGTGGCGGCCCTGAACGCCGATCTTCCGGCATTGCGTCCCCTGGAATTGGCCCGGGTCCTGGACGCGGCCGCGGAATTTCCCCGCGCCTTTCTGCCGGATGCCGCCGCAATGGGCACCACTCTGCTGGCCGCCCGGGAGGACCAGGAATTGCGGCCGGCGTTCGGCACGGATTCCCGGGCCCGCCATCGCGCCTCGGGGGCCGTGGAACTCGTCCTCGACGCGGTGGATTCCGTACGACAGGACGTGGACACCGGTGACGACCTGCGGGCCGCGCTGGCGCTGGGGGTGGGTCCACGGACGGCCGCTCAGGCCGCGCGGCTGCTGATATCCGGGCAGTAGGCTGCAGTCATGCAGGCGACCGCATACACGTACGACGCCGAGACGCGCAGCGGCAGCGTGCTGCTCGACGACGGCACCCCCGTTCCCTTCGACGCCGCCGCGTTCGACGCGGGCGGGCTGCGGCTGCTGCGGCCCGGGCAGCGGGTGCGGATCGAGGTGGAGGGCGCCAAGGACAGCACCCGGATCACCCTCGTGACGCTGCAGACGCTCTGAACGCCCGCTCCGAACCCCCGTAGACGCGCCGCGGGCCGGGCTCCCTGGGGAGTCCGGCCCGGCGCGTGAGTGCCCCTGTGCTCCTACCTGGTGCGGGAGGTGGCCTTCTTCGCGGTGGTCTTGCGGCCCGTCGACTTCTTGGCGGGGGCCTTCTTCGCCGGGGCCTTCTTGGCCGTCGCCTTCTTGGCGGTGGTCTTCTTCGCCGCGGTGGTCTTCTTGGCGGCCGCCGTGGTCTTCTTGGCGGTCGTCTTCTTCGCGGCGGCCTTCTTGGCGGCGGCCGTGGTCCGCTTCGCCGGCGCCGCCTTCTTCGCCGTGGTCCGCTTCGCGGCCGCCTTGGTGGTCTTCTTGGCGGCGGCCTTCTTGACCGTCGGTGCCGCGGCACCGGTCAGGCTGCCCTTCGGCGCCTTCTTGACCGCGACTTCGCCACCGCGCGGGAGCTTCTTCGAGCCGCTCACCAGGTCCTTGAAACCCTGGCCCGCGCGGAAGCGCGGTACGGAGGTCTTCTTGACCCGGACCCGCTCGCCCGTCTGTGGGTTACGGGCGTACCGAGCCGGGCGGTCGACCTTCTCGAACGAACCGAAGCCGGTGACCGAGACCCGCTCACCCGCGACCACCGCGCGGACGATGGCGTCCAGTACGTGGTCGACAGCATCGGCGGCCTGCTGGCGGCCGCCCATCTTGTCGGCAATCGCTTCTACGAGCTGCGCCTTGTTCACGTCTTCCCCTTCGGAGACATCGCCAGAACGAAAGTGTTCAAGCTTTTTCGCACGTTAGGCAGATATATACCGCAAATCAAACACGAAACGGGCTTATCACCCGTGCGCCGCAACGAACTCGACTGTCCTGAACTGTTCAGCGTTCCTCTTCGGGGAATCGACCCGCGTCGAGGTCCGCCACGAACCGCTCCAGACGCCTTGCCGCTTCGGCAAGATCGTGTTTGGCCGCGGCCGTAATGACCAGCAGCTTCCGGGTCAGCGCCATCCGTACGCCCTCCGGGACTTGCAGTGCGCGCACTCTTGCGTGCGCTTCCTTGAGTTGGTCCGCGACTGCCGCATAGAGCTCGAGTTGGCCGTCGTGTTCCATGCACAGATTGTGCCATCTGGGGCGAGTTGTCGCCTGCTCAGGGGGCAACTGCCGCCTCAAACGGCCTCCCGGGCCCACGCGGAAGCCACGGCTACACAGCTCGCGTACCCCGACAACAGCCCTCGTAACGTGGGAAGTTGAGATGACGCGTCGAGGCAGGCAGGGCCGTTCGGGTGCAGACACGGCAGTACCCCCGATCGGGCTGATCGGGGGTACTGAGGGATCTTCCGATGGCTGAAACTCGACGCGTTCCGGCCCTGACGTGTCAGGCCTGAAGCGTCCGCGGCTTGTACGACGGCCGCTTGGCCTCGTACGCGGCGATGTCGGCCTCGTTCTGGAGGGTGATGGAGATGTCGTCGAGGCCGTTCAGCAGCCGCCAACGGGCGTTCTCGTCGAGCTCGAAGGCGGCCGTGATGCCCTCGGCGCGCACCTCACGAGCCTCAAGGTCAACAGTGACCTCGGCCTGCGCATCCTTCTCGGTGAGCTCCCACAGCGCATCCACGGTCTTCTGCTCCACGATCACCGTGAGCAGGCCGTTCTTGAGCGAGTTGCCGCGGAAGATGTCCGCGAAGCGAGAGGAGATGACGGCCTTGAAGCCGAAGTTCTGCAGCGCCCAGACGGCGTGCTCACGGGAGGAGCCGGTGCCGAAGTCGGGGCCGGCGACCAGGACGGTCGCGCCCTTGCGCTCGGGCTGGTTGAGGATGAACGACGGGTCCTTGCGCCAGGCCTCGAACAGCCCGTCCTCGAACCCGTCCCGGGTCACCTTCTTGAGCCAGTGAGCAGGGATGATCTGGTCGGTGTCGACGTTGGAGCGGCGCAGCGGGACGACCCGGCCGGTGTGCGTGGTGAATGCTTCCATGACTGATCAGACTCCAGCGGGCGTACGGGTCTCGGCGTCGGACAGATCGGCCGGGGAGGCCAGGTGGCCCAGCACCGCCGTAGCGGCCGCGACCTGCGGCGACACCAGGTGCGTACGACCGCCCTTGCCCTGCCGGCCCTCGAAGTTGCGGTTGGACGTGGACGCGGAGCGCTCACCGGGGGCCAGCTGGTCGGGGTTCATGCCCAGACACATCGAGCAGCCCGCGTGCCGCCACTCGGCGCCGGCCTCCTTGAAGACGACGTCCAGCCCCTCGGAAACGGCCTGCAGACCCACACGCGCGGAGCCCGGGACGACCAGCATCCGTACGCCGTCGGCGACTTTGCGGTCCTTCATGATCTCCGCGGCGGCGCGCAGGTCCTCGATACGGCCGTTGGTGCACGAGCCTACGAAGACGGTGTCCACCTTGATGGAGCGCAGCGGCTGCCCGGCCTCCAACCCCATGTATTCCAGGGCCTTTTCGGCGGCCAGGCGCTCCGAAGCGTCTTCGTACGAAGCAGGGTCGGGGACGTGGGCCGAAAGCGGGGCGCCCTGGCCCGGGTTGGTACCCCAGGTGACGAACGGCGACAGTTCGGCGGCCTCGATGACGACCTCGGCGTCGAACTCGGCGTCCTCGTCCGTCTTCAGCGTCTTCCAGTACGCGACGGCGGCGTCCCAGTCCGCGCCCTTGGGTGCGTGCGGGCGACCCTCGAGGTACGCGAAGGTGGTCTCGTCGGGGGCGATCATGCCCGCGCGGGCGCCGGCCTCGATCGACATGTTGCAGATGGTCATCCGGGCTTCCATCGAGAGCTTCTCGATGGCGGAGCCGCGGTACTCCAGGACGTATCCCTGGCCGCCACCCGTACCGATCTTGGCGATGATCGCCAGGATCAGGTCCTTGGCGGTGACGCTGTCGGGCAGTTCGCCGTTGACCGTGATGGCCATGGTCTTCGGGCGGGCCATGGGCAGCGTCTGGGTGGCCAGCACGTGCTCGACCTGGGAGGTGCCGATGCCGAAGGCCAGACCGCCGAAGGCGCCGTGCGTGGACGTGTGCGAGTCGCCGCAGACGACCGTCATGCCCGGCTGCGTCAGACCCAGCTGCGGGCCGACGACGTGCACGACGCCCTGCTCGACGTCACCGAGGGGGTGCAGGCGCACACCGAACTCGGCGCAGTTCTTGCGCAGCGTCTCCAGCTGGACGCGGGAGACCGGGTCCGCGATCGGCTTGTCGATGTCCAGGGTCGGGGTGTTGTGGTCCTCGGTGGCGATGGTCAGGTCGAGCCGGCGCACCCGGCGACCGCTCTTGCGGAGGCCGTCGAAGGCCTGCGGGCTGGTCACCTCGTGCAGCAGGTGCAGATCGATGAAGAGGAGGTCGGGCTCGCCCTCGGCGCGCCGGACGACGTGGTCGTCCCAGACCTTCTCCGCGAGTGTCCTACCCATCGCTTTCCCTCCGGCCGGCAAGTGGTGCGCCGGCCCAACTAGAGATCTTGAGGTGGCGGGGCCGCCCGCGCCCCTGTGTCCGGGCATCCGCCGCCGGGCCCCTGAAATGCGGGCCGCTGTGTCTTCCAGAGTGGCGTGTTCCACCGAAAATTGAACTTGCGTTTCACAGAGTGAGACGCGAGTATCGTTGCATGGACAACAGTAGCGGCGTCGGCGTTCTGGACAAGGCAGCCCTTGTCCTGAGCGCTCTGGAGTCCGGTCCGGCCACCCTCGCGGGTCTGGTCTCGGCCACCGGACTGGCACGACCCACGGCCCACCGGCTGGCCGTGGCTCTGGAACACCACCGCATGGTGGCGCGCGACATGCAGGGCCGTTTCATTCTCGGCCCCCGCCTGGCGGAACTGGCCGCGGCCGCGGGTGAGGACCGTCTCCTCGCCACCGCCGGCCCGGTACTCACCCACCTCCGTGACGTCACGGGCGAGAGCGCGCAGCTCTACCGCCGCCAGGGCGACATGCGCATCTGCGTCGCCGCGGCGGAGCGCCTGTCCGGCCTGCGGGACACGGTCCCGGTCGGCTCGACGCTCACGATGAAGGCCGGCTCCTCGGCCCAGATCCTGATGGCCTGGGAGGAGCCGGAGCGCCTGCACCGCGGCCTCCAGGGCGCCCGCTTCACGGCCACGGCGCTCTCCGGCGTACGACGCCGGGGCTGGGCCCAGTCCATCGGCGAGCGCGAGCCGGGTGTCGCGTCCGTCTCCGCGCCCGTGCGCGGCCCCTCCAACCGCGTGGTGGCCGCCGTCTCGGTCTCCGGCCCCATCGAGCGCCTGACGCGCCACCCGGGCCGCATGCACGCCCAGGCGGTCATCGACGCCGCCGCCCGCCTCTCCGAGGCCCTGCGCCGCACCGGCTGACCAGCGTCCGGCGACCGGGAAGAGGACCCGCCTCAACGCCGCGGCAGGCCCTGTCCCCGACGTCCGCCCCGCTCACCTCACCTTGAGTCGATCGGCCGCACCGTCGCCGCGCCGGGCGACCGGCACGGCCCCGGTGGCCCGGCCCAGGCCGAAATGGGGCATGTTCACGTGGTGGAGCGCTACAGCGGCTCCCCGGATGAGCAGGTAGGCGGCCGTGGCGCAGGTTCGGCAGGAAGTGAGGCCGGGAAGCCAGGCCGGACACGCCAATGGGCCCCCACCGAAGTGGAGGCCCATCGATCTGCGTACCCCCGACCGGATTCGAACCGGCGCTACCGCCTTGAGAGGGCGGCGTGCTAGGCCGCTACACAACGGGGGCCTGGACACTGCGTTTCCGCAGGTCCGAGCTGGTCTACCTGGACTCGAACCAAGACTAACTGAACCAGAATCAGTCGTGCTGCCAATTACACCATAGACCAATGTGGTTTAGACCAGTCAGTACCCCCGACCGGATTCGAACCGGCGCTACCGCCTTGAGAGGGCGGCGTGCTAGGCCGCTACACAACGGGGGCCCTAGCGATCCCAGAAGACCGAGATCCGTACCCCCGACCGGATTCGAACCGGCGCTACTGCCTTGAGAGGGCAGCGTGCTAGGCCGCTACACAACGGGGGCTTTTGCAGATGAGCTCTGCGAGCTGGCCTACCTGGACTCGAACCAAGACTAACTGAACCAGAATCAGTCGTGCTGCCAATTACACCATAGGCCACTGGAACGCAAGCCCCTGAGGGGATCTTGTTCTAGTTCGCTCCTCCGGGTTCCGGCCTTTCGGCCCGCTCCCCGGCGGCGCAGGAAGAACATTACCCGAAGGTGGACGGGGCTCCAAAACGACTATCCGTGCCGAGCAGCGCGGGGAGTTCGACGAGGGAGGCGATCCGGCGGGGGCCGGCGGGTGCGTCGGCGCCGGTGTACACGCCCTCGCGGTTGATCCACACCGACAGCAGCCCGGCGTCGGCGGCGCCCCGTCCGTCGATCTCTGGATGGTCGCCTACGTACGCCACTTGGTGCGGCGCGAGCTCCAGGGCGTCGCATGCCGCGTGGAAGGCACCCGCCTCCGGTTTGGACATGCCGAGCTCCGCCGCACACAGGACGGCCTCGAAGCGGTCGTGCACGCCGAGCACCCGCAGCTTGCGGTCCTGAACGTGAATGCTGGAGTTGGACAGCACGGCGTGTCGGTGGCTCGCGGCGAGGGCGTCCAAGACCGGCAGGACGTCCGGGAAGAGGGCCCAGGCGGTCTCGTAGTGCGCGATGTACCGCTCGAACCACGCGTCGGCCTCGGTGTCGCTCAGCTGCTCGCCCAGGAAGACCCGTACGCGATCGCGCCGCTGCCCCTCGAAGCTCACCTCCCCCGCCGCGAACCGCGCCCACTGGACATCGGTGACCTGCCGCCAGCGCAGGAGGGCCTGCTCCGGAGTCTCATGTCCGGTGAGCAGGCCCTCGGCCGCCAGGTGACCGCGCATGCCCTCGCGGTCCGCGGACGTGTAGTCGAAGAGGGTGTCGTCGACGTCCCAGACCACGGCTCGGATGCTCATGAGCCGACGGTAACCTGCGGCGCATGATCACGTAGGCCGGAACGGCCGGGCCCAGATGGACAAGGCCCTGCTCCACTTGATCGACGAGGCCGGCGCCTGACCAACGCCGAAGGGGCGGCCCCCGGTGCTCCGGTTGCCGCCCCTGACACGCGCGCGTGCGTTACGCCGCCGGCCTCGCCAGCGCCGCGTCGATCCGGGCCAGCGTCTTCTCCTTGCCCAGGACCTCCAGGGACTCGAAGAGGGGCAGGCCGACCGTGCGGCCGGTGACGGCGACGCGGACCGGGGCCTGGGCCTTGCCGAGCTTGAGGCCGTGGGTCTCGCCGGCGGCCAGGACGGCCTCCTTCAGGGAGTCCGGGGACGTCCAGTCCGCCGACTCCAGCTTCTCGCGGGCCGTGCGGAGGAGGGCGTCGGAGCCCTCCTTCATGGCCTTCGTCCAGGACGGCTCGTCGAAGACCGGCTCCGCAAGGAACAGGAAGTCGACGTTGTCCGTGATCTCGGAGAGGACCTTGAGGCGGGTCTGCGCGTGCGGGGCGATCGCCTGCCACTTCACCTCGTCGAAGGCCTCCGGGGCCCACGGCGCGAACGGGGCCTGGAGCCACGGGCGGCAGCGCTCCGTGAAGTCCTTCACGTCCAGCAGGCGGATGTGGTCGCCGTTGATCGCCTCGCACTTCTTCAGGTCGAAGCGGGCCGGGTTGGGGTTCACGTCCGCGATGTCGAAGGCCGCGACCATCTCGTCCATCGTGAAGATGTCCTGGTCGGCCGAGAGCGACCAGCCGAGGAGAGAGAGGTAGTTGAGGAGCCCCTCGGGGAGGAAGCCGCGCTCGCGGTAGAGGTTCAGCGACGACTGCGGGTCCCGCTTCGAGAGCTTCTTGTTGCCCTCGCCCATCACGTACGGCAGGTGCCCGAAGGACGGGATCTGCTTCGCGACACCCAGCTCCATCAGCGCCTTGTACAGCGCGATCTGACGGGGCGTCGAGGAGAGCAGGTCCTCGCCGCGCAGGACGTGGGTGATCTCCATCAGGGCGTCGTCGACCGGGTTGACGAGGGTGTAGAGGGGCGCGCCGTTCGCGCGGACGATGCCGTAGTCCGGGACGTTCTCCGGCGTGAACGTCAGCTCGCCGCGGACCAGGTCCGTGAAGGTGATCGTCTCGTCGGGCATGCGGAAGCGGACGATCGGGGTGCGGCCCTGGGCCTGGTACTCCGCGACCTGCTGAGCGGTCAGGTCACGGCAGTGGCCGTCGTAGCCGGAGGGCCGGCCGGCGGCGCGGGCGGCCTCGCGGCGGGTGTCCAGCTCCTCCTGGGAGCAGTAGCAGTAGTAGGCGTGACCGCCCTCGATCAGCTTCTGCGCGACGTCCGCGTACAGGTCCATGCGCTGCGACTGGCGGTACGGCGCGTGGGGGCCGCCGACCTCGGGGCCCTCGTCCCAGTCGAAGCCGAGCCAGCGCATCGAGTCGAGCAGCTGCTCGTAGGACTCCTCGGAGTCGCGGGCCGCGTCGGTGTCCTCGATGCGGAAGACCAGAGTGCCCTCGTGGTGCCGGGCGAACGCCCAGTTGAACAGGGCGGTGCGGACCAGGCCCACGTGGGGGTTACCGGTGGGCGACGGGCAGAAACGTACGCGGACGGGTGCGCTAGCCACGCTTGACAACCTTGTTGGTGAGAGTGCCGATGCCTTCGATGGTGACGGCGACCTCGTCGCCGACGGTGAGGGGCCCGACGCCTGCCGGGGTGCCCGTGAGGATCACGTCGCCGGGGAGCAGCGTCATGGCCTCGGAGATGTTCACGATCAGATCCTCGATCGGATGGATCATCTCGCTGGTGCGGCCGAGCTGGCGCTGCCCGCCGTTGACCGTGAGCTGGATCGTCAGGTCGGACGGGTCCAGGTCCGTCTCCACCCACGGGCCCAGCGGGCAGGAGGTGTCGAAGCCCTTGGCCCGCGCCCACTGCTTCTCCCGCTTCTGGACGTCGCGGGCGGTGATGTCGTTGGCGCAGGTGTAGCCGAGGATGACGTCCTTGACGCGCTCGCGCGGGACCTCGCGGCACATACGGCCGATGACGACGGCCAGTTCGGCCTCGTGGTGCAGGTCCTCGGAGAAGGAGGGGTACTGGATCTCGTCGCCGGGGCCGATCACCGAGGTGGACGGCTTGAAGAAGGCGAACAGGGTGTCGGGCACCTCGTTGCCGAGTTCCTTCGCGTGTTCGGCGTAGTTGCGGCCGAAGGCCACGACCTTGTTGGGGAGCACCGGCGGCAGCAGTCGTACCTTGCTCAGCGGGACCTTGGTACCGGAGAGCTCGAAGTCCGCGAACGGGATGCCCTTGATGATGTCGAGGACGAGTTCGTCCGGCCTGTCACCCTCGACCGCGCCGAAGGCGACGTTCCCGTCGATGGAGAATCTGGCGATGCGCACGGGATCCTTGCGCCCCTCACTGAGCTGGCTGGAGTCTGACGCTCCAGGCTAGCGCGGCAAGTGGCGGGCGCCGCGCGCATTCGCGTGGGGCGCCCTTGACATCACGGTGGGCCTTGGTGATCTACTCCCGCTCGGTGATCTACTTCTCGGCGGAGGCCGCGACGGGGATCTCCATGAGCACGGTGCGCCGGGGGTTGGCGGTCTGCTCGGGGAGGGCGACGGAGTGCTCCGGCTGTTCCGGGGTCAGCAGTTCGTCGGCGTCCTGCAGGTGCGCCAGCGTCGTGCGCCGCGGGTTGGCGATCTTGTGGAACATCATCGTCGTCTTCACGGTTGTACGAGATCCTGTTCTGTGCGGGCGCCGGGAGGTCCAAAGGCCTCCGGACCGGTGGGTTGTCGGATTTGCCATCTCTGTAAAGCGTCAGGCTAAACATCCAATTCCCCTGCGCCGCGCACAGACCTCATGATCAGCGTGTGAGTTTGCTCACGGAGCTACGGGCAAAACAGTCAAATCAGACCCACCCTTCACCCCGCAGAAACGGACATAGGGCATCTGAAGCCCTCATTCCGCTCCTGATCATGGCGACTGGGACACCCCTGTCCTCCGGGTGACTCGCGGGCAAAAGTCCGTTTTAGGGGAGATCGCTTTCTACGACCGGTGACGCACCCCTCACGTGGTGTCACGTATGTCACGGCATGGCCTACGGGCCTTGTTGGAGATCCTGCACTGTGCTGGAATTCCACGGACCGCCGCAGGATCGAGCCGGCGCACAGGGGGCGCAGAGAAGCGCCGAGTGGCGGCGAGAAGGGGGAGCCAGCGCCGGTTACTCACGACCATCAGGGTGCGTATTCATCACGCCCCCTACGACGCCGACACCGTCCTTCCGTTCGCGCGGAGGGGCGCCTGGTCCAGAGGTTGCGACGCTAGTGCAGGGACGTTTCAAGAGGGATGGCAGCGCTTCGGCGGAGTCGGAGCCGCAAGGCGGGACCGACCGCGGTTCCTCGCCCCAGCACGCCCAGAACCCGGGCCCGGTCCCGTCGGGCGACGGCGGTGAGCGCTCCGGGCGCCCTGGCGCGTCGGCACCTTCGGGGTCGTCCGGCCCCGCCGCTCCGACCACGCCGCCGGTGAAGCCGCCGAAGGGCCCGACCGGCCCCGGTCCGCGAATAGCCCTGCGCAACTGGCGCATCTCCACCCGTCTGGTGGCGCTGCTGACGCTCCCGGTGGTCGCGGCCACCTCGCTGGGCGCGCTGCGCATCAACCAGTCCATGGACGACATCCAGCAGCTCGACAACATGAAGCTGCTGACGGAGATGACCAAGCAGGCCACCGAGCTGGCCGCCGCGCTCCAGGAGGAGCGCGACCAGTCGGCCGGCCCGCTGGCCCACGGTTCGAAGGCGACCGACTACACGGTCAAGGGCTACCGGGACAAGACGAACCGGGCCGTGACCGCATTCCGGAACGCCGCGGAGGAGATCGACACCTCCAACAGGGACGGCAACCTCCAGGGCGTCCGCGAGAGCCTGGTCGGCCTCGTCCGCGACCTGGGCGGCCTGTCGGGGATCCGCAACAACGCCTACGAGACCGAGAACAACGCCTCCCAGACGGTCGAGGGCTACCACCGCCTCATCACCCACCTGCTCGACCTGTCGCAGGACATGGCGGAGGCCACCAGCAACCCCGAGATGATCCAGCGCACGCGCGCCCTGGCGGCCTTCTCGTCCGCCAAGGAGTACGCCTCCATCCAGCGCGCGATCCTCGCGGCGGCGCTGCCCGCCAGCAAGACCACCTCCGGCAACCTCTCCGAGAGCGACCGGCTCTACGCCGAGGGCGCTCTGCAGAGCGGGCAGTCCGAACTCTCCAGCTTCCGCAGCATCTACGGCACGGACCAGGCGCCCGAGCTCCTCAAGCCCATCGAAGAGGGCAACCCCACCATCCAGGACACCGACCTCTACGCCGGCCGCGCCTTCGGCCGGACGGACGGTCTCGCCGGTCTGGACAAGCGTTCGTACAAGGACTGGGTGGACGACAGCTCGACCAAGATCGACCAGATGGGCAACATCGAGCACACGCTGCTCGAGGACATGGAGCAGAAGGCCCGCCAGCTGCGCAACGAGTCGGAGCGCGAGGCGATCATCTCCGGTGCGCTGATCCTGCTCGTCCTCGGTGTCTCGCTGGTCGGCGCGTTCGTCGTGGCCCGGTCCATGATCCGTTCGCTGCGCCGCCTGCAGGAGACCGCGACCAAGGTCGCCCAGGACCGGCTGCCCGAGCTGGTCAAGCAGCTGTCGGAGTCCGACCCCCAGGACGTCGACACCTCCGTGGAGTCGGTCGGTGTGCACTCCCGGGACGAGATCGGCCAGGTGGCCGCGGCCTTCGACGACGTGCACCGCGAGGCGGTCCGGCTCGCCGCCGAGCAGGCCCTGCTGCGGGGCAACGTCAACGCGATGTTCACCAACCTCTCGCGCCGCTCCCAGGGTCTGATCCAGCGCCAGCTGTCGCTGATCTCCGAACTGGAGTCCCGCGAGGCCGACCCGGACCAGCTGTCCTCGCTGTTCAAGCTGGACCACCTCGCCACCCGTATGCGCCGGAACGGCGAAAACCTTCTCGTTCTCGCGGGTGAGGAGCCCGGCCGCCGCTGGACCCGTCCTGTCCCGCTGGTCGACGTGCTCCGCGCCGCCGCCTCCGAGGTGGAGCAGTACGAGCGCATCGAGCTGGCCTCCGTGCCGACCACCGAGGTGGCCGGCCGCGTGGTCAACGACCTCGTGCACCTGCTCGCCGAGCTGCTGGAGAACGCGACCTCGTTCTCCTCCCCGCAGACCAAGGTCAAGGTCACCGGTCACGCGCTGCCCGACGGCCGTGTGCTGATCGAGATCCACGACACCGGTATCGGCCTCTCCCCCGAGGACCTCGCGGCGATCAACGAGCGGCTCGCCTCGCCGCCCACCGTGGACGTCTCCGTCTCCCGCCGCATGGGTCTGTTCGTGGTCGGCCGGCTGTCGCAGCGTCACGGCATCCGCATCCAGCTGCGCCCCTCCGACTCCGGTGGTACGACCGCGCTGGTCATGCTGCCCGTCGATGTCGCGCAGGGCGGCAAGAAGCCGCAGCCCAAGCCGGGTCAGGGCGCCAGTGGCGGTGCCGCCGCGGCGGCCGCCGGTGTGGCGGCCGCCCGGCGCGGAAACGGTCCGGCAGGCGGTGGTGCCCTCGGTGGCGCTCCCGCCGGTGCCGGTGCTCTCGGTGGCCCGCCCTCGGGTGGTCGGCTCGGTGCAGGTCAGGGTCCGCGGGCCGCGCTGCCCGGGCGTGACGGGGGCGGTCGTCCGGGTGCGCCCGGCGGAGCGCACGGACCGCAGGGTCCGGGTGCGCCGCAGCAGGGTCGGCCGGCTCCGGCCGGTGCGGGCGCCGGTTTCGGCGGTCAGGCACCGGGTGCCCCGCAGGGCCTGCAGGCCGCGGGCACGGGTGCGCCGCAGGGCCAGGACGCCTTCGGGGGCGGCCGTGGCGCCGCGCCCGGTCAGGCGCAGCCGTCGAACTCGGGGAACGAGCAGCAGGGCCGGCGCCGTCGGCCGCAGCTGCCGGGACGCGGCGGCCCGCGGGCCGAGCTGCCCGGTGCCAACCAGCCCCGCGTGCCCAGCTGGAGCGACGAGAACGCGCAGCCGCCGGTGCCGCGTGCCTCGCTGGACACCCCGCGCGGCCACGACGAGCAGGCCCCGGAGCAGACCTCGCCCATGCCGCGGATCGACGACCGGCAGGGTCCGGGGGCGACCTCGGAGATGCCGGCCATCCCGCCGCGGCCCGACGACCGTCAGCGCCCCGGCTCCACGTCCGAGTTCGCCCGCCCGGACTTCGACGCCCCGGCTCCCGGCAACCCGCAGAACACCGGCCAGTACCCGCGCCCGGGTGGGAACGGCGTGCAGAACTCCGGTCAGTTCGTCCGCTCGGACGTCTTCGGCGCCCCGACCGGGCGGAGCAACCCGGCGGACCCTTCGACTCCGTCGACCACGGGTCAGTTCTCGATCCCGCAGGCCTACGACAACGGCTCGACCGGCCAGTTCAACCGGCCGGGCCAGGACAACAACTCCACCGGTCAGTTCAACCGACCCGGCCAGGACAACAACTCCACCGGCCAGTTCGCCACTCCGGGCTACGACAACGGCTCCTCCACGGGCCAGTTCGAGCGCCCGCAGGTCAATGGCACGCACGGCGGCGCCGACTTCGGTGCTCCGCGTCCGCCGGCCCCGCAGCGTCCGCAGCAGCGGCCCGCCCGTCAGGAGCCCGAGGCACTGCCGCCGGCGGGTCCCGGGGACGGTCGTACTCCGCTGTACGACACGCTGGAGACGAACTGGTTCCACGGTCAGGGTCAGCAGGGCCAGCAGGACCGGCAGCAGAGCAACGGCTCGGCTCCGGCCCCGGCGGCCCCGCAGCAGCCGCAGGCTCCCGCGGCCCCTCAGCGTCCCGTCACCAGCTCCTGGCGCAGCTCGCCGAACGACGAACTCGTCCGGCAGGCAGAGCGCGTACGGCAGCCGGCGGCGGGCGGCGTCACCACCTCCGGCCTGCCGCGCCGGGTGCCCCGGGCGAACCTCGTCCCGGGCACGGCTCAGCAGCAACAGCACCAAGCCGGTCCGCAGGTCTCGCGTGCGCCTGACGACGTACGCGGCCGGCTGACCAATCTCCGTCGGGGCATCGCGCAAGGTCGACAGGCCGGTACCGGCCAGACCGGCAGCTTCCCGAGCCCCACTCACCAGCAGGAGCGTTAGTTGAGTCCGATGAGCCAGGCTGCACAGAATCTCAACTGGTTGATCACCAACTTCGTGGACAACACCCCCGGGGTGTCCCACACCGTCGTCGTGTCCGCCGACGGTCTCCTGCTGGCAATGTCCGAGGGCTTCCCCCGCGACCGTGCCGACCAGCTGGCGGCCGTCGCGTCGGGACTCACGTCACTGACGGCCGGTGCCTCCCGGATCTTCGAGGGCGGCACCGTGGCACAGACGGTCGTCGAGATGGAGAGGGGGTTCCTCTTCCTCATGTCCATCTCGGACGGATCGTCCCTGGCCGTTCTCGCCCACCCCGACTGCGACATCGGCCTCGTCGGCTACGAGATGGCGCTCCTGGTCGACCGCGCGGGCGCGGTGCTCACGCCCGACCTGCGCGCCGAACTCCAGGGCAGTCTGCTCCACTGACCGCCGCAGGATCCACCCGCCTCACCAAAACACCGTCCGGCCGCCACAATCCCCCCACCGGCCACGTCAGACGGCCAGCCCGACCGACTTGCTGTCCCGCCCGGAGGATTCATGACCCCGCCCACCGCCTCTCATGATCCGTACGCGGAGCCGTACGAGGATGAGGGCGACCAGCCGCTGGTACGTCCGTACGCGATGACCGGCGGCCGGACCCGGCCGCGCTACCAGCTCGCCATCGAGGCCCTGATCAGCACCACGGCCGACCCGGCGGCGCTCATGGGGCTGCTCCCGGAGCACCAGCGGATCTGCCACCTGTGCCGCGAAGTGAAGTCGGTCGCCGAGGTTTCGGCACTTCTGGCCATGCCGCTGGGCGTGGCCCGCATTCTTGTCGCGGACCTCGCGGAGGCCGGACTCGTCGCCATTCACCAGCCGGGCGGCGACGAGAGCACCGGCGCTCCGGACGTGACACTGCTCGAAAGGGTGCTCAGTGGACTACGCAAGCTCTGACGGAGGCCGGGCGACCACCTCCGCCAAGATCGTGGTGGCGGGTGGCTTCGGCGTGGGCAAGACCACGTTCGTCGGCGCCGTCTCCGAGATCAACCCGCTGCGCACCGAGGCCGTGATGACGTCCGCGAGTGCGGGCATCGACGACCTGACCCACACCGGGGACAAGACGACCACCACGGTCGCCATGGACTTCGGCCGCATCACGCTCGACCAGGACCTGATCCTGTACCTCTTCGGTACGCCGGGCCAGGACCGCTTCTGGTTCATGTGGGACGATCTGGTGCGCGGCGCCATCGGTGCCGTCGTCCTCGTGGACACCCGCCGCCTGGCCGACTGCTTCCCGGCGGTCGACTACTTCGAGAACAGCGGCCTGCCGTTCGTCGTCGCCCTCAACGGCTTCGACGGACACCAGCCGTACGCGCCCGAGGAGGTGCGCGAGGCCCTGCAGATCGGCCCGGACACCCCGATCATCACGACGGACGCCCGGCACCGCTCCGATGCCAAGAGTGCGCTGATCACGCTGGTGGAGCACGCTCTCATGGCACGGCTGCGCTAGCACCCAAGTCGGCAGTGCCGTACGGCAGTTGTCGTAGTCGCTCCGGAGCCGGCTGTGTCCTTTGACACGGTCGGCCCGAGTGTTCATAACGTTTCGGCAGAGGAATCGGATGGTACGGCCACGCGTCGCGGTCAACCGGTGTCGCTGCGCGCACGAAAGCCCCGTCTTTTGACGGGGCTCGCTCTTTATGACCGTTTTATCTGGGGCTTACATCACTTCGAATCCCTGCACTCCACTGTTTGGAGGTGTACAGGCCGACGTGCTGGAATGCCTGAACTGCCCAATAGTCAAAGACGTACTCACAGTCGACGACGAACTGGGCGACGAACTGGGCTCTGAGACACTGCGGCACAACGTAAGGTGCCGACCGCCGGAAGGTTGTTGGTCGAGTGAGGCGAAGCAAGAACGGTCCCGAGCCGTCGGCACGGGGCAACTTCACCCCGCCGCCGCGCGGAGCGGCGCCTGCCCCTGTGCCCGGTTCGGAGCCAACGGCCGCGCCCGCTTCCAGCGGCGGCCGTTTCTCCCCGCGCAACTGGCGGGTACCGACCCGGCTGAACGCGATCCTGCTCATACCCGTGCTGGTCGGCCTCGTCATGGGCGGCTTCCAGGTGAAGGGCTCGATCGACACCTGGCAGGAGGCCGAGGACGCGGAGAACACCGCGCGTCTGGTGCGCGCGGCGCTGACCTACGGCAACGAGCTGCTCGTCGAGCGTGACGTCACCGCCGCCCCCCTGCTGGAGGGCAAGGGCCAGGACAACGAAACCGTCGTCCAGGCCCGCAGGAACACGGACCGGGCCGCCGACGCCTTCGACGAGGCCGCCAAGAGCATGCCGGACCGGCCCAACCTCGAGCGCCGCCTCGAACGCTTCCGCGAGGTGGAGCCGGATCTGGCGAAGCTCCGCGCCGCCGCCTACGGCCCCAATCTCACGGGCGTGAAGACCGAAGAGGGTTACGTCAACGTCGAGCACAAGCTGCTCGAGTTCTCCAACGAGCTCGGCCTGGGCACCGGCAACATCACCAGCTACGGCCGCACGGTCTACGCCATCTCGCTCACCAAGGGCGCTGTGTCTCTGCAGCGCTCCATCGGCATGCACCTGCTGATCAAGCCGGGCACCAGCGACGCAAGCCTGGCCCAGCAGCGCGTCGCCCTGTCCTCGTACGCCTACCTGGAGGGCATCGCCATCCAGGAGTACGAGAGCGGCGGTACCGCGCAGGACATCGCCAAGCTGGACGCGGCCAAGAAGCAGATCCAGGCCGACGGCACCGCCATGGCCCAGAAGGCCGCCCAGGAGGCCAAGGCCAAGGGCGAGACCTACGTGCCGCCGCCGTCCGACCCGGTCGACATGGTCAGGGCCATCTCGGCGCTGGAGACCACGGACGTCTCCGAGCGTGAGGCGCTCGCCCAGAAGGGCATCACCGCGGAGAACTGGTGGGCGGTCAACACCCTGAAGTTCAACGCCTACCGCCAGATCGAATCCGAACTGGCCGACACCGCGGTGAACGAGGCCGCAAGCATCTCCGACGACGCCCGGCGCGACGCCTTCATCACCGGTGCCGCCGTCGTGGTCGCCCTGCTCGCCGCGTTCATCCTGGCCGGCATGGTGGCCCGCCAGATGAGCCGCGCTATGCGCCAGCTGCGCAACGCCGCCTTCGGCATCGCCGAGCAGCGCCTGCCGATGCTGGTCGACCAGCTCTCGCGCACCGACCCCGGCCGTGTCGACACCCGCGTCGCCCCGATCCCGATCACCACCAAGGACGAGATCGGCGAGGTCGCCCGCGCCTTCGACCAGGTCCACCGCGAGGCCGTCCGGCTCGCCGCCGAGCAGGCCCTGCTGCGGGGCAACATCAACGCGATCTTCACCAACCTCTCGCGCCGCAACCAGTCGCTGATCGAGGGCCAGCTGACCCTGATCACCGACCTGGAGAACAACGAGGCCGACCCGGACCAGCTGGAGAACCTCTTCAAGCTGGACCACCTGGCCACACGTATGCGCCGCAACGGCGAGAACCTCCTGGTCCTCGCCGGCGAGGAGCCCGGCCGCCGCTGGGACCAGCCGGTCCCGCTGGTCGACGTGCTGCGCGCCGCCTCCTCCGAGGTGGAGCAGTACGAGCGCGTCGAGCTCTCCGGCGTCCCGGAGGCCGAGATCCACGGCCGCGCCGTGACCGACCTCGTGCACCTGCTGGCCGAGCTGCTCGAGAACGCCACCACGTTCTCCTCCCCGCAGACCAAGGTCCGCGTCACCGCGACCCGTCTCCCCGACGGCCGCATCATGATCGAGATCCACGACAAGGGCATCGGCCTCACCGCCGAGGACTTCGCGGACATCAACCACAAGCTGGCCAACCCGCCGACCGTGGACGCCGCGATATCCCAGCGCATGGGCCTCTTCGTGGTCGGCCGGCTGTCCGACCGGCACGGCATCCGCGTCCAGCTGCGCCCCTCCGGCGAGCAGGCCGGTACGACCTCGCTGGTCATGCTGCCCGACGCGATCACGCACGGCGGTGGCGGCGATCAGCAGCCCGCCGGCGACGAGTTCACCGTTTCGCAGATCATCCCGGAGCAGAACTTCCAGGGTGAGAACTTCAACAACGGTCTGCCGATGCGTACGGCGGCGGAGCTGGGCTTCGACGACAGCCGCTACACCGAGGTGCCGGACGACATACGCGAGCTGGACCCCGTGGGCCGCTCCCTGATGCGCGAGGAGCGCCGCGCGGCCCTGGAGGCCCAGAACCACGACCAGCCGCCCGGTCAGCAGGGTCCCGAGACGCCCGGCGGCTACGTCGAGGGCTTCGACGCCCGGCCCGGCTACCAGGAGCAGCAGCCCGCCGGGTACGACCAGCAGGCGCAGACGTCGTACGAGGAGCAGCAGCAGGCGTCGTACGCAGAGCAGCAGCGCACCGCCTATGAGGAGCCGCAGCGTCCGTCGTACGACGAGTCGTACTACGCGCCGAACGGCGGTCTGCCGCAGAACGACAGCTTCTCGTCCACCGGTGGCTACCCCGAGCCCACGTATGCGGAGCCGCGTCAGGAGGAGCCCGCGCCGGCCCACTCCGCCGCCCCTGAGTCCTTCCCGGCCTTCGAAGAGCGGCGCTACCAGGATGACTGGCCGCAGCAGGACGACTACCGCAACGGCTACCCGGACCAGTACGCTCCCGAAGCGGAATCTGCGCAGGCCGCTGACGTGAGCGAGCAGAACCGCGTAGGCTTCGACCGTCCGGGGCCGACCCCCTCCGCCGCTCACGACCTGACCGACGCCGGGCTCCCGCGCCGCGGATCCACCGCGAGCGGCACGGGCGGCGCGCGGCACGTGAACCACGAGCCGTCGGCTCCCGCACCGGAGAGCAACGGCAGCGTCGACTGGCGCTCGGCCAACGACGCGCGGTGGCAGCAGGCCTCGCAGCTCCGGAAGCCCAAGGCGGGCGGGGTGACCTCCTCCGGCCTGCCGCGGCGGGTACCCAAGGCCAACCTGGTCGAGGGAGCCGCCGAAGCCACCCCCCAGGGAGGCCCACAGGTCTCCCGCGCTCCCGAGGACGTCCGGGGCAGGCTGAGCAACCTGCGCCGCGGTGTCCAGCGGGGACGTAACGCAGGTAGTGAAACGAACGGCCAGGGCTTCGGTCCTGACAGCACCTACAACCAGGAGCGTTAGTGTGAGCCCGATGAGCCAGGCGGCACAGAACCTGAACTGGTTGATCACCAACTTCGTGGACAACACCCCCGGGGTGTCTCACACGGTGGTGGTCTCCGCCGACGGACTCCTTCTGGCGATGTCCGAAGGCTTTCCGCGCGACCGCGCCGACCAGCTCGCGGCCGTCGCCTCCGGTCTGACCTCGCTGACCGCCGGTGCCTCGCGCATCTTCGAGGGCGGCAGCGTGAACCAGACGGTTGTGGAGATGGAGCGAGGATTCCTCTTCATCATGTCCATTTCCGACGGTTCCTCGCTCGCGGTTCTCGCACATCCGGAGGCGGACATCGGTCTCATCGGGTACGAGATGGCGCTTCTGGTGGACCGTGCCGGTACGGTCCTGACGCCCGATCTGCGCGCGGAGCTCCAAGGGAGCCTGCTCAACTAACAGACAGACGGTGCGTTTTGGCGTCCTGTGGCCGTAAGGTTTCGGGACGCGGCTCCACAGTGATGGGTGCCCCGGCACGGTCGGAGGAGGAGAGAAAGTGGCAACACCCCCAGGCGGTTCACCTTCGGGCAACTGGTCGTACGGCCCTGGCCAGGGCTCGGGCGACGGTGCCCAGAACCCGAACCGTTACAACTTCCCCTCCGCACCGAGCCATCGGCGGCAGCCGTACGCGCCCCAGGGCCCGCAGGGTCCCGGGCCGTCGCCGTACGACCAGCCGCCGGCTCCGCGCATCCAGCCGGTGCAGCCACGACGCGCCCCTGAGCCGGCGCCCGCTGGGGCGTCGAACAACCCGCTGGTGCGTCCGTACGCCATGACCGGCGGACGGACCCGCCCGCGCTACCAGCTCGCCATCGAGGCGCTGGTGCACACCACCGCGCAGCCGCACCAGATGCAGGGCCAGCTGCCCGAGCATCAGCGGATCTGCAACCTCTGCCGTGAGATCAAGTCGGTGGCCGAGATCTCGGCCCTCCTGACAATCCCTCTCGGCGTGGCCAGGATCCTCGTCGCCGACTTGGCGGAGGCGGGCCTGGTCGCCATCCATCAGCCCGGCGGCGACGAGAACGCCGGCGGCCAGCCAGACGTGACTTTGCTCGAAAGGGTGCTCAGTGGACTTCGCAAGCTCTAGCGGAGGGCCTTCCCGCTCCACCACGTCCGCGAAGATCGTGGTGGCGGGCGGCTTCGGCGTGGGCAAGACCACGTTCGTCGGCGCCGTCTCGGAGATCAACCCGCTGCGCACAGAGGCCGTCATGACGTCAGCTTCGGCGGGCATCGACGACCTCACCCACACCGGGGACAAGACGACCACCACGGTCGCCATGGACTTCGGCCGCATCACGCTCGACCAGGACCTGATCCTCTACCTCTTCGGTACGCCGGGCCAGGACCGCTTCTGGTTCATGTGGGACGACCTGGTGCGCGGTGCGATCGGCGCGGTGGTATTGGTGGACACCCGCCGCCTGGCCGACTGCTTCCCCGCGGTCGACTACTTCGAGAACAGCGGCCTGCCGTTCGTCATCGCCCTCAACGGCTTCGACGGCCAGCAGCCGTACAACCCCGACGAGGTCCGCGAGGCCCTCCAGATCGGCCCGGACACCCCGATCATCACGACGGACGCCCGCCACCGCTCGGACGCCAAGTCGACGCTGATCACGCTGGTGGAGCACGCGCTGATGGCACGCCTGCGGTAACCAGAGGCCTGTACGGCCCCTGCGCCTCCCTCAGGAGGCACAGGGGCCGTTTCCGTCGGAAGGCCCGTGGCCCAGTGGTACGCGCGCGAAGGCCCCGGCCGCCCAAGGGGCGGCCGGGGCCTTCGGTGTCGTACGGGCTCAGCCGGCGTCGTACGGGCTCAGCGCCAGCTGTGCGGGGCGCGGAAGCCGGGCTCGCGCTCCAGGCGGCGCCAGCCGGCCTTGGCGCGGCCTCGGTGGGTCGGGGCGGTGGACGGCCGGGCGGCGGCGCGGGCCAGGAGGATCGCCGTGATGGCGGCGACTTCCTCGGGCTCGGCGTGGCCCTTCTCGACACGAATGTCAGGGGTGTTCATGGGCGTCAGTCTCCCTGAGAGAGGTTTCCGCGGGGGTACCGCGCAGGATCCGCTGGGTTACTGCGGGGGGTTGCCGTGTTTGCGGGAGGGCAGGTCGGCGTGCTTGGTGTGCAGCATCGCCAGGGACTTGATCAGCACCTCGCGGGTCTCGGCGGGGTCGATGACGTCGTCGACCAGGCCGCGCTCGGCCGCGTAGTACGGGTGCATCAGCTCGGACTTGTACTCCTTGACCATCTTCTGGCGCATCGCCTCGGGGTCCTCCGCCTCGGCGATCTGCCGGCGGAAGATGACGTTCGCCGCACCCTCCGCACCCATCACGGCGATCTCGTTCGTCGGCCAGGCGTAGGTGAGGTCCGCGCCTATGGACTGGCTGTCCATGACGATGTACGCACCGCCGTACGCCTTGCGCAGGATCAGGGAGATCCGCGGCACGGTGGCGTTGCAGTACGCGTACAGCAGCTTCGCGCCGTGCCGGATGATGCCTCCGTGCTCCTGGTCCACGCCCGGCAGGAAGCCGGGGACGTCCAGGAACGTGACGATCGGGATGTTGAAAGCGTCGCACATCTGGACGAAGCGCGCGGCCTTCTCGCTGGCCTCGATGTCCAGCACCCCGGCGAGGGTCTGCGGCTGGTTCGCCACGATGCCCACCACCTGGCCGTCCAGGCGGGCCAGCGCGCAGATGATGTTGCGCGCCCACCGCTCGTGGACCTCCAGGTAGTCGCCGTCGTCGACGATCTCCTCGATCACCTTCGCCATGTCGTACGGCCGGTTGCCGTCCGCCGGGACCAGGTCGAGCAGGACCTCGCCGCGGCGGTCGGTGGCGTCGGTGGACTCCGCCCGGGGCGGGTTCTCCCGGTTGTTCTGCGGGAGCATCGACAGCAGGTAGCGCACCTCGGCGAGGCACGTCTCCTCGTCGTCGTAGGCGAAGTGGCAGACACCGCTCGTCTCGGCGTGCACGTCCGCGCCGCCGAGGCCGTTCTGGGTGATCTCCTCGCCGGTCACCGCCTTGACCACGTCCGGGCCGGTGATGAACATCTGCGAGGTGTCGCGGACCATGAACACGAAGTCCGTCAACGCCGGCGAGTAGGCCGCGCCGCCCGCGCACGGGCCCAGCATGACCGAGATCTGCGGGATGACGCCGGAGGCCTTGGTGTTGCGCTGGAAGATGCCGCCGTAGCCGGCGAGCGCGCTGACGCCCTCCTGGATGCGGGCGCCGGCGCCGTCGTTGAGCGACACCAGCGGCGCACCGGCCGCAATGGCCATGTCCATGATCTTGTGGATCTTCGTGGCGTGGGCCTCGCCCAGCGCGCCGCCGAAGATGCGGAAGTCATGGGCGTAGACGAAGACCGTCCGGCCCTCCACCGTCCCCCAGCCGGTGATCACACCGTCCGTGTACGGCTTCTTGGCCTCCAGCCCGAAACCGGTCGCCCGGTGCCGGCGCAACTGCTCGACCTCCCGGAACGAACCCGGATCGAGGAGCAGCTCGATGCGCTCCCGCGCGGTCAGCTTGCCCTTGGCGTGCTGCGCCTCGGTCGCCTTCTCGCTCGGGCCCGCCAGCGCCTGCTCACGGATCTCGTGCAGCTCGGCCACCCGGCCGCGCGCGTCCGTCGGCTCACCCGGCGCCTCATCCAAAACGGTCATGTAGTGACCATACGAAGCGCGGCAAGGATTGCGAGCCGTCGACTCCGTACAGTGTCCGGCCCGTTTTCCTGGTACCCCTGAACAGAACCTCGGCGGCATGCAGCCGTTCCGACTGCTCAGAGGGCGTCCGCCTTGTAGGACTCGTACAAGTCGTCACGTGAGAGTCGCCTCACATTCATGGGTCGCACATGCCCGCCCCGGAGTAATCCTGAGGCGCAGTCGGCGGCCCGTCTCCACCACTTCCACGGTGTCGTCGGCCCGGACGACTCCGCGTACCGGGTGGTCCCAGATGATCTCCAGGGGTTCGCCCGTTCGGGGTGGCTCGCTGACGCAGAGCGTAGCCGTACGGCCCCGGCGGCTGACCAGCACGCTCGCGCCCGCGGAAGCGGTCAGCGGGCCCGCCGAAGCGGGCTGCCAGAAGTTGGCGGCCGTCAGGTGGAGGGAGGGGACGTGAACGGCCTGGCAGCGGCTGTCGTTGGCGAGGACCGACAGCCAGTGGCGGTCGGCGGCGCGGGCGGCGACCGTACTGCGGGACGCGCCGGGCAGGAGGACGTAGACGTACGTGGCGTCCGTCGGGTCGGTGCCGTGGTCCAGCCAGAGGGTCTGCCAGCGGCGGGTGCGGCGCTCGGTCGTACCGGTGGTGTTGATGTCGGACCAGGCGCCGGTGCGGTCCTCGCGGAGGGTCCGCAGATCGCCGCCGGGCACGATCCAGCCGCCGTGGTCCTCCAGGTGGGCCCAGCCGTGGCCGCGTGCGAAGGGCTGGGTGCCGCCCTCCCCCAGGTTGCGGTTGTCGACGACCGTCTCGACGGGGACGCCGTCCGTGCAGGTGATGCCCGCGCCCAGGCAGATCACGGCGTCGGCGAGGCAGAACCACGACTTGCGGGCCTCGAGAGTGGAGTCCAGCCCCTTCAGGTGCTGGCCGATCGCCGCGTATTGGCCGTCGGTCGTACCGCCGACCCACCGTACGTCGGGTTTGGGCTCGCCCCACTCGCCGCCCGCCCGGTCGGGGAGCCGCTTGGTGGAGACGGTGGTGCCGGGGAGGCGGTACCAGTCGACGGTCGGCCAGAACCAGTCCGTGTAGTGATCGCTTCGTCCGCCGGCCCACCAGTAGAGCATTCCGGCGCCCGTGTGCCATCCGCGTGGGTTCTCGCCGTTGCCGCACTCGTAGTACGCGATGCGGTCGCTGGCCATGGCGATGTTCGCGGTGAAGCCGGGGCGGCGGTGGACGGCGCGGTCCATGGCCGGGAAGAGGCGGTGTCCAGTGGGTGCGGGGGCGGCCGGGAGCGGTGAGGCGGCGACCGTGTGCAGCCGGGCGAGGTCGGCCACGTCGTACTGAGGGGCCGTCAGGATCGGGGAGACGGTGTCCCGTTCGATCCAGCCCTTGATACGCGCGTGCCAGCGGTCGCGCTCGGTCGCGCTCGCGCCGTCGGCGAGCAGGGCGATCGCCGCGATGATCCCCTGCCCGTGGTAGTGGTCGCCGCGCAGGACGTGGCGGTCGTCGCTCCTGAGGTGGCCCCGGCTGATGGCACGGCCGTTGACGCTGTCCATCACCAGGCCGTCGTGGATCAGCGGCGCGTAGGCGTGTTCGACGCTGTCGAGGACGATCTGCCGGTTCGGGTCGGTCACCTCCCACGCGGATCCGGCGAGCAGGGCGAAGAGCCGGCCGAGTCCGTCGAGCATGACCTGGCCGTACGTCCCCGAGTAGGCGACCCAGGTGTGCTGGACGAAGGAGCCGTCGGCGTAGAGGCCGTCGCCGGTCGTGACGTACGGGAAGACCGGGGAGAGCGCGTCGCGGGCGAGGGTGATCTTGGCCGGCGTCCGGCCGAGGATGCCGCGCAGGGCGACGGAGCGGCACAGGTCGACGCGGTTGGCGCCGGTGGAGGTTCCGGAGTAGTCGGTCAGCATCGCGTCCGGGACGAAGTGGTCGACGGCGGCGCAGGCGGCGGCTCGCCGGTGGTGGGTGAGGTGGTCGTGGAGGGCGGCCGTGATGTCCATCAGGAGGCGGGGGCTGCCGATCTGCCATTCCCACCAGTTGCCGTAACGGGTGGTGGAGGGGTTGTAGACCGTGGAGGCGAGGTGGTCGAGGCCGCGGAGTACGTCCGTGAGGAGGGCGGGGTCGGCGGTGGAGCCGGTGTTCGGCTGGACGTACGCCCGGGTCATGGTCCACAGGCGGGCGTAGCTCCGGGTGACGCCGGCGGGCGGGTCGTAGGCGAGGCCGGGCCAGAGGGAGGTGGCGGTGGGGGCCATGGTGGCGCGGAAGCCGCGGGCGAGTTCGCCGGTTCGGGCGAGGCGGGAGGCGTACGGCTCGGCGGTGGGGTCGTAGCCGGTGCCGAGGGCGATGTCGAGCCAGCGTCGGCGCAGGGTGTCGTACGGGTCGGCGTCGGCCGTGCGGGGGGAGTTGCGGGAGGAGCGCGGCGTGGCACCGGACGCCGCCAGGGCCGCCGCGAGCAGGACGGCCCGGCGGGTGAGGCGGGGCAGGGCTCGGTGCGCGCGGAAGGGGACGGCACGACGCTGTGGGGTCATGACCATGCCTTCTACCGGCTGAAGCGGTGTCACGTCAGCCGAAGCGGTGCAGCAGTCGGCGGTACAGCGAAGGGGCGATGCCGCGCACCCGGCCCGGGAGCGTGAGCCAGCCGGGCACGTAGACGTCGTCCTGGCCCAGCCGTACGGCGTCCCAGACGGCGCCGGCCACGCGGCCGGGCGACGTGGGGCGGGGCCGGGACCGCTGGTAGGGGGTGCCGCGTCGGTCGAAGAAGGCCGTGTCCACGGGGCCGGGCGTCACGAGCGTCACGCCCACGCCGGTCCCGCGCAGTTCCTGCCGCAGCGCCTCGGCGAACGCGGCCACGCCCGACTTGGCGGCGGAGTACACCGCTTCGTTCCGCACGCCCACACAGCCCGCGACCGAGCCGACGAGCACCACACGCCCCCGGCCGGCCGCCACCATGGCGGGCAGTACCTCCCGTACGAGGTGGAGCGTGGCGGTCAGGTCCACGTTCAGCACCTGGTCGATGGCGGTGCGCGGCATGGTGACGAAGGGGCCGGCCCAGCCGATGCCCGCCCCGGCGACGAGGGCGTCGATCCGGCCGGTCGCGCGCAGCGCCGACTCGGCCAGCTGCCGTGGACCGTCCGGGGCGGCGAGGTCGGCGGGCAGGACGACGGCCGAGGTACCGGCGGCCGTCTCCTCCAGAGCGCGCCGGTCCCGCCCGCTGAGGACCAGTTGCCAGCCACCCGCGGCGAAGCGCCGTGCCGTGGCGGCGCCGATGCCCGAGGAAGCACCGGTGACGAGGGCCACGCGCGTGTCACGGCGCGGTGGCGCCCGGCGCTCCCGGGCCGCGGACGAGTTGGTTCCGGATCGGCGGGGTACGGCGCCCGTCTCGGGGTCGTAGGTGGAGCCGGAGCCGGTGTGTGTCACGAGTCGGTCTCCCTGCGCTGTCGTCCGGATCGTCGGTGGGGGGGGGCGTTCCTCGGTGTGGGGTCAGGAGGTGGGGCGGGACGTCGGACCCGGAGGCGGCCGCCGCCGTGCTCGATACGGATCCGCTGCTTCCAGGACACGCCTCCACGGCCGCCCACGCCAGTTCCGTGACCCGTGCGGCCACAGCGAGCTCACCCGAAGCGACGCCCGCCGTTCCGGGGCGGGTGCGCGGGGCAGGCGTTCCTTCGGTCCCGTACCCGACGCGGCAGGACCACTCCTGCGTGCCGCGCGGTGCCGCCAGGCGGCGGAACGGGTGGTGCGGGACGTGGGTTCGCCGGATACGAAGGGGGCACCCTTTTCGTTCCGGTTCCTCCGGTTCCGTCCGCTCCCGTGGCGAGGTTGACCATGCGTGTGCTGCTCGTCCACCCCAGCGCCCTGATGTACTCCGAGATCTTCCTGCGCCTCGAACCCCTCGGCCTCGAGCGGGTGGCGGGCGCCGCTCGCGACGCCGGCCACGAGGTCCGTGTCGTGGACCTCCAGGTGCTCGGCCGGGATCGGCTGCGCAAGGAGGTCGCGTCCTTCCGGCCGGAGGCGCTCGGGGTCTCCCTGAACTACCTGGCGAACATCCCGGAGGCGATCGAGCTGGCCGCGGACGTCAAGCGGGCCGTGCCGGGCTGCTTCGTCTTCTTCGGCGGCCACAGCGTGTCCTTCGTGGCGGAGGAGGTGCTGGAACAGGCGAAGGGCGCGGTGGACGCGGTGGTCCGCGGCGAGGGCGAGCCGGTGGTCGCGCCGCTGCTGGAGGCGGTCCGCGACGGAGGGGTGGACGGCGTTCCGGGGATCGTCACCGCCGCCGGCCGCGGTCCCGCGCCCCTGATGCTGCACAGCATCGACGCCCCGCTCCCGGCGCGTGACCTGATGCGCAACCGCCGCCGTTACTTCATCGGCGAGCTCGACCCGTGCGCCTCGATCGAGTTCACCCGCGGCTGTCCGTGGGACTGTTCGTTCTGCTCCGCGTGGACGTTCTACGGCCGCAGCTACCGCAAGGCGTCGCCCGAGGCCGCGGCGGAGGACCTGGCGCGGATCCGTGAGCCCAACGTGTTCATCGTCGACGACGTCGCCTTCATCCGGCCCGAGCACGGCAACGCCATCGCCGCCGAGGTGGAACGCCGCCGGATCCGCAAGCAGTACTACCTGGAGACCCGCAGCGACGTACTGCTGCGCCACCCCGAGGTCTTCGAACGGTGGGCGCGGCTGGGGCTGCGCTACATGTTCCTCGGGATGGAGGCCATCGACGCGGAGGGGCTGGAGCTGTACCGCAAGAGGGTCAGCCCCGACGAGAACCTCCGGGCGCTGGAGACGGCCCGCAAGCTGGGCATCCAGGTGGCCCTCAACCTGATCGTCGACCCGGGCTGGGACGAGGAACGGTTCCGGGTCGTCAGGGAGTTCGCGCTGTCCGTGCCGGAGATCGTCCACTTCACCGTGATGACGCCGTATCCCGGTACGGAGATCTGGCACACGGAGTCGCGTCGGCTCACCACGCGCGACTACCGCCTCTTCGACATCCAGCACGCGGTGGTTCCCACGAAGCTCCCCCTGGAGCGCTTCTACGAGGAACTCGTCCGCACCCAGGCGGTGATCAACCGCAAGCACCTGGGGCTGCGGACCGCGTTCGGCGCGGCGCGCATCCTCGGCCGCAACCTCCTGCACGGCCAGACCAACTTCGCCCGCATGCTGTGGAAGTTCAACCAGGTCTACAACCCACGCCGCCAACTGGCCGACCACAGCCGCCCCGTCCGCTACGAACTGCCCCTCCCCCAGCATCTCGACGTCGGGGACCGACGCGGGCTGTACGTCCACACCCGGGAGGCGACGCAGGCGCCGAGCCGGACCGACACGGACTAGGACCGTCCCAGCGTGCCGGTCGCCGTTGTCGCCTCGCTCGCCGCGGGTGTCTGTTTCGCCGTCGCGGGGGTGCTCCAGCAATGGGCGGCCGGAGCGCGGCCGGACGAGGAGGCGCTCTCCTGGCGCCTGTTGGCCCATCTGGTACGGGACCGGTGGTGGCGGTACGGCATCGGGCTGGCCGTGCTCGCCTACGGCTTCCAGTCGCTGGCCCTGGCCTACGGGCCGCTCAGCCTCGTGCAGCCGCTGATCGTCGCCGAGTTGATCTTCGCGGTCCCGCTGTCGGCACGGCTGCACCGCGTGACACTGGGCCCTCGGGAGTGGTTCGGCACCCTCGCGGTGGCCGCCGGGCTGGCCCTGGCCCTGGCCTCCGCCCGCCCGCACGGAGGCCGTACCGGGGCGGCGGATCTGCTGTCCTGGCTGCTGATCCTGGGCGCGACCGGCGCCCTGGCCTGCGGCGCGCTGGCAGCCGCGCGGCTGTTGTCCGGGCCCTGGCGGGCGTCAGCCACGGCACTGGCGGCCGGAGCGGTCATGGGCACCCAGTCCGTCCTGCTGGCCGCGACGGTGGACCGGTTCCGGCTCGGTCTCCTCACGGCGCTGGCCTCCTGGCAGCCGTACGCGTTCGTCGTCGCGAGCGTGGGCGGGCTGCTGCTCATCCAGAGTGCCTTCCAGCAGGGCCCGCTGGCCGCGAGCATGACGGTGCTCGACGCCACGGAGCCGGTGGTGGCGGTGACGGTGGGCATCGCGGCCTTCGGCGAGGCCGTCCACACCGGCTGGCCCGTGAGCGCGGTCACCGTCACCGGGCTGGCCGTGGTGACCGCCGGGATCGTGAGCCTGGACTCGTCGCCGCTGGTCGCTGCGCTGCATGACAGGAGGATCGGCGGGGGGGGTGAGCGGAGTGGGGTGAGCTTGCGGTGAGTGGAGCGGCTGTGAGGTTGAGGTGATGCCGGAGCGGGCGACGGGGCCGAAGCGCGGTGGAACCGGGGCGCTCAGGTCAGGCCTGCGCGCCGGGCCGGTGTGAGCCGGGCAGGCGGCGGGGGCCCTGGCACGGGTGGCAGCTCGGCCGCCGCAGCACCGGGATCCCGGTGAGAGGTGAGCGCGGGCCTGGCCGGGCGGCTGCCGGGCCGGGGACTTCCCGGCCGACGGGGCTCCCGGACCAGCGGCCTTCCGGGCTCACGGCGATCCCGGACCAGCGGCCTTCCGGGCTCACGGCGATCCCGGACCAGCAGGCCCAGGCGCCCACGGCAACCCCGGACCAGCACCGCCCCCAAACCCACGGCAACCCCGACCCAACACCGCCCCCAAACCCACGGCAACCCCGACCCAACACCGCCCCCAAACCCACGGCAACCCCGACCCAACACCGCCCCCAAACCCGTACGGCTCACCCCGCACCTGCCGTGTCGGCTCACGCCACGTGCACCGTATCGGCGCCCCCTCCCGCGTCACGCCACCCGTACGGCATTCCGGCGCCCCGACGTGGCCCGTGGGAGCCAGACCGGCAGGAGGTCCTCCGTCAGCACCCGGTCCCACGACGGGTGCGTCTGCCTGGCCGTGGTCGCCGCCCGCCGCCGTACCGTCGCCAGCAGCCGCGGTCGGTCGACCAGCGCGCACAGGGCGTCCGACCAGTCCCGGGGGTCGTCACGGCGTACGACGATGCCGTCCTGGCCCGGCGCGGCCAGCCACTGCGCGGTTCGCGCGCCCTCGGGCAGCACGACCGCCAGGCCGCTCGCCATCGCCTCGGCGACGACGTTGCCGCAGGTCTCCGTACGGGACGGGAAGGCGAAGATGTCGCAGCCCGCGTACACCCGCGCCAGCCGGTCCTGTGGGAGCGAGCCGAGCAGTGTGACGTCCGGGCCGAGCAACCGCCGGACCTCGCCCTCCTCCACGCCGGAGCCGGCCATGACGAGGTGCACCGCCCTCCCCCGCTGCCGCACCCCGCGCACGCTCTCCGCCAGCAACGGCACGCCCTTGGTGGCGTCCAGCCGGCCGGCGAACAGCACCAGCGGACGGTCCGTCGGCACGCCGTACTCCCCGGCGAGCCGGGCCCGGGCCGTGTTGTCGGGCCGGAAGCGCTCGTGGTCGATGCCGCGGCGGAGGAGGGAGACCCGGTGGGGGCCAAGCACCGGGGCCAGTTCCGCCTGGCCCGCCGGGGTGGGGACGAGAACCCGTGCGCAGCTGTCCAGCATCCGGTCACGCCGTCGGCGCAGCCAGGTCTCCGCCCGCTCCGCCAGGAAACCGTCCACGGCCGGGTGCGTGCCGGGCAGCCACCGGTCGGCCAGGTAGCGGGCGTAGACCGAGGCCAGCAACGGCACGTCGGTGTGCACGGAGCCCACGAGCCGCGGCGCCGGGGCGCCCTTACGGGCCGCGCGCCGGGCGAGCCGGACGGCGGTGGCGGCGTACGCGAAGCTGTGTGTCAGGTGCCAGACGTCGTGCCGTGGGAGCAGCGCGGCCAGTCGCGGGTGGTGGGGGGCGAGGTCGCAGACGTCCTCCGCGCCGTCGGCCGACATCAGCGCGGCCGTGCTGAGCACCGGCCGCAGCATGACGAACCGTACGCGCGGCGAGAGGGTCTCGACCCGTTCCCGCTCCCCGAGGAAGTAGACGGTCAGATCCAGCCCCGGACCGTACGGGCCGTCCGGGCCGCCGTGTACGGCTTCCGGGAGGCGCGCGGCGCTCTCCGCGAAGCGCTCCCAGCACTTGACGTGGCCGCCTGCCGTGTCCGTGCGCAGCAGCTCGACCAGCACCGCGACCGAGGTCATGATCTCTGGGTACCACTTCGGCCGGAGATCCAATCGGTCCTCCGCACGGGCGCACGTCACGAACGCCGCGCGCGTTTCGACAAACCGCGCCAATGATGTTGAAAGCTGAATGGAATAGGTCTACGGTCAGCATCGCTGACCTAGTTAAAGATTCAACATCATTCGATGGGAGCAGGTCATGAGCACGAACCCCGACCTCGCCGCACTCACCGGCGACTACACGATCGACCCCTCGCACTCCACGCTCGGCTTCGTCGCGCGCCACGCCATGGTCACCAACGTCAAGGGCAAGTTCCTCGACTTCAGCGGCTCGCTGCATCTGGACGGCACCGACCCGACCGCGTCCACGGCCTCCATCGACGTCAAGATGGAAAGCATCGACACCGGGTCCCCGGACCGCGACGGTCACCTCAAGAGCTCGGACTTCTTCAAGACGGACGAGTTCCCGACCATGACCTTCCGCTCCACCCGGGCGGAGTCCCTCGGCGGCGACGACTACCGCATCACCGGCGACCTGACCGTCCTCGGCGTCACCCGGCCGCTCACCATCGACCTCGAGTTCAACGGCGCCGCCAAGGACCCCTTCGGCAACGAGCGCGTCGGCTTCGAGGGCAAGGCGCAGATCCTGCGCTCCGAGTTCGGTCTGACGTGGAACGCGGCGCTGGAGACGGGCGGAGTCCTGGTCTCCGACAAGATCAAGCTGAACTTCGACATCTCGGCGATCAAGAACGCGTGAGTCCGCGGCGGGCGGCGTGTCATCCCCGCGTCAGTCCGGCGACGGCCGCCGCCAGTTGGGTTGCGCGGCCGTCCGGGGTGCGGGCGCGGAGGAGCGGGAGCATGGTGAGGTAGCGGTCCGTCCTGCCGAGGCTTTCGAAGGCCGCCCTGGCGCTAGGGTTCTGATCCAGCGCGGCGGCGAGATCGTCGGGGATCGCGGCCTCCCGCTGCGACTCGTACGCCGCCTCCCAGCGGCCGTCCGCCTTCGCGGCCTCCACCTCCGCGAGGCCTGCGGGGCGCATGCGGCCGGCCGCCGTCAGCTCCCGCACCCTCCGCACATTGACCATCGACCAGAGGCTGCCGGGCCTGCGCGGGGTGATCTTCTGGAGGTAGCACTCGGCGTCGAGGCCCTTGCGTTGACCCGTGATCCAGCCATGGCACAGAGCCACGTCGTTGACCTCCGCGGCGGTGACGGAGGGCAGACCCGAGTCCTTCTTGGCGATCTTCACCCAGAGGCCGGAGTGGAGGGCGCCGTGGGCGGTCAGCCAGGTGTCGAGAGCGACCGCGGAAGGGAAGGCCTGGGGCTCCGGCCCATCGGGAGAGGTCATGACGACACCGTAGGGGGGATATAGGTCAAGAACTGTCCTCAATCGAAGGCCTGACTTCGCTCGCCCTCGTACTGAAAAACCCAGTGGCTTCCACTCCCCGGCTCCCGCTAGCCTGCCTCCGTGTCCAGCCCCGAAGCGTCCAGACTCCGGCCACCGGCTCTCCGGTGGCTGTTCGTGATGTCGGGCTGAGGTCGGGCTGACGCTGCCGCCGGACCGCCGGGTCGTCGTGTCGTGTACGACTTCTTCGACTTCGGGGTGCGGAGTTTCTTCATGCCGTTCGCGTTGTTTCTGCTGGGCGTTGCCGTGTTCGCCCAGGGGACGTCCGAGTTCATGCTGTCCGGGCTGGTGCCGGACATCGCCCGGGACCTCCAGGTGTCCGTCCCTGCCGCGGGGGCGCTGACCTCCGCCTTCGCCGTGGGGATGGTGGTCGGGGCGCCCGTGATGGCCGGGCTCGCCCGGCGGTGGTCGCGGCGAGGGGCCCTGCTGGGGTTCCTCCTGGTCTTTCTCGCCGTTCATGTCGTCGGTGCGGTGACCGACAGTTTCGGGGTGCTGCTCGCCACGCGGGTCGTGGGTGCGCTCGCCAACGCCGGATTTCTGGCAGTCGCCCTGGTGGCCGCCGTCGGGATGGTCGAGCCGGACGCCAAAGGGCGGGCCACGTCCATGCTGCTGGGCGGGGTCACGCTGGCGTGTGTCGTGGGGGTGCCGGCCGGGGCGCTGCTCGGGCAACTCTGGGGCTGGCGTTCGGCGTTCTGGGCGGTGGCGGTCGTGTCCGTGCCCGCCGTGGTGGCGGTGGCGCGGTCGGTGCCGGGCGGGGCCGCCGAGTCGGTACGACCCTCGCTGCGGGGCGAGTTGCGATCGCTGCGCAATCCTCGGCTGCTGGTCGTCCTGCTGCTCGGCGCGCTGGTGAACGGGGCGACTTTCTGCGCGTTCACCTATCTCGCGCCTCTCGTCACCGATGTCACGGGGATGGACGACGGTTGGGTGCCGGTCGTGCTCGCCCTGTTCGGCCTTGGGGCGTTCGTCGGGGTTCGGGTCGGTGGGCGGTACGCCGACCGGCGGCCCGCGATGGTGGTGGGTGCGGGTGGCCTCGCGCTGTGCGCCGGGTGGGTGGGCTTCGCGCTCGGCGCCGGGGAGCCGGTCGTGGCGCTCGCGCTCGTCCTCGTGCAGGGCGCCCTCTCCTTCGGCGTCGGATCGACCCTGATCTCCCAGGTGCTCTACGCGGCCCCCGGCGCCCCCACCCTGGCCGGCGGCTTCGCGACGGCGGCCTTCAACGTGGGCGCCGCGTTCGGGCCCTGGCTCGGCGGTACGGCGATCGACGCCGGGGGCGGATACCGGTCGCCGCTGTGGGCCAGCGCGGGCCTGGTCGCCCTGTCCCTCGCCACGGCGGGCGGGGCGGTGGGCGTGCGGGCCCGGAAGAAAAGGGGCGCGGATCAGGGTCGTACTCCCGCGTCATGGCCCGTATGACCGCCGCTTCCGGAACGCACCCCGAATGGGTCGCCGTCACCGCGTACGAGAACTCCGACGGCCGTCCGCATCCCCTCGCCGCCCTCCGCGCCTGACTGCGTGAACGGGGGATCGACTGGATCGACGGCTGGGTCTGCATCCGAGCCAGCCGTCCTCCGTCGTCGACGGTCCCTCGCCACCGAAGTGGTGGCATGCCGCCGGGGAGCGGTACGCCGTCGCCGTCATCGGGAGTCGGCCACCGCGCCGACCGTAGGACAACCGGTCAGCGGTGGCCGAATCCCACCCCTTGTGCATGCGCTTCCGGCGTTCCCATAATCCAGCAGCAGTTTTGTCCTGCCCATGCCACCGAAGAGGCAATTCTTTATTGCCGCTTTTGGCATGCGCACGTCAATTCCGTGTTTCCGGTGCACCGCCCCCAGGTCAACCCCCCACGAAAGGCATCACGTTGAAGAGACTCCTCACGGCCCTCAAGAGATGCGCGGCCGTCGGCGCCGCCGCCCTCGCGATCGCCAGTCTTCAGCCCGTCTCGGCGGCCAACGCCGCCCCCTCGCCCGTCGTCGGCGGAACCCGTGCCGCGCAGGGCGAGTTCCCGTTCATGGTCCGGCTCTCCATGGGCTGTGGCGGCGCGCTGTACACCCAGCAGATCGTGCTCACCGCCGCGCACTGCGTCAGCGGCACCGGCCGCAACACCAGCATCACCGCCACCGCCGGCGTCGTGGACCTCCAGTCCACCACCGGCCGCGTCCAGGTTCGCTCCACGTACGTCTACCGGGCCCCCGGTTACAACGGCACCGGCAAGGACTGGGCGCTGATCAAGCTCGCCCAGCCGATCAACCTGCCGACGCTGAAGATCGCCACCAACACGCAGTACAACACCGGCAACTTCACCGTCGCCGGCTGGGGAGCGGCCCGCGAGGGCGGCGCCCAGCAGCGGTACCTGCTCAAGGCCACGGTGCCGTTCATCAGTGACGCCACCTGCCGCGCCTACGGCGGCCTCTACAACGGCCTCGTCCCCGGCGAGGAGATCTGCGCCGGCTTCGACGCGGGCGGCGTCGACACCTGCCAGGGAGACTCCGGCGGCCCGATGTTCCGCAGGGACAACGCCGGCGCCTGGATCCAGGTCGGCATAGTCAGCTGGGGCGACGGCTGCGCCCGCCCCGACGCCCCCGGCGTCTACACCGAGGTCTCGACCTTCGCCTCCGCGATCGCCTCGGCGGCGGCCGGTCTCTGACCCACGCGCACCCCAGCACTTCGTACGACGTCCCACGGGCCCGGCGCCGTTCCGCGCCGGGCCCGTGCCCGTTCCCCTGCCTGCCCCCAGGCGTCAGAACCCGCCGCCGAAGTCCCCGCCGCCGAATCCGCCGCCCCCGTAGTCCCCGCCGCCGAATCCGCCGGTGAAGTCGTCGGTCTGGAAGTCCGCGCCGGAGACGTCGCCGCCCTCGTAGCCGGCGCCGCCGAAGTCGCCGTAACCGGAGCCGTAGTCGGCCGCGTAGGCCGGGCTGGCCATCATGCTGCCGAGCAGCGTGCCGATGAGCAGGCCGGGCAGGATGCCGCCGCCGAAGTAGCCGCCCGCCCAGGGGCCGTAGGCGGGTCCCGCCTCCCAGTACGGGCGGCGGCCCTGCTCGGTGTCGACCTCGCGCACCACCGGGTCGCGGCCGTCGGCCAGGCGGGTCCGATCGGCCGCGCAGACCGGGACATCGCGGGATTCGCCGCCCGGCGGCGTCCAGGTCGCGTCGGCGACCGAGGGGCCGTGGCGGGGGTCGAAGAAGCAGGGCGGGCGCCGTTCGGGCAGCGGCCGGGCCTCGCGGCGGGCGGCCAGCCGGGCGAGCGAGAAGCGGCCGTCGTCCAGGGCCTGGGTGACGGCCCGCACGTCCTCGGGCCTGCCGGCCTCCGCCATGAACTTCTTCGCCTTCTCGTACTCGTCCAGGCCCCGCTCGTAGTCCGCTCGCATGGCGTCGTCCGCGCCCGGTTCGCCCGGATGGAAGTCGAGGCGGTCCAGTTCCTCGCCGAAGGCGGTGATGTCCTCGTCGACGACGACCCGCAGCTTCTCCAGCGCGGCCCGCTGCTCCTCCTCGTGCCGGCGCCGGTTGCGCCGGACGATCGCGTACGCGCCCGTGCCGCCCGCCACCAGGACCGCGCCGGCGGTGATCAGCGCGGCGGTCGACACTCCGGTGTCGCCGTCGGCGGAACCCCAGGAGGAGGGGGCCGAGCCGCCCATGTTGGTCACGGCACGGTCGCTGAAGTCGTCGAGCTGGGTCCCCGCGTCGCCCTCGCCCCGGACGCTGTTGACCAGGTTCCGCACGGCGGTCTGCGACAGGACCGCGGAGTCGGCCCGGGCGTCGAATTCGTCGCCGAGGCGGATCGCGTACAGGCCGGTCACGCCGGTGGCGGTGCGCAGGTCGGTGAACAGGTCCTGCTTGGGATAGTCGTCGGGCAGGACGGCGACGAAGAGGGGCTTGTCGGCATCCTCGATCTGCTTGGCCAGGGCGTCCGCCTCGGACTCCGACAGCTGGTCGGACGCGGCCGGATCGACGTAGACGGGGTCCTCGCGCAGGGCCTCGGCGATCGTCGAGACGCTGGTGGCCGCCTCCGCGCGCGGGGCGCCCGCCATCAGGACGACCAGGGCCGTCAGGACGGCGAGCGCCAGCGCGGTCAGCAGTCCGGCAAAGCTACGGGTCGATATTGCGACCTTCATACTTCGAAGCTACCCGAAAGCCAACAAAAAAGGCTCATCCGGGCGAGCGGGAAAGCGTGAGCGGGAAACGGTGGATCAAGCCGCCCGATACGCCGCCGTCAGCTTCTCCACCGCCTCTCCGTACCGTCCGGTCAGCAGCAGGTGGTCCGCGTCCGCGAAGGGCTTGGCGACCGCCGCCGTGACGGCCTGGCCCACCTTCTGCTGGACGATCAGCCGGGCCTTGGTGACGAGCGCACGCCCCGCCTTGTCAGCACCGGCCCTCTCCGCCGCTCCGGCCGCGATGCCGAGCGCCGTCAGCGTCGCCCGGCCGCCCTCCGGCACCTTGGTCAGGGTCGTCAGGCCCCAGCCGTACGGGTACTGCGGGTCGTACGCCGTGTCACCGACGTTGATCGGCAGCTGCGCCTCGGACTTCGGCCAGGTCACGGGGAGCTGCCCGGTGAAGGGCCGCCTGCCGTAGAGGACGTCGGCCACCCCGTCGCCCTCCGTGCCCGGCAGCCAGGACGCCACGAGGGCGTCGATGTCGCCGAGTCGGTCGCCGATGAGCTGGGGGCGCCCGGAGACGATCAGCACCGCGCACTTCATCGCGGCGCACACCTTGTCGACGGCGGCCTTGTCGGCGGCACTCAGCTCCAGGTCATGACCGTTGCCGACATCGCCCATGCCCTCGGCGTAGGGGGTCTCGCCGACGACGACCACACCGACGTCGTGACCGCTGGTCGGCGCGGAGGCGTCCTTGGAGTAGGTGACGTCTCCCCCGGCGTTCCGCATGCCCTCCAGGATGGTCGTGCCGGGCGTGATGTCACCGGAGGAGCCCTGCCAGGTGACGGTCCAGCCGCCGGTCTGGTTGCCGATGTCGTCGGCGTTGGAGCCGGCCACGTAGACCTTCCGCGCCTTCTTCAGAGGCAGCACACCGCCCGCGTTCTTCAGCAGCACCTGCGACTCGGCGGCCGCCTGCCGGGCCACGGCCCGGTGTCCGGCGGAGCCGATCTCGGAGGCGCCGCTGGTGTCGGCGTACGGCTTCTCGAACAGCCCGAGCCGGAACTTCTGCGTGAGGATGCGCGCGACGGCGTCGTCGATCCGCCGCTCGCTGACACGGCCCGCCTCGACCTCGTCGACGAGCGCGGCGTGGAAGTCCTTGTACGCGTACGGGACCATGATCATGTCGAGGCCCGCGTTGACCGACGTACGGACGTCGGAGGCGTAGTCGCCGGGAAGCTGGTCGATGGCGGCCCAGTCGCTGATGACGAAGCCGTCGAAGTCCATACGGCCCTTCAGTACGCCGTTGATCATGTCGGCGCGGGCGTGCATCTTCACCGGGCCCTGGCCGTCGCCCGCGATGTCGAGCGAGGAGAAGGAGGGCATGACCGTGCCGACGCCCCGGTCGACGGCCGTGGTGTACGGCGCCAGGTGGACGGCCTCCAGCTGCTGCCGGGTGACCTTGGTGATGCCCTGGTCGATGGTGTAGGTGCCGGTGGTGGAGGAGCCGTACTCGGTGCCGCCGTCGCCGACGAAGTGCTTGGCGGTGGCCAGGACCTTGTCGGGGCGCTTCAAGTCCCGTCCGTCCCGGGCGCCTTGGAGGCCCTGGATGACGGTCTCCATGGCGTCCACGAGGGCCGGGTCCTCGCCGAAGGCCTCGTAGGAGCGGCCCCAGCGGTCGTCGCGGGTGACGCAGAGGCAGGGGGCGAAGTCCCAGGGGATGCCGGTGGCTCGGACCTCGGCGGCGGTCACCGCGCCGGTTCTGTAGGCGAGTCGGGGATCTCTCGCGGCCCCGATCCCGATGTTGTGCGGCATGATCGTGGCGCCAACCAGGTTGTTGTGGCCGTGCACCGCGTCGACGCCGTAGATCAGCGGGATCTGGAACCGCGTCGCCTGCGCCCGGAGTTGGAAGGCGTCGATCATCTTCGCCCACGCCTCGGGGGTGTTGGGCGTCGGAGTGGAACCGCCGCCGGACAGCAGCGAGCCGAGATCGTACGCGGCGATGTCCCCCGGAGCCGTGACGACGGCACCGCGCTCGGCCTGGGTCATCTGGCCGGCCTTCTCCGCCAGGGACATACGGGAGAGCAGGTCGGTGACGCGCTTGTGCACCGGCAACCTGCTGTTCAGATACGGCAGTCCGTGCGCGTCGACGACGAGCTGCGGGTTCTCGGCCGGGGGCTTGGCGCCGGTGACCGTGAGCTTCAGCGAGATCGTCTCGGCGGACTCGGCGGACCGGTCCTTGAGCGTGGGGAGGCGGAGGGTGCGGGAGGTGCCGGAGGCGGTGCCCGCGGGGAAGGTGAGGGTGCCGGCGGCCGGGGTGTAGTCCTGGCCGGGGTCGGCGGTGCCGGTCGTGGTCGTCTCGTAGGTGACGGTCACGGGTTCGTCGATCGGGGCGGAGCCGGTGGTGGCGACGGTGACCTGCACGGCCGCCGTACCGCCCTCGTCGACCGGGTACACGGCCGCGTCGGTGGTGACGGAGGCGCGCAGCGACTGGTCGGCCCTGCCGTACAGCTCGACGGCGTCCATGGCGAACTCGCCCTTGACGCCGACGGGGAGGGTGACGGCGTATCCCCACATCTCGGTGAGGCCGAGGACCTGGTCGATGCCGCCGACGGGCTGGTAGTCGGTGCGGTAGGTGAAGTCGGTGAAGGGGATCTCCACCTGCTTCCAGCCGGTGAAGTCGTCGGTGAAGGAGGTCGTCCAGAGTTCGGAGGCCTCGCCGTCGGCGCCGCCGTCCCTGATCTCGAAAGCGATCTTCTTGCCGTTGTCCTGGCCGTCCCACCAGAAGCGGATGCCCTTGTGAGCGGACCAGTCGTGGGCGGGCTCGGCGAAGGCGAAGCCGTGGGTGAAACCGCCGTAGCCGCTGATGTCGTAGGCGCCGGTGAGGACCTTTTCGCCCTCGGGGGCGTCCTCGCGGGCGGTCAGCCGGAGCTCGGGCGGGTCGTCGCTGTCGCTGCCCCAGGTGAAGATGCCTTCGGCGGGCGGTTTGGCGAAGGGGACCTCGCCTTCGAAGCGGTCCACGGGGACCGGGGCGGGATCGTCGGCCGCTTGGGCGGACACCATCGGCAGCAGGGCCGCCAGCAGTGCGGCGGAGGCGAGCAGGGCGGTTCTTCGCATGGAGCTTCCCCCTTGGCTCTCGTGGTCCACTCATGACTTACCCCACGCCGCGAGTGAACTGGCGGCCCAGTAGACCGTCAAGGCACCTGGCAGCCCCGGAACTCACACCAGACGACTTTGCCCGGATCCCGTTCCCTCACGCCCCAGTCGTCGGCCAGCGCCGCCACCAGCAGCAGCCCGCGCCCCTCCTCCGCGTCCGGCCTCGGCTTCGGTACGCGGACTTCGCCCGGCCCGCTGTCGTGGACCTCGACGCGGAGGACTCCGTCGGTGGTGAGGGTCAGGGAGAGCTGGAAGCAGCGGTTCGGCGGTACGCCGTGCAGGAGGGCGTTGGTGGCGAGTTCGCTCATGCAGAGCAGTACGTCGTCGCTCCGGCCGGTCAGGCCCCAGTCGGCGAGGGTGACGCGGGTGAGGTCCCTGGCGACGCCCACCGACCTGCGGTCACGGGGGTAGAGGGCGGTGCGGGCTCGGAGGAGTTGGGCTTGGGCGTTCATGGAGCGACTGTCACAGGGAGTCACTAGTGTGAGGCAGTGGGTGAGGTCGTAGTTCTGGTTACTACGACCTCACTACGAGGAGTTCGTGTGCCGACGGGGGAAAGGGACAGCCATGCACACGGCCAAGAAGCCCAGGAAGGTCAGTTCGTGGCGTGCGGTCGGGGCGCTGCTGGCGCACTGCCGGAGGAAGGCCCGCCTCACCCAGGAGAGACTTGCCGAGCTGGCGAACATCAGCGTGGACACGGTGGGGTCGATCGAGCAGGGGCGGCTGGCACTCCAGCCGGACCGTGCGGAGCAGTTCGACGAACTGCTGGGCACCGGTGGGGTGCTGGCCGTGCTCGTGGAGCAGATGCCGGTGCGGGAGAAGGTGGTGCAGTTCGCGCAGTCGCTGGTGGATCACGAGCAGGAGGCCATGAGCTTCCTGTCGTATGAGACTCAGGTGGTTCCAGGGCTGCTTCAGACACGGGAGTACTGTCGCGCCGTTGTCGACTACCGGTATCCCGCGCTGGGCAGTGAGACCGTCGACCAGTGGGTGGAGTCCCGCATGGAACGGCAGTTGGTCTGGCAACGGGACCGCCCGCCCGTGGGCCACTTCGTCATCGAGGAGAGCATCCTGCGGCGAGAGGTCGGCGGACCGGATGTCATACGGAACCAGATCAGGCAGATCCTGGAGTACACCGAGCCCATCCACATGAGCTGCCAGATCATGCCGATGAACCGGACACCTCATGCCTGCCTCGACGGCCCCATGGTGTTGCTGGAAACGCCGGACTACGAACGCCTCGTGTACCTCGAAGTACAGCGCGCCAGCTTCCTCATCGACGATCCCGACGAGGTCAGCGACTATCACCACAAGTATGGAATGCTGCGGTCACAGGCCCTCTCACCCGACGAGAGCGTGCGCCTCTTGCACGGCTTGCTAGGAGACCGATGAGCACCGCACTTCAGTGGATCAAGTCCAGCTACAGCGGCAGCGAAGGCGGCAACTGCATCGAGGTCGCCACCCAGCCCTCCGCCGTTCACATCCGCGACTCCAAGAACACCAGCCCCATCCTCACCGTGGCGCCGGGCACTTGGGCCGCCTTTCTCGGGCTCGCGCGGCAGGACGGGCACGTGTAGGCACGCCGATGGCCGACGGGGGGAACGAGTGGTGGGCCAGTGAGCCCGAGAAGGAGCTGTACAAGAAGGCCGTTCGGGCCTGCCTCGACGATCCACGGCTGAGCGAACTGCCGACTCAGCGGCCGACGGTGACGGTCGAGGCCGTGGTGGAGGCGATGTGCTCGCCTCCCTACGCGGAGAGGGCACCCGCGCGGCTGTCGCTGCGCGGGATCCGGGAGAACAAGGACTTCCGGCCCTGGTGTGCGGGCCTGCTGGTTCCTGATCTCGCTGTTCGTCAGCCTGTGCCGGGGATACATCACCAGGGCGGGTCATGACGCTCCGGAACTGGTGAGGCTGTCGTATCTCCACCGGATACGGCGCGCGGTGGTCGAGCCGCTCAGAGGTCCGCTGCGCCTGCTTCCGTTCGCGCTGCCCGCCGCCGCGCTCGTGGGCCTCGGCCTGCTCGCCGAGGCCCGTCAGGAACTGGCCGTGTCGCCCTACGGCGCACGCGCCGTGCTCGATGACATCCGCGGGGCCTGGGACCTGGACCCGGTGTCCGCCCAAGGGTCACAACTGGCGGTCGTGATCCCGCCGCCATGGGGCACCACGTGCACGTGGCACCCCCGGCCCTGAGCGACCTCCGTACGGTGCTCTACTCCGCCGGCTCCACACCCGCCCGCAGCAGCCCGTACGTGTAAGCGTCCTCCAGCGCCTGCCACGACGCCGCGATGACGTTTTCGGCGACACCCACCGTCGACCACTCCCCCGCCCCGTCGGACGTCGAGATCAGGACCCTCGTCGTGGACTGGGTGCCGTGCACGCCCTCCAGGATGCGGACCTTGTAGTCGACCAGGTCGAGCTTGGCGAGCTGCGGGTAGATCCTCTCCAGCGCCACCCGCAGCGCGCGGTCCAGGGCGTTGACCGGGCCGTTGCCCTCGGCCGTGGCGACGATGCGCTCGCTCTTGGCCCAGAGCTTGACCGTGGCCTCGTTGGCGTGGGTGCCGTCGGGGCGGTCCTCGACGATCGCGCGCCAGGACTCGACCTCGAAGTACTTCAGGGGCTTGCCCTCGACCTCGGCGCGCAGCAGCAGCTCGAAGGACGCGTCCGCCGCCTCGTACGTGTAGCCCTTGAGCTCCCGCTCCTTCACCCGGTCGACCACCCGGCCGACCAGCTCGCGGTCGCCGCCCAGGTCGATGCCGAGTTCCTTGCCCTTGAGCTCGATTGAGGCGCGGCCCGCCATGTCGGAGACCAGCATCCGCATGGTGTTGCCGACCAGCTCGGGGTCGATGTGCTGGTACAGGTCCGGGTCGACCTTGATGGCGGAGGCGTGCAGGCCTGCCTTGTGGGCGAAGGCGGAGACGCCGACGTAGGGCTGGTGGGTGGAGGGGGTGAGGTTCACGACCTCGGCGATCGCGTGCGAGATACGGGTCATCTCGCGCAGGCGCCCGTCGGGCAGCACCTTCTTGCCGTACTTCAGCTCCAGCGCCGCCACCACCGGGAACAGGTTGGCGTTGCCGACCCGCTCGCCGTAGCCGTTCGCCGTGCACTGGACGTGGGTCGCGCCCGCGTCCACCGCGGCCAGCGTGTTGGCCACCGCGCAGCCCGTGTCGTCCTGGGCGTGGATGCCGAGCCGGGCGCCGGTGTCGGCGAGGACCGTGGCGACGACCGCCTGGATCTGGGCGGGGAGCATGCCGCCGTTGGTGTCGCAGAGGATGACGACGTCGGCGCCGGCCTCGGAGGCGGCCCGCACGACCGCCTTGGCGTAATCCGGGTTCGCGCGGTAGCCGTCGAAGAAGTGCTCGCAGTCGACGAAGACGCGGCGGCCCTGCTCCTTCAGGAAGGACACCGTGTCGCGGACCATCTCGAGGTTCTCGTCCAGCGTGGTGCGCAGGGCGAGCTCGACGTGGCGGTCGTGGGACTTCGCGACCAGGGTGACCACCGGGGCACCCGAGTCCAGGAGCGCCTTGACCTGCGGGTCGTCCGCCGCCTTCGCGCCCGCCCGGCGGGTGGCGCCGAAGGCGACCAGTTGGGCGTGCTTGAAGTCGATCTCCTGCAGCGCGCGGGCGAAGAACTCGGTGTCGCGCGGGTTGGCGCCCGGCCAGCCGCCCTCGATGAAGCCCACGCCGAACTCGTCCAGGTGCCGCGCGATGGCGAGCTTGTCGGCGACGGTGAGGTTGATGCCCTCCCGCTGGGCGCCGTCGCGCAGGGTGGTGTCGAAGACGTGGAACGAATCGTCGAGCTCGCTGGTTTCGGTCATGGTCTGAAGGCTCCTGTGTCGGATCTCGGTCTTTACCGGAATGACCGGCTCCACCGTCCCCACATAGTCCCTCGCGCTCTCGCCTCCGGCTGCGGGTGGGCCAGAAAAAGCGAAAAACCCCTCGCGGGTGCGAGAGGTCTGCGCGCGGGTCGAGGACGACGGTGTCCGCCCGTACCTGGTCGTACGTGGCGGTCACTGCGGACCGGCGCGCCTGCTGCCAATAATCATGGCGAACGAGAGCACGGAGGCAGTCTGGCACAATCTGCCCCCGTGCTCACCGTCCGTCTCAGAATGCGAACCCGTGATCTCTCGTGCGGGGCACGGAAACTCAGCGGAGGCGGCGGACGAAGCCGTCGTAGTGGCCGTTGGTGTCGCCCGGGACGAGCTGGGCGGATTCGCTGCCGAGGCCGATGCGCCCGGCACCCGCGCTCACCGAGACGGCCGACACGGAGGCGTCCGTGACGGGTTCGCCGGCGACGGACTCGCTGACCAGACGGGTGGTACCGGTGCGCAGGTCGCGGAGGTAGACGTTGGCCGGCCCGAGGCGCCCGTCCGCCAGACGCGGATCCGCCTGATAGGCCAAGTACCGGCCGTCCGGGCTGAGCAGGGGCTGGCGGGCCCCGTCCTCGCCGGCGGGGCCGGGGTCGACGCGCCGGGTGACGTCCGTGCGCAGGTCGCGGACGTAGAGGTTGGTGCCCTCCCCGGGGGCCTCGCCCGGGACCAGTTCGCCGCTCGGATAGTGGAAGGCGATGGTCCGGCCGTCCGCGGCGAGCGAGGCGGGCAGCGCGTAGTACTGGGCGGGGCTGCCGTCCGGCTTGACGTTGACCTGTTCCTCGGTGCCGGTGCGTCGGTCGTGCACCCACGTGACGCCGTTCCCGCTGCGCGGCACGAGCTGCGTGTACGCCACGTGGCGGCCGTCGGCGCTCAGGCCCTGCAGGAGCGCGGGGTTGTCCGGGCGGTTGTGGTTGCTGATCCGCTCCGTGGTGCCGGTGCGGCGGTCGAAGACGTAGACGGCTCCGAACAGGTCGCGCGCTCCGCTCTCCATCCGGTCGGCCTTGGCGTTGAAGGCGATGTAGCGGGCGTTCGCCGACATGTGGGCGCCGGCCGCGAAGGCGGACCCGCCGTCGAAGCCGACGCTGATCCGCTGGGTGGTGCCGGTGCGCCGGTCGTGCAGGTAGATGTCGTCGGCCGCCTCGTTCGTGGGCGGGTTCTCCCAGTGGACCAGGTTCCTGGCGTTGGAGCGGAACAGGACGTACCGTCCATCGGCACTGATGGCCTGCGCGGACGACGGCATGTCGGCCTGCGCGCCGTCCGAACTGACGCTGACCCGCTCGACGGTCCCCTTGCGCAGGTCACGCACGAAGACGTCCGAGTGCCCGTTGGTGTCGCCGGGCACCATGTTGGACGCGTTCGCGGTGAACACCGCGAACCGGCCGTCGGTGCTGAACTCCGGTCCGTACGCGTCGTCGTCGCCCTGCTCTCCCGTCGCCGACAGTGTGACCCGCTCGGTCTCCGGCTTCGGCGCCGGCGCCGCCGACGTCGCCGACAGCGCGACCATCGCCCCCGCGAGCGCTGCGACGGACACCCCACGCATGGTTCTGAGCACGATTCCCCCTGTTTCCCCGTTGACGCATCTCCCCCGGCCCCGCGCCGAGGGCTCCCTTGAGGCAAACGCATCACCCACCACGGGGTCAATCCCCCGAATTGAGTACAACCCGGGCAACTCCTCAAGCGTCCGCGAGGAGGACTCTCAGCAGCGGCTCGTACGCGACCGGGCCGCCGCGGAGACGAAGTCCGGGGCGGCCCGAGCAGCACGGTCGAGAACTAGCCCAGCTTGTGCATCCAGCCGTGCTTGTCCTCCGTGACACCCCGCTGGATGCCGAGCAGCGCCTCGCGCAGGCGCAGGGTGACGGGGCCGGGGTTGCCGTCGCCGTGGGTCCAGGCGGCGTCCTTGGTCTTGGCGTGGCCGATGGGTGTGACCACGGCCGCCGTGCCGCAGGCGAAGACCTCGGTCAGGGCGCCGGAGGCGGCGTCCTCGCGCCACTGCTGGAGGGTGACGACGCTCTCCTCGGCGGTGTAGCCGAGGTCGCGGGCGACCTGGAGGAGGGAGTCGCGGGTGATGCCCTCCAGGATCGAGCCGGTGAGGGCCGGGGTGACGATCCGGTCGCCGTAGACGAAGGCGATGTTCATGCTGCCGCTCTCCTCGACCTTCGTGCGGGTCACCGCGTCGAGGTAGACGACCTGGTCGCAGCCGTTCTTGGCGGCCTCGGCCTGCGGCAGCAGCGAGGCCGCGTAGTTGCCGCCCGTCTTGGCGTCGCCGGTGCCGCCGGGGACGGCACGGACGTAGTCCTCGGAGACCCAGATGGTGACCGGCTTGACGCCGCCGGCGAAGTACGCGCCGGACGGGGAGGCGATCAGCATGAACAGGTACTCGTTCGCCGGGTGCACGCCGAGCGCGGCCTCCGTGGCGAACATGAACGGGCGCAGGTAGAGGGACTCCTCGCCACCGTGCGGCGGGACCCAGTCGGCGTCCTGGGCGAGCAGCGCGTCCAGGGCCGCGATGAACAGTTCCTCGGGCAGCTCGGCCATGGCCATGCGGCGGGCGGAGTTGCGGAAGCGGCGGGCGTTGGCCTCGGGGCGGAAGACGGCGACCGAGCCGTCGGCCTGGCGGTAGGCCTTCAGGCCCTCGAAGATCTCCTGGCCGTAGTGGAGGACGTGGGTGGAGGGGTCGAGGGAGATCGGCCCGTACGGGACGAGCTGCGCCTCGTGCCAGCCGCGGCCCTCGGTCCACTTGATCGTCACCATGTGGTCGGTGAAGTGGCGTCCGAACCCGGGGTTGGCCAGTATCGCCTCGCGCTCGGCGGCGGAGAGCGGGCTGGCGGAGGGCTTGAGCTCGATCGTGGGCGTCGTCATGAGTGGGTGTCCTTCACCGGTTGTTGAGTGACGGGCCGCGCTCACGCCCGTACGGCCAGTGGCCAGTGCTAGGACGTCCGAGCATTCCCTCAATCCGCGGCTCCGCGTTCGATTATCGCGCGGGGGCGGCGGCGGAAGGAATCGGGGTGAAGGCGACCCAGGGATCGATGGTGGCACCCGGCGGGGACATGGGGAAGCCGCCGGGTGCGGATACGACCCGGCGGCTTCGACAAGAATCTCGCGAAAAGAGATCGAGTGGCGCGGCGGGGTCAGCCGGCTACTCGTACGGCGAGCGCGTCGCCGATTTCCGCGGTGGAGCGGGCGGGCTTGCCCGTGCGCTCCGCGAGGTCGGCGGAGACGGCGTCCTCGATGCGGGTGGCCTCGGCGTCGTAGCCGAGGTGGCGCAGGAGGAGGGCGACGGACAGGACCGTGGCGGTGGGGTCGGCCTTGCCCTGGCCGGCGATGTCCGGGGCCGAGCCGTGCACGGGCTCGAACATCGAGGGGAACTCGCCGGAGGGGTTGATGTTCCCGCTCGCGGCGACGCCGATGCCGCCGGAGACGGCCGCGGCGAGGTCGGTGATGATGTCGCCGAAGAGGTTGTCGGTGACGATCACGTCGAAGCGCTCGGGCTGCGTGACCAGGTAGATGGTCGCCGCGTCCACGTGCATGTACTCGGTGGTGACCTCGGGGAACTCGGCAGCCACCTTGTTGAAGATGTTGGTCCACAGGTGACCCGCGAAGGTCAGCACGTTGTTCTTGTGGATCAGTGCCAGCTTCTTGCGCGGGCGGGCCTGGGCGCGGGCGAAGGCGTCGCGGACCACGCGCTCCACACCGAAGGCCGTGTTGACGGAGACCTCGGTGGCGACCTCGTGCTCGGTGCCCTTGCGGATCGTGCCGCCGTTGCCGGTGTACGGGCCCTCGGTGCCCTCGCGGACCACGACGAAGTCGATCTGCGGCTCGCCGGCCAGCGGGGTGGCGACACCCGGCAGCAGCTTCGACGGACGCAGGTTGACGTGGTGGTCGAAGGCGAAGCGGAGCTTGAGCAGGAAGCCGCGCTCCAGGACGCCGGAGGGGACGCTCGGGTCGCCGATCGCGCCGAGCAGGATGGCGTCGTGCTTCTTGAGGGCGTCGAGGTCGGCGTCGGTGAGGGTCTCACCGGTGGCGTGGTAGCGCTTGGCGCCGAAGTCGTAGTCCTTGGTCTCCAGCTTCACATCCTGCGGAAGGACGGCGGAGAGGACCTTCAGGCCTTCGGCCACGACCTCCTGGCCGATGCCGTCACCGGGGATCACTGCGAGATTGATGCTGCGAGACATGTCGGCACCGTACTCCTTGTCCCATGGGATGACACGCGGCGTCCGCGATACGGACACCCGCACAGGGGACTGCGTCAGCCCGTCAGGTTGCGTTCACCCGTATGTAGGGCGGGTGTTGGGCTTCGCTGGGAACTTCACCCGCATGGAGACCCCCGACTGCGGCATTCCGCATCAGCTCGCGCGCCGGATGAGCATGGCCGAGCAGTACGAGTACCTGCGCACGAAGATGTCCCGGCGCCGCACGCTGGTGACGGCGGGCGCGGTGGCGGGCGGGCTGCTGACGGGCTGTTCGGGCGGCGGATCACCGAGTACGACCACGAGCTCACCCGCCGCTTCGCCATCCGCGTCCAGGGTGCACGGTTCCGTCGTCGCCCCCTTCGGCCGTCACCTCTCCTTCGGGGCCGACCCGAAGACGCAGATGCGGATCTCCTGGCAGGTACCGCTCGCGGTACGCAAGCCGTACGTCCGCGTGGGTCTGCGGCCCGACGACCTGAGCCGGAGGGTCGGGGCGGAGGTGCGCGACCTGCACACGCCGGGGGTGACGGGTGTGCGGCCGGCGCTCGACCAGTACTACCTGCACGCGGCCCTCGACGGACTGCGGCCCGGCACGACGTACTACTACGGCGTCGGCCACGACGGCTTCGACCCGGCCTCGCCCGAACGGCGGTCGACGACCGGCTCGTTCCGTACGGCACCGGCGGCCCCGGAGCGGTTCGTGTTCACCGCCTTCGGCGACCAGGGGGTGAGCCGGGCGGCGGCCGCCAACGACCACGTCCTGCTGCGCCGGGACCCGGCCTTCCACCTCCACGCGGGTGACATCTGCTACGCCAACGTCAAGGGCCGGGGCGAGAAGTCGGACGGCTACGACCCCGCCTTCTGGGACCTGTTCCTCAAGCAGAACGAGCCGGTGACCAGATCGGTCCCGTGGATGGTGACGACCGGCAACCACGACATGGAGGCCTGGTACTCGCCGGAGGGCTACGGCGGCCAACGGGCCCGCTGGTCCCTGCCGGACAACGGCTTCGACCCGCGCACGGCACCGGGCGTGTACGCGTTCACCTACGGCAACGTCGGCTTCGTCGCGCTGGACGCGAACGACGTCTCGTACGAGATCCCCGCCAACTTCGGCTACAGCCAGGGGAAGCAGACGGCGTGGCTCGACCGGAAGTTGGGTGAGCTGCGGGCAGACGCCTCGGTCGACTTCGTCGTCGTCTTCTTCCACCACTGCGCCTACTCGACCTCCACGCACGCCTCCGACGGGGGCGTGCGCGCTCAGTGGCTGCCGCTGTTCGCCCGGCACCAGGTGGACCTGGTGATCAACGGCCACAACCACGTCTACGAGCGCACCGACGCCATCAAGAACGGCGAGGTCGGCAGGCCGGTCCCGATCGGCGCCTCGACCGACCCGACCCGGGACGGGATCGTGTACGTCACGGCGGGCGGCGGCGGCAAGGAGCTGTACGGCTTTCCCTCAGGCGCGAAGGAGAGCTACGAGGGGCATGTCACCGACCGCGAGTCCGTCGAGACCTTCCAGTGGACGAAGTCGAAGCAGTCCAGGAAGGAGACCGTGGAGTGGTCACGGGTGCGCTACCGGGGCTTCTCCTTCCTCTCGGTGGAGGCGGAGGGCGGGTCGGCCCCGAAGCTGAAGGTGTCGGCGCTCGCGTCGAACGGCGAGCGCATCGACCATTTCGAGGTGCGGCGCCGAGCCTGAGGGACTCAGTGGCCGGTCTCGCCGCCGTTGTCCCGGCGGTCGAGGGCCCGCTGGAGCGCGGCGGCGGCGTTCTTGCGGTCGGACTCGCTCGTACGGGAGAGGTGGCGGACTCGACGGCGGACGGTCGTCTCGGCCATGGGAAATCGACTCCTTCTGGAAAAGGGGTTACGAGACGCCGGAAGGGGCGGGGAGCGGTGCCGCAGGGGTTGCCTGCACGGGGCCCGGCTCACGACCGCCATTCGCTTGGTCGAGCGAGACGTTCGGCTCCTACAAAGCTAAGCGAGGAACGCGCGTCTGTCTCCACAATTACTCGGACTTCCTACTATCTGAGACAGTGCAGGTCAGAGCACATCCCCGTCCCGCCAGTCGAAAACCAGCTCGTACGCCGGGTCGAGCGGACCGGAGAGCGCGGGACGCACATACGTGCTGCCCTCTTCCTCCGGCAGATGGACGACCCCGTCGGGCCCGAGGGCGCAGACCCGGCCGGGCCACAGCTGCCAGCCGCGCGCGGCGTACAGACGGGCGCCCTCGTCGCTCGCGGAGAGCGCGCCGAGGTCGTAGGCCCGCTCGACGATCCGTTCCAGCTCGGCCATCGCCCGGCCGGCGAGCCCGGTGCGGCGCGCGTCCGGTCGTACGGCCACGGCCTCGACGTATCCGACCCGCAGCCAGCGCCCCCGGTGCCGCACCCGGCGCATCACCACCGAGCCGTGGGCGGCCAGTCCGTGCCCGTCGTGGAGCAGGGCGTGCATGCCGCCGAGGCCGTGGTCGAAGTCCTCGTCGGTGAAGTCGCCGTCGAAGGCGGTGTCCAGGAGGGCGCGGACGGCCTGCAGGTCGGCCGGGGCGAGGTCGGCGGTGTGGGCGGTGCGCAGGGTGTGGGCGGGGCTCGTCATCGGGCCAGTATCGGTACGCGGCACCGGGCGGGTGCCGAACTCCGGCCACCGGCGCTGCCTGCCGGCCCGCCCCGCCCCGGCCCGCCCCGGTCCGGCGGAGAGCGGCGACTCGCCCACCCGACTGATCCTCCGCGCGGCCTGCGACATCGGGTTCCGGTAGAGGGAACGGTGAGGTCATGAGTGACAAGGCGCGAGCACTTCTCGAGGGCGGCCCGGAAGACCTGCCCGAGCGGATCGTCCCGAGCCCGCCCCCCGGGGCGGACGTGAAGATCAAGCTCCGAGGTGGTTACGAGCACTTCAGGGCGACCGAGCGCGACGCGGACACCCCGCAGGGCAGGCTGCCCGTGTACGAGTGGTGGGAGCGGACGGAGATCGCCGAGTAGCGGCAGCTCACCGCAGCGCGGCCGGCACCGCCTCCCGGAAGCCCTTCGGGTCCTCGACCCACGGCAGGTGCCCGGCCTCCGGCAGGATCACCCGCCGTACGCGCGGCAGGGCCCGCTCCAGCGAGTCGATCGCCGAGCGCGGCCGGATGTCCCGCTCGCCGTCGACGATGAGCACGGGCACGTCCAGGGCCTGGCAGGCGGCGTACAGCTCGGGCGTGCCCCACAGCTGCTCGCGTTCGGCGTTCAGCGCCTTGTTGCACTCGTAGTTGATCCCGAACCAGGGATCGGCCATCCGCCCGGCGTGCTCCAGTGCCCGTTCGCGGTCCTCGAACTCGATGGACCACTGGAGGACCGCGCGCTCCCGGTCCTCCTCCTCGGTGAGCTGTGGACGACCCGTCAACTCCTGCCAGCGAGCGAGCCGTTGGGGGTCCTCACCGAGCCGGGCGAGGAAGTCGGTCTTGAAGGCAGGGTGCCAGTCGGCGTCCGGTCCGATGCCCGTGCCGCTCACGTAGACCAGCGAGTCGACCCGCTCCGGGTGGGCCAGTGCGTAGCTCAACGCCAGCTGCGCACCCCAGGAATGGCCGAGCAGCACCATCCGCTCCAGCCCGAAGTGCTGTCGTACGGCGTCCAGATCCGCCACGAAGCGCTCGGTGGTCCACGGCCCGGCGCACCGCTGCGAGCGCCCGCAGCCGCGCTGGTCCCAGCGGACCACCATGGCCTCGTCCTCGAGCATTCCGGCCACGTCCTCGAACATGTCCCACAGTCCGGGGCCGCCGTGGCACAGCAGCAGCGGGGTGCCGCCGTCCCTGCCCGAGCGGCTCGCCCACAGCCGTACGCCGTCGTCGGTGGTGATGGTCGTGTTCATGGCCATGGTCATGAGGAGCAGTCTGCCGTGACGGACGCGCGAACGGGCCAGGTCGTCGACCTGGCCCGTCCTCCTGTCCTGGATGCGGGGATCTCAGCCCATGTGCGGGTACGGGTAGTCGGTCGGCGGGACCAGCGTCTCCTTGATGGAGCGGGTCAGCGTCCAGCGCATCAGGTTCTGCGGGGCGCCGGCCTTGTCGTTGGTGCCGGAGGCGCGGCCGCCGCCGAAGGGCTGCTGGCCGACGACGGCGCCGGTCGACTTGTCGTTGATGTAGAAGTTGCCGGCCGCGTAGCGGAGCTTGTGCATCGTGCGTGCCGCCGCCGAGCGGTCGCCGGCGATGACCGAGCCGGTGAGCGCGTAGTCGGTCACCGACTCCATCTGCGTCAGCATGTCCTCGTACTTGTCGTCCTCGTAGACGTGCACGGCGAGGAACGGGCCGAAGTACTCGGTGGTGAAGACCTCGTTGGCCGGGTCGTCGCACTCGACGACGGTCGGGCGGACGAAGTAGCCCACCGAGTCGTCGTACGTGCCGCCCGCGACGACCGTGCAGGACGGGTCGGACTTCGCGCGGTCGATGGCCGCCTTGTTCTTGGCGAAGGCGCGCTCGTCGATCACGGCGCCGATGAAGTTCGACAGGTCGGTGACGTCGCCCATCGGGATGCCGTCGACCTCGGCCGCGAACTCCTCCTTGAAGCCGGAGTTCCAGATCGACGCCGGGATGTACGCCCGGGAGGTCGCCGAACACTTCTGGCCCTGGTACTCGAAGGCACCCCGGGTCAGAGCCGTCTTCAGCACCGCGCGGTCGGCGCTCGGGTGGGCGACGACGAAGTCCTTGCCGCCGGTCTCGCCGACCATCCGGGGGTACGTGCGGTACTTCTCGATGTTGTTGCCGACCGTCTTCCACAGGTACTGGAAGGTCTTGGTCGAGCCGGTGAAGTGGATGCCGGCGAGGTCACGGTGCTCCAGGGCGACCTGGGAGACCTCGATGCCGTCACCGGTCAGCAGGTTGATGACGCCCTTGGGCAGGCCGGCCTCCTCCAGCAGCTGCATGAGGAGGACCGCGGCGTGGGTCTGGGTCGGGCTCGGCTTCCACACCACCACGTTGCCCATCAGGGCCGGAGCCGTCGGCAGGTTGCCCGCGATCGCCGTGAAGTTGAACGGCGTGATCGCGTAGACGAAGCCCTCCAGCGGGCGGTGGTCGAGGCGGTTCCAGACGCCCGGGGAGTTGGCCGGGGGCTGCTCGGCGAGCAGGTCACGGGCGTACTTGACGTTGAAGCGCCAGAAGTCGATCAGCTCGCAGGGGGTGTCGATCTCGGCCTGCTGAGCCGTCTTCGACTGACCCAGCATGGTGGAGGCGGCGAGCGTCTCGCGCCACGGGCCGGCCAGCAGGTCGGCGGCGCGCAGGAAGATCGCGGCGCGGTCGTCGAAGGACATCGCACGCCAGGCCGCCGAGACGGCGAGGGCCGCGTTGATCGCGTCCTGGGCGTCCTGCTGGGTGGCGTTGCCGTACGTTCCGAGACGGGTCTTGTGGTTGTGCGGCTGTACGACGTCGAAACGCTCGCCGCCGCCCATCCGCTTCTGACCGCCGATGGTGCAGGGCAGGTCGATCGGGTTCTCGGCCAGTTCCTTGAGCTTGGCCTCCAGCCGGGCCCGCTCGGGCGAGCCGGGGGCGTAGCCGTGCACCGGCTCGTTGACGGGGGTGGGGACCTGGGTCACAGCGTCCATGGGTTCCGTAACTCCTTAACTGAGCGGTGTTCTCGAGCGGTGTGGGCTCAGCCCTTTGTGATCATGCTGCGTGCGAAGAACCGCAGGTTGGCGGGCTTCTCCGCGAGGCGCCGCATGAAGTAGCCGTACCAGTCGGTGCCGAAGGCGGTGTACACGCGCATGCGGTGGCCCTCGGCGGCCAGCCGCAGGTGCTCGTCGCTCCTGATCCCGTACAGCATCTGGAACTCGTACTCGTCGAGCTTGCGCCCGGCGCGGTGGGCGAGTTCCTGGGCGATGGAGATCAGGCGCGGGTCGTGGGACCCGATCATCGGGTACCCCTGGCCGTCCATCAGGGTCCTCAGGATCCGGACGTACGCCTTGTCGATGTCGTGTTTGTGCTGGTGGGCGACCTCGGCGGGCTCTTTGTACGCCCCCTTCACCAACCGTACTCGGCTGCCGTTCGCGGCGAGGCGGCGGGCGTCGGCCTCGGTGCGGAAGAGGTAGGACTGGATGACGCAGCCGGTCTCCGGGAAGTCCTTCCGCAGCTCCTCGTGGATTTCGAACATCGAGTCGAGGGTGGTGTGGTCCTCCGCGTCGAGCGTGACCGTCGTACCGATGGCGGCGGCGGCCTCGACGACCGGGCGGACGTTCTTGAACGCCAGCTCGTGGCCGTCCTCCAGCGCCTGACCGAACATCGACAGCTTCACGGACATCTCGGCGCGGGTGCCCAGCCCCAGCGGCTCGAGCCGGTCGATGAGCCCCAGGTAGGCGTCCCGGGCGGCGGCGGCCTGCGCGGGATTGGTGATGTCCTCCCCGACGACGTCCATCGTCAGCTCCAGGCCCTTGCCCGTCAGCTCCTGGACGATCGGCACGATGTCGTCGACGGTCTCGCCGGGGATGAATCGGTCGACCACCTGCTTGGTCACGGGTGCCGCCGAGATCAGGCGTCGGATCCGGTCGCTGCGCGACGCGGCGAGAATCACGGGACCCAGCACGGGGCACCTCCACAGGCCGTAGTGGGCCGTAACCCGCGCATGTGGCGCTTCGGGTACGGCACGGAGAACCACCGTGAAACCTAAGGATCCCTCCGATCGTCGGCCATCGACAGCTGTCACGCATCCGTGCCGCAGATCTCAGACAGATGTATGAAGAGCTAGCGGAAATGCGGGACAATGCCCGGGTGACGCCTGATTACAAGGACCCCCACAAGGACCACAAGGGCGACTACCAGGACCTGGTCGACGAGATCTCGGAGCTGCTGGGCGCGCCGGCGACGCTGGAGAACCGGGACTTCGAGCTGATCGCCTTCGGCGCGTACGACAGCGAGGGCGAGCTCGACGCGTCGGCGCTGGACCCTGTCCGGACCCGCTCGATCCTCACCCGCCGCTCGACGGCCGCGGTCCGCAAGTGGTTCGAGGGCTTCGGCATCACACGGGCGACAGGGCCGGTCCGCATCCCGCCGACCCCGGAGGCGGGGGTGTACCGCGGACGGATCTGTCTGCCCGTACGCCATCGGGGTGTGGTCCTCGGTTACGTCTGGCTGCTGGACTACGCCCCGGGCCCCACCGAGCGGCAGCTGGCGGGGGCCATGGAGGTGACGTCCCGCATCGGCGCCCTGCTCGCGGACGAGGCTCAGCACGGGGCGGACCTGACCCGGGAACTGCGGGCGGTCCTCACCGCCGACCCCGGCTGGCAGCGCGACATGGCGGTCGCCGAACTCCGCACGGCCCTCGGCCCGCGCGCCGACACCCTGCACACGGTGGTGTGCGTGGCCCCCTGGCCCTCGGCCGACCCGGACGACGCCCCTTCGGTCCGTACGGTGCCGGGGGCGACGGCGCTGTGCACGGTGCCGTGGGGGGCGTCGGGCCACTGCCTCGCCCTGCTGATGCGGCTGCGTTCGGCGGATGTGCTGACTCCGGCGGCTTCGGCGGCGGGGCGGTTGTTGGAGCGGGTGGGTGTGGGCGGGAAAGGGGCGAGTGCCAGGACGGGCGGCGGCCCGGGCGGCGTGGGCAGACGAGGTCCGGCCACGAGCGCGGGGACGAGCGATGGCCCGGCCGGCGGGGACACGCGGGGTCCGGCCACCGAGTCCGCGGCGACGCGCGGCGGCGACGTCGGCAGATCCGCCGCCGGGATCGCCGCCGCGCGCACCGGCCTCGCCGAGTTGGGCGCCGCCTGGCTGGAGGCATCGGCGGCGGCCCGGGCGGCGCTGGCGGAGCCGCACCTCGGCCCGATCGCCGACTGGGCGTCCATCGGCCCGTACCGCCTGCTGACCGCCCTGCCCCCGGAGGCGACCCACGACCCCGCCGTCCGCACGCTCCTCTCCCCCACCCACCGCGAACTCGCCCGCACCGCCGAGGTCTACCTCGACTGTGCGGGCCAGGCGGGCCGCACGGCCGCCGAGCTGGGCATCCACCGCCAGACCCTCTACTACCGCCTCTCCCGCGTCGAGCAGCTCACGGGGCTCGACCTGGACGACGGGGAGGACCGGCTGCTGTTGCACATGGTGTTGAAGGGGGCGCGGCTGTAGCCATCCCAGGATCCGCGACTTCGTCCTTGTCGGGGCTCTTTTGGCCTTCTCCGCGTGGGCGACCGTCCTCCGTTTTCGCGTGGCGGGCGGGCGGACCTCAGCTCTTGACGGCCTCTGCGATCTGCAGGGCGGCCTGGGCGGGCGTGAGGTGCGTGGTGTCGACGACCTCGGCCTCGGCGTGCAGCCACGTGCGGGCCGCCTCGGCGTAGGGCTCGAGGTATTTGAGACGGAATGGGGAGGGGCCAAGAACAGTGTCCCCCTCGATGCGTCCGCGGAGGGTGTCTTGGTCAGCGTGGAGGACGAAGTGCCGTACCGGAATGGCATGTTGGGCGAGGCCCGTGCTGATCTCGCGCCAGTACTGCTCGACCAGGACAGTCATGGGCATCACCAGAGTGCCGCCGGTGTAGTCGAGTACGCGGCGGGCGGTCTCGACCACCAGCGGCCGCCACGGCGGCCAGTGCTGGAAATTGTCCGTCCCGGGCAGCCCTGGCGTGATGTCCATGAGTGTCTCGCCGACCTTCTCGGCGTCGAGGACCCGTGAATCCGGGATCAGCTGCTGCACGAGTGCGCTGGTCGTCGTCTTGCCCGCGCCGTGGGTGCCGTTGAGCCATACGATCATGGGAGCCAACGCTAGCGCTGTGCGGGGCGCGGGAACGGGCACGGCAGAAATCCGGTACGGCTCGGCGTTGCCGGGGTGGTGTCAACCACCAGGACCAGGTGTCACCCTCGTCCGGGGCCGGACTCAACTGCCCTACGAAGCTCTGCCCGGCGGCGTCCACCCACAGCACATGCGCCCCGACGCACACCGCCACCACGGTCACCGCGACCAAGACCCCCGTCAGGCCTCGCCACCACCGCAACGCCCCACTTGCCACCCGCGCGCCCTCCTCCCCCGAGGGCACCTCGGTAGCGACTGGCCAGGTGTGATCAAGACCTGTATCGACGTGATCAAGACAAGCTTCTGAAAACGATTGTCATCATGCTACGGTCGTCGCACGCTCAACTTTTGACCATGCCATTACCCGGAGTGTCCCGTGCGCGTCCCCGCCCGTCTTCTCCCCCTCACCGCGGTCACCGCGGCCTCCGCCCTGCTCACCGGCTGTTTCTCCGGTGCGGAGTCGGCCACGGACGCCGAAGGAGGCGGCAAGCGCATCCGTGTCGCGATGATGCAGCCCCCGCGCTCCGGACTGTCCCCGCTGTCCGACGACGCGTTCAAGCTGTCGCGCTGGTCGACGGCCGAGACCCTGGTGAAGCTGAACGCCGACGGTGATGCCAAACCGTCGCTCGCCACCAAGTGGACGCAGTCCGGGCGGAGTTGGACGTTCGAGATACGTGACGGCGTCACCTTCCACGACGGCACGAAGCTCACCGCCGAGACAGTCGTCAACTCCCTCACCAAGGCCGCCACCGCCGCCCCCAAGCCCCGCATCCTCGACGGCGTCGAGCTGACGGCGAAGGCCCAGGACGCCGACACCGTCGTCGTCACCACCGGCACCGAGGATCCCCTCGTCCCGCAGCGGCTCAGCTCTCCCCAGCTGTCGATCCTCGCCGCGAAGGCCTACACGGGGAAGACGGTCAACCCCGTCGGCGCGGGCACCGGCCCCTTCGAGCTCACCAAGGTCAACGGCACTTCCTCCGCCGCCCTCGACCGCTACGACGCCTACTGGGGCAGCAAGGCCAAGGCCCCCGGCATCGACGTCAAGTTCGTGCCGGACGGGACCGCCCGTGCCGCCGCCCTCCGTAGTGGCGAGGCCGACATCGTCGAGGCGGTCCCGGTCTCGCAGGCCGCGCTGCTCGACGAGGACCTGATCACCGAGGTCCCGATGCCGCGCACCAACACCCTGTACCTCAACACCGAGAAGGGCGTCTTCAAGGACGCCTCGCTGCGGGCTGCGGCCCGGGAGGCCGTCGACGCCAAGTCGATCGTCGAGGGCGTGTACGAGGGGCGCGCCGATGTGGCGGCAGGGCTGCTCGGGCCCGCGCTCCCCTGGGCTGCCGAGCTGCGCACGCCCGTCAAGCGGGCCGCGGCGAAGAAGGCGAACGGCCAGAGCATCACCATCGGCACCTTCACCGATCGCGCCGAACTGCCCGAGGTCGCGGCCACGCTGCAACAGCAGCTCCAGAAGGCCGGCTTCAAGGTGAAGCTGGACGTCCGCGAGTACGCCAACATCGAATCCGACGCGCTGGCGGGCGAGTTCGACGCGTTCATCCTGTCCCGGGCCACCGTCCTCGACTCCGGCGACCCGGCCGCCTACCTCTACAGCGACTTCGGCTCCGACGGCTCCTTCAACATCTCCCAGCTCGCGGACACAGAGGTGGACAAGGCCCTCCAGAAGGCCGGCGGGACGAAGACCGGTGATCCGCGCCGGGCAGCCGTCATCGCGGCCGAGGCCGCCGTCCTCGCCACCGACGCGGCCGTGCCGATGCTCCACGAGCGTGTGATCCAGGGCGACGCCGCCTCAGTCGTCGACGCCGCCCACGACCCGCGCGAGCGGGAGCTGGTCACGGCGGACACCCGCATCAAGTGAGGCTCCGTACAAAGGGGTTGGTGACCGCGGCCGGGGTCACCCGGGCCCTGTGCCTCGTCGCGGTCCTGGCCGCCGTAGGTCTGCTGCCCTGGCTCTCCGGCAAGGACCCCGCGCTGACGGTCCTGCGGGCCCGCTCCGCCGAACAGGAGCCGACGAAGGAGGCCCTGGACGCCGTAAGAAGGGATCTCGGGCTGGACGCGGGGCCCTTTTCCCTGCTGGGGAGTTGGGCCTCGGACCTGCTGCGCGGGGACCTCGGCACGTCCTGGGTCTCCGGCACCGACGTCCTGCCGTCCGTCGTCTCCGGGCTCCAGGTGTCGCTGGGGCTGATGGGCGCCGCCTTCGGCGTGGCCCTGCTGCTGGCGTGCGTGCTGGTCGTGCCGGTGCTGGTGCGGGGGCGCGCGTCGGCCGGGGCATGGGCCGCGATGCTGGCGGCTGTGCCCGAGTTCCTGCTGGCCACCGTCGCGCTGCTGGTGTGCGGAGTGTGGCTGGGGTGGCTGCCGACGTCCGGCTGGCAGGGCCCGCAGTACATGATCCTGCCCGCGCTCGCCCTCGGCGTTCCGGCCGGCGGACTGCTCGGGCGGCTGGTCGCGGACGCGCTGCCGGCCGTGCTGGACGAACGGTGGGTGGAGCTGTGGCGGGGTGCCGGAGTCAGCCGTAGGACCATCTCGGTGGCCGCCCTGAAGCGCGTACTGCCGCCGCTGGTGCCGCAGTTCGGGATGGTCGCCGTCGGACTGACCGGTGGCGCGGTCCCGGTGGAGACGGTGTTCGCGGTGCCCGGCATCGGGCGTACGGCACTCGGCGCGGCCAAGTCGCAGGACCTGCCGCTGCTCCAGGGCGCGGTCCTCGCCCTGCTGCTGCTCGGCCTGGTCACGGGCGCCGTGGCGGCTCTCGTACGCCGTCGGCTGCTGGGCCCGGCCCTGCGGGACGCCGAGTTGTCGCTGCCGCCGGTCCGCCCGGTCCGTACACACCCGGCGGTCCCGTTGGCGCTGCTCACAGTGCTCACCGCGGCCATTGGGTGGGGTCTGGCACGCGATCCGTACACGGTGGACACCGTGGCCCGCCTGGCCGCGCCCTCCTGGTCGCACCCGCTCGGCACGGACGGCCTCGGCCGGGACGTGCTCGCCCGTCTCGGCCACGGGGCCGCCTCGACCGTCGGCACGGCGGCGGCCGTCTGTCTGCTCGGACTGTTGATCGCCCTGACGCTGGGCTTCCTGCCGGGCGTGGCCGCCGGGGCCGCCGACATCGCCAACGCCCTGCCCCCGGTGATCGTCGGCATCCTGGTCGCGGCGGTCGTGGGACCCGGCACCGGCGGCGCCGCCCTCGCGGTCACCCTGCTGTCCTGGCCCGCGCTGTCCGCGCACGCGGCGGCGCTGGTGCAGGAGGTGCGGGCGTCGGCGTTCCTGACCGCCCAACGGGCCATCGGCGCACCGCCGTGGTGGATCCTCACCAGGCATGTGCTCCCTTCGGTGGCCGCGCCCGTCGCCCGGCACGCCCTCCTCCGCCTGCCCGGCATCGCCCTCGCCCTGGCCTCCCTCGGCTTCCTCGGGCTGGGTGCCCAGCCGCCCGCCCCCGAGTGGGGCCTGCTGCTCGACGAGTCCCGCGCCTATGTGGAACGCGCCCCGTGGGCGGCCCTCGCCCCGGCGGTGGCACTGGCTCTGCTGGCGGGGCTGGCGGTGTCGGGGGCGGCGTACGCGCAGGGCCGGAGGGTCACGCGGGTCAGGAAGGCCGCTCAGGTCGGGAAGGAGGCCCCCGTTGGGGTCTGAGGTGTTGCTCTCGGTACGCGATCTCCGTATCGCCTTCGACGGCGTCGAGGCCGTGCGCGGTCTGTCCTTCGACGTACGTCCGCGCGAAGTCCTCGCGATCGTCGGCGAGTCGGGCGCGGGCAAGTCCCTCACGGCCCGCGCGCTGCTGGGCATGCTGCCGCGGGACGCGACGACGACCGGGGACGTCCGGCTCCTCGGTGATCCGGACCTCGCCGCCCAGCGCGGCCGCCGGATCGCCCTGGTTCCCCAGGACGCCCTGTCCGCCCTCTCCCCCGTGCACCCCGTGGGCGACCAGCTCGCCGCCGCCGTACGGTCGGTGGCCGGCCTCTCCCGCAAGGAGGCGCGGGCCCGGGCGGTGGCGGCGCTCGATCGCGTCGGCATCCCGGACGCCGTACGCAAGGCGCGGGCGTATCCGCACGAGTTCTCCGGCGGCATGCGGCAGCGGGCGGTCATCGCGATGGCGACGATCAACGAACCCGACGTCCTGGTCGCCGACGAGCCGACCACCGCCCTCGACGAGGAGCGCCGCGACCAGGTGCTGCGCGTCCTCGGCGAGCAGCGGGAGGCGGTCGGCGCCGCGCTCGTCCTGGTCACGCACGACCTGGACGTCGTACGGCAGCACGCGGACCGCGCACTCGTCATGTACGCCGGACGTCTGACCGAACTCGGCTCGGCGGACGAGGTGTTGACCCGCCCCCTGGCCCCCTACACGGCGGGCCTGCTGGCCTCGCTCCCGGAGCACGCGCGCGGCCGTCGCCTGCCCACCCTCCCCGGCACCCCGCCCGCCCCGGGCGCGCTCCCGCCGGGCTGCTCGTTCGCCCCGCGCTGCCCGCTCGCGGCGGACGCCTGTCACCAGGCCGAGCCGGAGCCGCGGCGGGCGGACGGGCGGCTGGTGTCCTGCCACCGCTGGGAGGAAGTCCCGGACCCCGCCGTCGAGTTGTTCCAGGTGAGGCAGCCCGCATGAGTCACGCACTGCTCGACGTCCGCGACCTCGTCGTCCGCTACGGCCCGGTCACTGCGGTGGACCACGTCTCCTTCGCCCTGGAGGCCGGCGAGACCCTCGCCCTCAACGGCCCCTCCGGCTGCGGCAAGTCCTCCACCTCGCTGGCGGTCCTGCAACTGCGCCGCCCGGACGACGGCGAAGTCCGCTTCGAGGGAACCGAGTTGACGACCCTGGCCGAACGCGAACTCCGTCCTCTCCGCCCGCGCATGCAGCCCGTCTTCCAGGACCCCTACGGCTCCCTCAGCCCCCGCCACCGTATTCGCGACGCGGTGGCGGAACCGCTGAAGGTCCAGGGCCGCTGGAGCACGGAAGAGGGCCCCGCCCGCGTGGCCGAACTCCTCGACCGCGTCGGCCTCGACCCGTCGTACGGGGACCGCCACCCGCACGAGCTCTCCGGTGGCCAGTGCCAACGCGCCGGAATCGCCCGGGCGTTGGCCTCCGATCCGCGCCTGCTCGTCCTCGACGAACCGGTGTCGGCCCTGGACCCGTCGGTGCGGGCCGGTGTGCTGAACCTGCTCGCCGACCTCCAGGACGAGCTGGGCCTCGGCTACCTGTTCATCTGCCACGACCGGGCGGTCGTACGGCACTTCGCGGACCGCGCCCTGGAGATGCGAAACGGGCGGATCACTCCTTCGTGACCCCTGCGATCACCTGGCGCAGTCCCTCGGTGAGCTGCTCCGCGCCGGGCGCGGTCTTCGGGTCGAAGTTCCACTGCGCGATCAGACCGGTCATCAGGGTCACGTAGAACATGCCGAGGGTGTCCGCGGTCTCGTCGGAGACGTCCTCCTCGCGCCCGCCCATGAGCAGCGGAACGAGCCCGCGCCCGGCCTCCCGCTGGGCCCGCGCCTGCCCGCGATGGTGCTGCTCCTGGCCGTCGGCCCGGTCCTGCTGCCCGAGGCCAGGAACCCCGAGCCCGGCCGCTTCGACCTGCTGAGCGTGCCTCTGTCGCTGGCGGCCGTGCTGCCCGTGATCTACGGCCTGAAGGAAATCCCGTCCGAGGGCTGGAACGTGGGGTATGTGCTGTCGGTGACCGTGGGCCTGCTCTTCGCCGCGCTCTTCGTCCACCGCCAGCGCACGATCGCGTCCCCGCTGATCTCACCGGCGCTGTTCCGTGGCCACGGCTTCGCCCCGGCGCTCGGCCTCTACCTCGTCGCCGCCTTCGGGATGATCGGGTCCGCCTACTTCACGGCGCAGTACATACCTGTCGGTCCTCGACAAGAGCGCCCTGGAGGCCGCGCTGTGGAGCCTGCTGCCGTCGGTGCCCATCGGCTTCGCGGGAGTGGCCGGATCCCAGCTCGTGCGGCGGGGCGTGCATCGGGCGCATGTCGTCGCCGGTGGCTTCCTGACCACCGCGGGCGGTTACGGGCTGCTGGTCCTCACGGACACGGACTCCCTGTGGCTGCTGCTGGGCGCGTGCGCCGCTCTGGCCTGCGGGGCCGTCGTGGTGATGTCCCAGCTGGCCGACCTGGCCCTGGGCACGGCCCCGGTGGAGAGGGCAGGCTCGGCCTCGGCCCTTTTGGAGACCGCCGCCGAGTTCGGCGGCGCGCTGAGCATGGCGGTGCTCGGCGCCGTCGGTACGGCGATCTACCGCCACGAGATGCCGTCGTCGGCCCCGGACCCGGCCGACGAGACGCTCGGGGGCGCGCTGGCCGTGGCCCGGCAGCTCCCGGACCGCGCGGGCGACGCCCTGGCGACGGCGGCCCGCGAGGCCTTCACCAGCGGCATGCACGCGGCGGTGATCGCGGGGGCGGTGCTACTGGCGGTAGCTGCGGTGCTGGCGGCGGTGACGCTGCGGCGAGTGAAGGTGCGGCAGGAGGAGACTGCGGAACCGGAGAAGGTACCGGCATGACAAAAGCCGGGTGGGCCGAAGCCCACCCGGCTTTCGCTGTGAAGCGTCAGACCAGGTTCACCGCGCGAGCGGACGTCGCGCCGATCTCCTCGGCGACCTCGGTCAGCACCCCGGCGGGCACCGTGTCGTCGACGGTCAGGACGGCCAGCGCCTCGCCACCGGCGATCGCCCGCGACACCTGCATGCCGGCGATGTTGATGCCGGCCTCGCCGAAGATACGGCCCACGGTGCCGACGACACCGGGACGGTCCTCGTACCGCAGGACGACCATGTGGTCGGCGAGCGCGAGGTCGACGTCGTACTCGCCGACCGCGACGATCTTCTGGAGGTGCTTCGGGCCGGCCAGCGTGCCGGAGACCGACACCTCCTCGCCGCTGCCGAGCGTGCCGCGCACGGTGACGACGTTGCGGTGGTCGGCGGACTCGGAGCTGGTGGTCAGCCGGACCTCGACGCCGCGCTCCTGCGCGAACAGCGGGGCGTTGACGTACGACACCGTCTCGTCGACGACGTCCTCGAAGACACCCTTGAGGGCGCTGAGCTCCAGCACCTTCACGTCGTGCTGGGTGATCTCGCCGTACACCTCGACGTCGAGGCGGACGGCGACCTCACCGGCGAGCGCGGTGAAGATCCGGCCGAGACGCTCGGCGAGCGGCAGACCCGGCTTGACGTCCTCGGCGATGACACCGCCCTGGACGTTCACCGCGTCCGGGACCAGCTCACCGGCGAGCGCCAGACGCACCGACCTGGCGACGGCGATACCGGCCTTCTCCTGCGCCTCGTCGGTCGAGGCACCGAGGTGCGGAGTGCTGACCACCTGGTCGAACTCGAACAGCGGCGAGTCCGTGCACGGCTCCTTCGCGTACACGTCGAGGCCGGCGCCGGCGACCCGGCCCTCCTTCAGCGCCGAGTACAGCGCCTCCTCGTCGACGATCCCGCCACGCGCGGCGTTGACGACCCGCACGCTCGGCTTGACCTTGCGCAGCGCCTCGTCGCCGATCAGGCCGAGGGTCTCGGGGGTCTTGGGCAGGTGGACGGTGATGAAGTCGGAGACCTCGAGCAGCTCGTCCAGCGACAGCACCTTCACGCCCATCTGCGCGGCCCGCGCGGGCTGCACATAGGGGTCGTAGGCGACGACCTTCATGCCGAAGGCGGACATGCGCTGTGCGACGAGGGCGCCGATCCGCCCCAGACCCACGACACCGAGGGTCTTCTCGGCGAGCTCGACGCCCGTGTACTTGCTCCGCTTCCACTCGCCGTTCTTCAGCGCGGCGTTGGCCTGCGGGATGTTGCGCGCGGTGGCCAGGATGAGACCGCAGGCCAGCTCGGCGGCGGTCACGATGTTCGAGGTGGGGGCGTTGACGACCATGACGCCGGCTTTGGTGGCGGCGGAGACGTCTACGTTGTCGAGGCCGACGCCGGCTCGTGCGACGACCTTCAGCTTGCGGGCGGCGGCGATCGCCTCGGCGTCGACCTTGGTGGCCGAGCGGATCAGGATCGCGTCGACTTCGGCGATGGCGGGGAGCAGTTCGGCCCGGTCGGCTCCGTTGCAGTGCCGGATCTCGAAGTCCGGCCCCAGCGCGTCGACGGTGGCGGGCGACAGCTCTTCAGCGATGAGTACGACTGGTTTCGAGCTCACGTGAGTCCTCACATGTCCAATGCGGACGGCCGTCCCGACGGCCGCATGCGGTGGAGGGGTGCTAGCCGCGTGGAAGACGCACGACGCTGTGGGCCTGACGCGTATCTAGTACGGCAGTGTAGTGGCGTGGCAGGTGTCGTCTCGCGCCTGTGCGGAAGGATCACCCGGACGAGAGAAGGTCCGGCTGCGGCACCGGGGTCATCAGGCGCCGCAGCCGGACCTCGACCTCACGCTTCTTCGTCGTTGACCCAGCTCATGAGCTTGCGCAGCTCCTTGCCGGTGGTTTCCAGCAGGTGCTCGGAGTCCTGCGTCTTGTACTCGTTGTACTTCTTCAGGCCGCCGTGGTACTCGTCCATCCAGGCCTGGGCGAACGAGCCGTCCTGGATCTCGGCGAGGATCTTCTTCATCTCGGCCTTGGTGGCGTCGGTGATGATCCGCGGGCCGGTGACGTAGTCGCCCCACTCGGCGGTCTCGGAGATCGACCAGCGCATCTTCTCCAGGCCGCCCTCGTACATGAGGTCGACGATCAGCTTCAGCTCGTGCAGGCACTCGAAGTAGGCGATCTCCGGCTGGTAGCCCGCCTCGGTCAGCGTCTCGAAGCCCGCCTTGACCAGCGCGGCCGTACCGCCACAGAGGACGGCCTGCTCACCGAACAGGTCGGTCTCGGTCTCCTCGGTGAAGGTCGTCTTGATGACGCCGGCGCGGGTGCCACCGATGCCCTTGGCGTACGACAGCGCCAGCGCGAAGGCGTTGCCCGTCGCGTCCTGCTCGACAGCCGCGATACACGGAACGCCGCGGCCCTCCTCGTACTGGCGGCGGACCAGGTGGCCCGGGCCCTTCGGGGCGACCATGCAGACGTCGACGCCGGCCGGGGGCTTGATGAAGCCGAAGCGGATGTTCAGGCCGTGGCCGAAGAACAGCGCGTCGCCGTCCTTCAGGTTCGGGGCGATGTGCTCCTCGTAGACCTGGGCCTGGATCGGGTCCGGGACCAGGATCATGATGACGTCGGCCTCGGCGGCGGCCTCCGACGGGGTCACCACGCGCAGGCCCTGCTCCTCGGCCTTGGCCTTGGACTTGGAGCCCTCGTGCAGACCGACGCGCACGTCGACACCCGAGTCACGGAGCGACAGCGCGTGGGCGTGGCCCTGGCTGCCGTAACCGATGACCGCGACCTTGCGGCCCTGGATGATGGACAGGTCGGCGTCGGCGTCGTAGAACAGCTCGGCCACTTTGGGTTCTCTCCTTGTGTGCAGGTGTTGCGTCCCACCGTATGACGGAGGGCGGAAGGGAAGTCTCGGGGTCTCGTAATTCGGGCGGCCGGCCGCTGCCGACCGCCCGTTCGGAGGCTTACGCCGACCGGTCCAGCGCGCGCAGCGACCGGTCCGTGATCGAACGCGCTCCGCGCCCGATCGCGATCGTGCCGGACTGGACCAGCTCCTTGATGCCGTACGGCTCCAGCATCTTGAGCATGGCCGACAGCTTGTCGCTGCTGCCGGTGGCCTCGATGGTGACGGCCTCCGGGGAGACGTCGACGGTCTTGGCGCGGAACAGCTGGACGATCTCGACGATCTGGGAGCGCGTCTCGTTGTCGGCGCGCACCTTCACCAGAACGAGTTCGCGCTGAACGGCCGAACCGGGCTCCAGCTCGACGATCTTCAGCACGTTGACGAGCTTGTTGAGCTGCTTGGTCACCTGCTCCAGCGGCAGGTCCTCCACTCCCACCACGATGGTGATGCGGGAGATGTCGGGGTGCTCGGTCACGCCGACGGCGAGCGAGTCGATGTTGAAGCCGCGCCGGGAGAACAGGGCGGCGATCCGGGCGAGGATGCCGGGCTTGTTCTCCACCAGGACGGAGAGCGTGTGCTTGGACATGTCTGGTCTTCCTCTTCGCTCTTCCTGGCTCAGTCGTCTTCGTTGTCGCCGAAGTCGGGACGGACGTCCCGGGCGGCCATGATCTCGTCGTTGGAGGTGCCGGCGGCGACCATCGGCCAGACCATGGCGTCCTCGTGGACGATGAAGTCGACGACGACCGGGCGGTCGTTGATCGAGTTCGCCTCTTCGATGACCTTGTCGAGGTCGGCCGGGTCCTCGCAGCGGATCGCGTAGCAGCCCATGGCCTCCGACAGCTTCACGAAGTCGGGGACGCGGGTGCCGGCGCTCGGCTGCTTGCCGTCGGCCTCGGGGCCGGAGTGCAGCACCGTGTTGGAGTACCGCTGGTTGTAGAAGAGGGTCTGCCACTGGCGGACCATCCCGAGGGCGCCGTTGTTGATGATGGCGACCTTGATCGGGATGTTGTTCAGGGCGCAGGTGGTCAGTTCCTGATTGGTCATCTGGAAGCAGCCGTCGCCGTCGATCGCCCAGACGGCCTTGTCCGGCGCGCCGGCCTTGGCGCCCATGGCGGCCGGAACCGCGTACCCCATCGTTCCGGCGCCGCCGGAATTCAGCCAGGTGGCGGGCTTGTCGTACTCGATGAAGTGCGCCGCCCACATCTGGTGCTGGCCGACGCCCGCCGCGAAGATCGTGCCCTCGGGGGCGAGCTGCCCGATGCGCTCGATGACCTGCTGGGGGGACAGCGAGCCGTCGCCGGGCTGGTCGTAGCCGAGCGGGTAGGTGTCCCGCCACCGGGACAGGTCCTTCCACCAGGCGCTGTAGTCGCCCTGGTGACCCTCGCTGTGCTCCTTCTGCACGGCCTGGACCAGGTCGGCGATCACCTCGCGGGCGTCCCCGACGATCGGCACGTCGGCGGCGCGGTTCTTGCCGATCTCGGCCGGGTCGATGTCGGCGTGGACGATCTTGGCGTACGGGGCGAAGCTGTCCAGCTTGCCGGTGACGCGGTCGTCGAAGCGGGCTCCGAGGGCGACGATCAGGTCGGCCTTCTGCAGCGCGGTGACGGCGGTGACCGAACCGTGCATGCCCGGCATTCCCACGTGCAGCGGGTGGCTGTCGGGGAATGCGCCCAGCGCCATCAGGGTGGTGGTGACGGGCGCCTGGGTGAGTTCCGCGAGGACCTTCAGCTCGGCGGTGGCCTGGGCCTTGAGGACGCCGCCGCCGACGTACAGGACGGGCCGCTTGGCGGCCGTGATCAGCTTGGCCGCCTCGCGGATCTGCTTGGCGTGCGGCTTGGTGACGGGCCGGTAGCCGGGCAGGTCCATGGTGGGCGGCCAGGAGAAGGTCGTCCGCGCCTGGAGGGCGTCCTTGGCGATGTCGACCAGGACCGGGCCGGGGCGGCCGGTGGAGGCGATGTGGAACGCCTGCGCGATCACCCGGGGGATGTCCTCGGCCTTGGTCACCAGGAAGTTGTGCTTGGTGATCGGCATGGTGATGCCGACGATGTCCGCCTCCTGGAAGGCGTCCGTGCCGATCGCCTTGGAGGCGACCTGGCCGGTGATCGCGACCAGCGGCACGGAGTCCATGTGGGCGTCGGCGATCGGCGTGACCAGGTTGGTTGCGCCCGGGCCGGAGGTGGCCATGCAGACGCCGACCTTGCCGGTGGCCTGCGCGTAACCGGTCGCCGCGTGGCCGGCGCCCTGCTCGTGCCGGACCAGGACGTGGCGCACCTTGGTGGAGTCCATCAGCGGGTCGTACGCCGGAAGGATCGCGCCACCGGGAATGCCGAATACCGTCTCGGCCCCGACCTCCTCGAGAGAGCGGATGAGGGACTGCGCACCCGTGACGTGCTCGGGGGCGGACTGCTGTCCTCCGGATCGGGGCCGCGGCTGCGGGTGATGGGCCCCGGTGGCCTGCTCGGTCATCGGCATTCTCTTCTCGATGCTGTGGGTTCTGCAGAGAGGTTTCGCGAAGTTTGTGCGGTGTACGACTGTTGTACGGCAGGTGCCTGTGCAACAAAAAACCCCTCGTGCCATAAGGCAAGCGAGGGGAGCGCGCCGGGTGGGGTCGCTGGGAGTTCCGGGTCCGTCCGGACGTCACCAGCGTCAGCCGACGCGCTTTCCAAGTACGAGAATTCGGGTGCGCATGGCACAGACCCTCTCCCCGGCACGCACCACGTGTCAAGTGGGTGGGACGGGAGTCTCATTATGTGAGCGGAGGGCGCTGCCGCCTCCGAGAACAGCGGTCACTCCACTGGTGTACACCCCCGCGCCCTCGACACCGACACGTCCCTTCGGCTCTCTCACGCCGCCCGCGAACGCGGGCTCGGCGGGGCCGTGCGGCACCGGATAGTGGCCGGAATGCAGCGCCCGACGCAGCCGGTACTCGTCCAGTGGCGCGGAGAACGCCATGCCCTGCCCGTGTGTGCAGCCCATCGCGCGCAGCGCCACGACCTGCTCCGGCAGGTCCACGCCGTCGGCCACGGACTGCAGCCCGAGATCGGCGGCGATGCGCAGCAGCCCGCTGGTGATCTTGTGCAGCCGCGCGGACTCGACGACGCCCTCGACCAGACCGCGGTCGAGCTTGAGGACGTCGACGGGGAGCCTGCGCAGGGCCGTGATCGCCGCGTATCCGCTGCCGAAGCCGTCGAGGGCGATCCGGACGCCTAGTCTGCGCAGCGCGCTCAGCCGACGCTCCAGCTCGTCCAGACAGACCCGTGGGTCGGTGTCGGACAGCTCGATCACCAGCGCCCCGGAGGGCAGGCTGTGCCGGGTCAGCAGGGCCTCGATGGAGCCGAGCGGCATCGAGCGGTCCAGCAGCCGGCGGGCGCTCATCCGGACGGCCACGGGCACGGACAGCCCCGTCGCCGCGCGCTCGGCGGCCTGTTCGACGGCCTCCTCCAGGATCCAGCGGCCCAGCTCGGCCGTCTTGTCACTGTCCTCGGCCACGCGCAGGAACTCGGCGGGCGTGAACAGCACCCCTTGCGAGGACCGCCAGCGCGCCTGGGCGGTGACCGACGCGATCCGGCCGTCCTCCAGGCACACCACCGGCTGGTGCAGCAGGGTGAACTCGCCGTCGTGCAGCGCGGCACGCAGGCGCGTGGCCAGCTCCGCCTTCCGTACGACGTCCTGCTGCATCTGGGGGGCGTACAGCTCGACGCGTCCCTTGCCGCCCGCCTTGGCGCGGTACATGGCGAGGTCGGCGTTGCGCAGGATCTCGCCCGCGCCCAGGCCGGGCTCGGCGAAGGCGACGCCGATGGAGGCGTTGACCCGGACATCGTTGCCGTCGATGAGGTACGGCTGCGACAGCGTCGTCCTGAGGCGGTCGGCGAGCTCCAGGATGTGGCGCTCGCGGGCGGTGCGGTCACGGGTGCCGTCTCCGACGATCAGGGCCGCGAACTCGTCGCCGCCCAGCCGGGAGGCGGTGTCCCCGTGCCGGACCGCGTCCTGGAGTCTGCGGGCGGCCTGGACGAGCAGCTCGTCCCCGGCCTGGTGGCCGATCGTGTCGTTGACGGCCTTGAAGCCGTCGAGGTCGATGAAGAGGACGGCCGTACCCCGGTCGGAGGAGCGGCGGCCGGACAGGGCCTGCTGGACGCGCTTGGTGAACAGGGCGCGGTTGGGCAGGTCGGTCAGCGGGTCGTGCTCGGCGTTGTGCTGGAGCTGCGCCTGCAGGCGCACTCTTTCGGTCACGTCCCTGCTGTTGAAGATGAGGCCGCCGTGGTGACGGTTGACGGTGGACTCGACGTTGAGCCAGCCGCCGTCGCCGGAACGGAAACGGCACTCGATGCGCGTGGTGGGTTCGTCGAGCGGGCTGGCGGCGAGGAAACGGCGCACCTCGTGCACCACGCAGCCAAGGTCCTCGGGGTGGATGAGACCCGCCAGTTCCGTGCCCACGAGCTCCTCCGCGGGGCGTCCGTACACCCCGGCGGCGGCCGGGGAGACGTACCGGAGGATGCCGTTGGGTGCGGCGATCATGATGACGTCGCTGGAGCCCTGCACCAGGGAGCGGAAGTGGTTCTCCTTCTGCGCCAGTTCCTGGGTGAGGGTGATGTTGTCGAGCAGCATGATGCCCTGGCGCACCACGAGGGCGAGCACGACAGTGCCGCCGGTGAGGAGCACCACGCGGTCGACGCTGCGGCCGCTGAGGACGTTGTAGAGGATCCCCAGTGTGCAGACGGCGGCGGCGAGATAGGGCGTGAGGGCGGCGAGGGAGCCGGCGATGGGCCTGGCGGCCGGATACCGGCTGTGATCACCTCCCTGCGGGGGCTGCGGGGACGGGTGGTGGTGCGAGCCGGTGCGCTGTCCGGGCAGGTGCTCGTGCACCACGCGCGTGTGTCCCTCGCTGCCGCGCCGGTCCCTGGGGTGCCGGTCGGTGTGTGCCTGCCCGGGCCGGGCGGCCCAGGGGGCGTAGGCGAGCAGCAGCGAGCCGGCGAACCAGCCCGCGTCGAGCAGCTGGCCGGAGCGGTAGGTGTGGTGCAGCAGCGGCGAGGTGAACAGGGCGTCGCACATCACGGTCAGGGCGAGTGCGCCGATCGCGGTGTTCACCGCCGTGCGGTTGACCGCCGAGCGCCTGAAGTGCAGTGCGAGCACCATGCTGACCAGGGCGATGTCGAGCAGCGGATAGGCGAGCGACAGCGCGGTGTGCGACACGCTCGATCCCTCGGACTTCGCGGCCTGCGCGAGAGCGAGGCTCCAGGACAGCGTGAGCAGCGAGCCGCCGATCAGCCAGGCGTCCAGGCCGAGGCAGACCCAGCCCGCCTTCGTCACCGGGCGCTTGGCCAGCACCAGCAGTCCCACGATCGCGGGCGGCGCGAAGCACAGGAAGAACAGGTCGGCGTAGCTGGGGCTGGGGACGGGGCGTCCGAGGACCACCTCGTACCACCCCCAGACCAGGTTGCCGAGGGCCGCCATCGCCGAGGAGAGGCCGAACAGCAGCCAGGCGGGTCGAAAGCGGACACGGCGGTTGCGCGCGTAGAGGAAGCAGGACACGGCGGCGGCGCCGGCAGCGGCGCTCAGCCCGAAGTCGCCCATGATCAGCGCGACTTGTTGCGAGCCCCAGCCGAGCGCGGAACCGACGGCGTATCCCGCGCACACCAGGGCCAGGACGAGTTGGGGGACCATGCTCGACCCGCTGCCGGAGGCCGGCGGGCGGATCAGCGGCGCCCCCGGCGAAGGCTGTGCCCGCAGCGCTCCGTCGAGGGTGGTCGTGGAAGAAGGGGGCGAACTCACCGGTCCCTCCCGGTCCGCGCCGCCCCCGGGTCCCATGGGTCCCGGTGGGCTGGGTGCGCATGCCTCCTGCGGCTGCTGTGCCTGCGGTGGTGATGGCTGTTGTGGTGATGGCTGTTGTGGTGATGGCTCAGAGGGTCGCCGTGACAGCCGTGGTTGCTGTCGTGGCCGGCGTGGTCACCGCGTCTGCGCGCGGCCGTGTGCCAGGGTCGCCGTCGGCGGCCCTGCCGCCGCGTCGGATCGTTCGTCCATAGGCCGTGCATCGCCCGTCGCCCCCCTCACAGTCTGAAATGTCCATCCCCGGCGCCGAACGGTCGCGGCGCAGCCCCTGTCGGGACGATACACCAGTCTCGTCACTCAGGGACATAGGTTCTCTACTCTCCGTGACGATCAACTGATGTATGAGTACCCACCGCGTCCGGAGGATCGCGGACGGTACTCGAAACGGATTACACGTCTGTTGCCCCGTCTGGTGCCAGATCTGTCGTACTCGTCGTAAGGATCACGTTCCGCAGCGGCTCCCGGTTCACGAAACGGTTCAACTGGTCCACCAGCAATCGCTTGGCGCGCGGCAGGAACGCGGACGTCGGCCCTCCCACGTGCGGGCTGACGAGCACGCCCGGCGCTCGCCACAGGGGGTGCCCCGGGGGCAGCGGCTCGGGGTCGGTGACGTCGAGGGCGGCGGTGATGCGACCGGTCTCCAGTTCCGAGAGCAGGGCCTTGGCGTCGACGACGGGCCCGCGACCCACGTTGACCAGCAGCGCGCCGTCCTTCATGCGGGCGAGGAAGTCGGCGTTCACCAGGTGGCGGGTGGTCTCGGTGAGGGGCGTGACGAGGACGACGACGTCCGCCTCCGGCAGCAGGGAGGGCAGTTCGGTGAGTGGGCGCACCGGTCCGCGCGCCGTGGTGCGCGCGGAGCGCGCGACGCGCGCCACCCGCGCTACCTCGAACGGAACGAGCCGGTCCTCGATCGCTGATCCGATCGACCCGTACCCCACGATGAGGACGCTCTTGTCGGCCAGCGCGGGCCGGAACCCGCCGCGCCACTCCCCCCGGTCCTGGGCGCGCACGAAGTCCGGTACGCCGCGCAGCGAGGCGAGGATGAGAGTGAGCGTGAGCTCGGCGGTGCTCGCCTCGTGCACCCCGCGCGCGTTGCACAACCGCACGCCGGGGGGCAGGTGCTTCAGCCCCGGCATCACGTTGTCGACGCCGGCCGACAGGGTCTGCACGACCTGCACGGAACTCATCCGGGGCACGGGCCGCAGTCCGACCTCGACGGGCTTCATGTAGGGGACGACGTAGTACGCGCAGTCGGCCGGGTCCGCGGGGAAGTCCTCGGCGCCGTCCCAGAAGCGGTAGGTCGGCCCCTCGGGGAGCCCTTCGATCTCGTCCGGCGGGATGGGGAGCCACACGTCAGCTGTCATGGTCAGGAGGCTATGTCAGGGACGCGGCACCGCAGAGGTTAGGTTGGGAGGCCTGGAGAGGGAGGGTCACGAGCAGGTGGAGCGCAGGACGATCGGCGCGGCGGCGCTCGCGGTGGGAGCCGTCGGACTCGGATGCATGCCGATGAGCTGGGCGTACAGCGGATCACGGCAGCGCGGCGACGAGTCGCTCAGGGCCGTGCACCGGGCGCTGGACCTGGGCTCGACGCTCCTGGACACGGCCGACATGTACGGCCCCTTCACCAATGAGCTGCTGCTGGGGCGGGTGCTGAAGGAACGCCGCCAGGACGCCTTCGTGTCGACCAAGGTCGGCCTGCTGGTGGGCGAGCAGCACATCGTGGCCAACGGCCGCCCGGGCTACGTGAAGCGCGCCTGCGACGCCTCGCTGCGGCGCCTGCAGACCGACGTGATCGACCTCTACCAGCTCCACCGGGCGGACCCGGAGGTTCCGGTCGAGGAGACCTGGGGCGCGATGGCGGAGCTCGTCCGGGCCGGAAAGGTACGGGCGTTGGGGCTGTGCGCGATGGGCGCGCGGGGCGGCCGCCGGTCCGGGACGCGGCTGCACGACGCGACGATCCGGCAGTTGCGGCGGGTGCAGCAGGTGTTCCCGGTGAGCGCCGTGCAGGCGGAGCTGTCGGTGTGGTCGCCGGAGGCGCGGGAGTCGCTGCTGCCCTGGTGCGAGGCGCGCGACATCGGCTTCCTGGCGGCGATGCCGCTCGGCAACGGCTTCCTGACCGGCACGCTCACCCCCGGCGAGGGTTTCGAACCGGACGACGTACGCGCCCGCCACCCCCGCTTCACCGCCGAGATGATGGCCGCGAACCAGCCGATAGTGGCCGGCCTGCGCCGCATAGCCCGCCGCCACGGCGAGGACGTCACCCCGGCCCAGGTGGCCCTGGCGTGGGTGCTGGCGCAGGGACGCCACGTGGTCCCGGTGCCGGGGACCAAGCAGGAGCGCTGGGTGACGGAGAACGCCCGAGCGGCGACGCTGCGTCTGACGGCACAGGATCTGGCGGAGGTGGCGGGTTTGCCGGGGGCGCAGGGGTCGTGGGAGTGACGGGCCCTGGTTGTGGGCGGGATCCCTTGGGTGACGGGCGGCGGGGTCGGGGCGGGATGGCGGGAGTGACCAGGGGCGCGGGCGGGGGATCCTGAAGGTGACGGGCGGCGCGGGCTCGGCGGGATCCCGGAAGTGACCGGCCGCGCGGGCGCGGAATCCCGGACACGACCGGCGGCCGGTCGCGGCGGGCGCGGGGCACGGAACCCTGGACACGAACCGGCAGCGCGGGCTCGGCGGAATCCCGCGAGCCACCAGCCACGCGGGCGCGGAATCCCGGACACGACCGGCGGCCGGTCGCGGCGGGCGCGGGGCACCGAACCCTGGACACAAACCGGCAGCGCGGGCGCGGCGGAATCCCGCGAGCCACCAGCCACGCGGGCGGGGATCCCGGACACGACCGGCGGCACGCTCCCGACGGAATCCCGCGAGCCACCAGCCACGCGGGCACGGAATCCCGGACACGACCGGCGGCGCGTGCTCGCATCGGATTACGGTGATCGGGAACCTGTGAGGCGCGAGCGGTGTATGACAAGTAGAACGTGCCGCGAGACCGCCCGTCGAAGGGACCATGATCGTGCGACATCGAGCTGTGTCGGCCGTGCTGGCCGCGGCCGCGCTCCTGCTGACGGCCGGGTGCTCCTCCGACGACGGAGGAGGGGGGTCGTCCGACGGCGGCAACAGCGCCGCACCGAGTCGTGCGGCCTCCGGGTCGTCGTCGCCCGCCGGGCAGGGCGGCGAGGCGGCAGCCCCCGCCAAGGGCTCGGCGAAGGTGGTCCGCACGGTCACCGAGGACCTGAGCACCCCCTGGGGGCTCGCCCCGCTGCCGGACGGCGACCTGCTCGTCTCCTCCCGCGACGAGGCGACGGTCACGCGGGTCGACGGGGAGTCGGGCAAGAAGACCGAGCTGGGCGAGGTGCCGGGGGTGTCACCGGCCGGCGAGGGCGGTCTGATGGGCCTCGCGTTGTCCCCCGACTACGCCTCGGACCACATGGTCTACGCGTACTTCACCTCGGCCTCGGACAACCGCATCGTCCGCATGCTGTACGACGAGCAGAAGCCGCCCGGCGAGCAGCTGGGCGCGCCCGACACGATCTTCAGGGGCATCCCCAAGGGCTTCGTCCACAACGGCGGCCGGATCGCCTTCGGCCCGGACAAGATGCTGTACGCGGGCACGGGCGAGAGCGGCGAGGAGGGCCTGTCCCAGGACAGGAACTCCCTGGGCGGCAAGATCCTGCGCCTGACCCCGGAGGGCGAACCGGCTCCGGGCAACCCGTTCCCGGACTCCCCTGTCTACACCTACGGCCACCGCAATGTGCAGGGACTGGCCTGGGACGGCAAACAGCGCCTGTTCGCCGCGGAGTTCGGCCAGGACACCTGGGACGAGCTGAACGCGATCAAGCCGGGCGACAACTACGGCTGGCCGGAGGCCGAGGGCAAGTCGAGCAACGCCGAGTATCACAACCCGCTGGCCCAGTGGGGCACGGACGAGGCCTCCCCCAGCGGCATCGCCTATGCCGAGGGTTCCATCTGGATGGCGGGCCTGAAGGGCGAGCGTCTGTGGCGCATCCCCCTGAAGGGCACCGCGGCCTCGGCGGATCCGCAGGCCTTCCTCCAGGGCGAGTACGGCCGCCTGCGCACGGTGGCGCCGGCCGGCGGCGACAAGCTGTGGCTGGTGACCAGCAACACGGACGGCCGGGGAGACCCTCAGGACGGGGACGACCGGATTCTGGAGGTGCAGGTCAGCTAGGCCCTAGCGCCGCCCCTCACTTCTGCGGGGAGTCTCCCTCGTCGGGGCCTTCTTCGTCCAAGCCTTCTTCGTCCAAGCCTTCTTCGTCCAAGCCTTCTTCGTCCGGCTTCGGCGGCCGTACGACGACGATCCCGGACGCGAGATCTATCGGCCCGCGCCCGGGATCGCCGTCCCCGACGTCCACGCGGGTCAGCTCAAGGCGTTTCTTCTCGTCACGGGTGTGCTTGCGGCCGGGGGAGAACAGTTCCTCGAAGACGTTGAACATGGCTTCCTTCCCATGCTGCGTGGCTACGGGCGCCGATGCGTCGTTGATCAGCGAGTGCCGGAGGTGAGTCACTGAGAGGTCGTCCTGCGCGCCAGGTGGCCTTCTCCATCATCCCGCGCCCACCCGCTCTTCCGCCCCCGGCGGAAACAACCCCAGCCGATGCGCCACCGCCGCCGCCTCTCCCCTCCCCGAGACGCCGAGCTTGCCCAGGATGTTGGAGACATGGACGCTCGCCGTCTTCGGGGAGATGAAGAGTTCCTCGGCTATCTGGCGGTTGGTGCGGCCGGCGGAGACCAGGCGGAGGACGTCGCGTTCTCGGCCGGTGAGGCCGAGGGTCCGGGCCGGGTCGTCCGGGATGGAGGGCCGGCTGCCGGTCAGGGTGAGGCGGGCGCGCTGGGCGAGCCGGGCAACGTTTTCGGCGAGGAGACGTGCGCCGAGGTGCTCGGCGACGGCGTGGGCGAGGCGGAGCAGTTCCGTGGCCCGGGCCCGCTCGGGCTCGCCCCCGCCCGCCAGCAGGGCCTCGGCCATCCGGTGCCGGACGCGGGCGAGGTCGTAGGGATGGTCCAGGGCCTCGAAGGCGGTGACGACCTCCGACCACCGCTCAGGGGTGTCCTGGCCCTCTGCCCGCTGGACCTCGGCGTTGACCCACTTCTCGACGGCGAGCCAGACGGGCGCGCCCGTGGTGAGCTTCTTGACGGCCGCGAGGATGCGGTCGAGGGCGGCGGCCCGGCCTTCCTCCGCAGTGGGCAGATCGCGTGCGTCGGCCTCGGCGAGCGCGGCGGCCAGCAGGACCGACCAGCCGTAGCGCTGGGTGCCGGGCGGGAAGCCGGCGTCGAGGACCCGCTCCAGTTCGGCGCGGGCGTCGAGCAGGCGGCCCTCCCCCGCGGCCACGCCGATCACGATCCGGGCGAGGGGGAGCGCCTGCTGTGGCATGGGGTCGTGGGTGCCGTAGTGCGCCCGGGCGGTGGCCAGGTGGGCGGCGGCCCCGGCCACGTCGCCCCGGACGAGGGCGAGGTTGGCCAGGCGCAGTGCGCCGGCGCCCTGGGGCTTGGCGCTGTGTCCCACCCGCAGCGCGTTCGCCGCGGCCTCGGCGGCGTCGTCCCAACGGCCCAGCGAGTACAGGGAGTCGGACAGGTTGCCCCACGCCCAGGCCTCGGAGTCCAGTTGGCCGTACTTCCGGGTGTAGGCGATGCCGGCCTCGAGGATGGGCACCGCCTCCCGTGAACGGCCGACGGCCTCGAGTTCCGAAGGCAGGTTCACATGGGCGCGGCTGGCCACGTAGGTCATGCCCTCCGCGACAGCCCGCTCCTTGACCTCGTACAGCTCGGCGAGTCCGCCCTCGACGTCGCCCGCGTCGACCATGAGGCAGCCGCGCGTGAGGCGCGCGTTCAGTTCGATCTCGCGGGCGCCGACCATGCGGGCGTACTCCACCGCGCGTTCGGCCGCGGAGAAGGCGTCGGGGCCGGGTTCGTGCAGCATCGCCCAGTTGGCCACGGTGGAGAGCACCTCGGCGTGCACCTCGGACGGAGGCAGGCCGCGTACGAGGTCCTGGGCGGTGCCCAGTTCCTGCCAGCCGTCGCCCCGGGCCTGCGCCTGCACCAGCCGGGACCGCTGGATCCAGAACCAGGCGGCTCGCAGGGAGTCCCCCTCGTCCTCCAGCAGCCGCAGCGCCCGCTTGGTGATCTTCAGGGCGCGTTCGCGTTCCCCGCAGAGCCGTCCGGCGACGGCGGCCTCGGCCATCAGGTCGAGATAGCGCAGGGGCGTGGTCACCGGGTCGCAGCCGCACGGAGGGTAGACCTCGGTGTAGTCGACGGGGCGCAGCTCGGCCCGTGTGTCCTCGGGGGCGGAGTCCCACAGCTCCATCGCCCGTTCCAGGAGCCGCAGTTGTTCGGAGTAGGCGTGCCGGCGGCGGGCGGTGACGGAGGCGTCCAGGACGGCGGGCAGGGCCTTGGCGGCGTCGTGGGCGTGGTACCAGTAGCTGGCCAGGCGCATGACGCGCTCGTCGGCGGGGACGAGCGTGGGATCGGCCTCCAGCGCCTCGGCGTAGCGGCGGTTGAGGCGGGAGCGCTCGCCGGGCAGCAGGTCGTCGCCGACGGCCTCGCGGACCAGGGAGTGGCGGAAGCGGTAGCCGTCGCCGCCGGGCGCGGCGAGGAGGATGTTGGCGTTCACGGCGGCCCGCAGCGCCTCGATGAGGTCGTCCTCGGCGAGCCCGGCGACGGCGGCCAGCAGCCGGTACTCGACGGTGGAGCCGCCCTCGGCGACGATCCGGGCGACCCGCTGGGCGCTCTCCGGCAGCCCTTCGACGCGGACCAGGAGGAGGTCGCGCAGGGAGTCGGTGAGGCCGGCGCGGCACCCTTCGTGGGCGGCGACGGCGAGTTCCTCGACGAAGAAGGCGTTGCCGTCGGAGCGCTCGAAGATCTCGTCGACCTGTTCGGGGTCCGGCTCGGCGGCGAGGATTCCGGCGATCTGGCGGCCGACCTCGGTGCGGTTGAAGCGGCTCAGTTCGAGGCGGCGGACGGTGCGCAGTCGGTCGAGTTCGGCGAGCAGGGGCCGCAGCGGGTGGCGGCGGTGGATGTCGTCGGAGCGGTAGGTGGCGAGGACGACGAGGCGGCCGGTGCGCAGGGTGCGGAAGAGGTAGGCGAGGAGGTGGCGGGTGGAGGCGTCGGCCCAGTGCAGGTCCTCCAGGGCGACGACGACCGTGCGGTCGGCGGCGACCCGCTCCAGCAGCCGTGCGGTGAGTTCGAAGAGGCGGGCCATGCCCTCCTCGTCGTGCCGGCCCGCGCCCGCCTCGCCCAGCTCGGGCAGCAGCCGGGCCAGCTCCTCCTCCTGACCGGCAGCCGCGTCCGCGAGTTCCTCGGGCAGTTCGCGGCGCAGGGCGCGCAGCGCGGTGGAGAAGGGGGCGAAGGGCAGTCCGTCGGCGCCGATCTCGACACAGCCGCCGAGCGCGACGACGGCACCCCGGCGGCAGGCGGCGGTGGCGAACTCCTCGACGAGGCGGGTCTTGCCGACCCCGGCCTCACCCGCGAGCAGTAACGCCTGCGGCTCGCCCGCGCAGGCGCGGGCGAGCGCGTCGTTCAGCGTGTCCAACTCGTCGGCGCGGCCGACGAACACGGGACTGACGGACCTGGTCTCCACGGGCCCGAGCATCGCACGCGGGTACGACAGTGCGGCACCCGTTTTCCCTGGGAGGGCCGTCACCGTGGGGGCGGGCAAGGCCGTACGGCTGCCCTCCCCGGCCCCGGCGCTCACGCCGCACGCGGGAACCGGTACCTGCGGGGGCGGCTGGTATTCACCTCGCCCTCGGCGGCGTGCCTGGCGGCCTCGCGGCGGACGGCGCGACGGCTGCGGACGGCCTCACGGGCCAGCCGCTCGTACTCGGCGCGGCGGATCAGCTCGGCGGAACGGAACTGCGAGATCTCGTACTCGTACATGGTGTGTCCCTTGGAAGGTCGGTTTCGGACTTCGCTTTCTGCGATGCCTCAACCTTCGTCTCCAAGGTGGGTCCGCCGCATCGGGAGAGTTCCGCATCTTCGCAGGCCGCTGGGGCCTTAGATGTGCGTGAGGGGCCTCAGGACATCCGTAAGGTGCTTACGGATGTCCTAAGACCCCTCAGGACGTGCGGTGCTTTCAGCCCGCGGAGGGCAGTCCCAGCAGGGCGTCGGTGTACTTCAGGACGGCCAGGAGCAGGCCGATGACGCCGAGCACGACACCGCCCCAGGCGACCGACTTGATCCAGGCGGCCTGCGGCCTGCCGGGCGTGCCGAACGCGGGCAGGGCGAGGACGACGACGCCGACGACCAGCGCGAGCAGCGCGAACAGGCCGCTCCACAGCGCGGTGGTCTGCCAGGCGTCGCCGTAGACCTCCTTGATCTGCGTGGCGACGTTCGCGGAGGACGAGGTCTGCAGCTGGCCGACGAGGGTCTCGCGGGCGGCGGCGACGGTGCCGATCCAGCCGCCGGTGAGCGAGACGAGGCCCAGCGCGGCGGAGACGACGGCGCCCGCGCCCTGACCGACGCCGGAGGCTCCCGCCTCCTCGCCCTTGGTGACGACTTCGACGGCCTCGGCCCCCGTGTCCTCGGCGTCCGTGTCCTCGGCGTCCGTGTCCTCGGTCTCCGTCACCTCGCCGATCGTGCCGGCGTTCACCTTCTCCTCGTCGGTCGTGGCCTCGGCGCCCGTCTCGGCGCCGGTCTCGTCAGCTGTCTTGGTTCCCATGTTCCGCACCGTACGGATCCTGTCTGAGAGGTTGCTTAATGATCGTTGTGAGCCGCATGCGCGCGTGTCGCGCGCCACTCAGGGGCGAGGATGGACCACACCTCGAGGTCGAGCCGTACCCCGTGATGGGGATAGCACTCCCGCCGCACGCCTTCTCTGGTCATCCCCAGGCGCCGTGCCACGTTCAGGCTCGCCTGGTTGCCCACGGCCGCGATCCACTCGACCCGGTGGATGCCGCGCCGCTCGATCGCGAAGTCGAGCAGCACCCGCATCGCACGGGTGACCAGGCCACGTCCCGTACCGGCCGGTTCCAGCCAGCAGCCGACCTCGCAGTTGGCGTTCTCCGCGTCGAAGTTCAGGAAGAGCACGCCGCCCACGAGCTTCCCGTCCAGCCACAAGCCGTGCAGGGAGGCGGTGTCGGCGGCGCGCAGGTCGGCGTACCGCTGGAGCATGTCCCGGGTGGACGCCAGGTCCGTGGCCTTCTCACCGAAAGGGATGAACCGGTTGATGAACTCCCGGCCCCGGTCCAGGTGTGCGAGGAACTCCTCGGCGTGCCACGGCTCCAGGGGGCGCAGTTCGGCGCCGTCACCCAGGGATATCGCGTACATCCTGTTCGTCCCGCCCCTTCGCCAGGACGTCCGCCACCTCGGCGTCCGTCGCGGCGGCCAGCCTCTCATGGGCGGCACGGCTCTCGGGCGCCTCGATGCTGATGCGTGGCATACGGCGGTCCAGCCAGCGCGGCAGCCACCAGTTGGCGCCGCCGAGCAGATGCATGAGGGCCGGCACCAGCAGCGTACGGAGCACGAAGGCGTCGAGGGCGACGGCGGCGGCGAGGGCTATGCCGAACATGGCGATCACGCGGTCGCCGCTGAGCACGAAGGCGAGGAAGACGGAGATCATGATGACCGCGGCGGAGTTGATCACCCGGCTGGTCTCGGCGAGGCCGACACGGACGGCCCGCCGGTTGTCGCCGGTCTCCAGCCACTCCTCGTACATCCGGCTGACCAGGAAGACCTGGTAGTCCATGGAGAGCCCGAAGAGGACGGACACCATGATCACGGGGAGGAAGGGCTCGATGGGCCCGGCGCGGCCCAGGCCGAGCAGCTCGCTCCCCCATCCCCACTGGAAGATCGTGACCACGACGCCGAAGGCGCCGGCGACGGCGGCGACGTTCATCACGGCGGCCTTCAGCGGGATGCCGAGGGACCGGAAGGCGAGCAGGAGCAGCAGGCAGCCCAGGCCGATGACGACGCCGACGAACACGGGCAGCTTGCCGACGATCACGTCGGCGAAGTCGTCGTAGCCGGCCGTCACCCCGCCGACCTGGACGTCGAGCGAGGTGCCGGTCTCGGCACGCGGCAGCACCTCGGTGCGCAGCCGGTCGACGAGGTCGCTGGTCTTCTGGGACTGCGGCGCCGACTCCGGGACGATCGAGAAGTACGCCGTGTCACCACCGGAGTTGTACGTCACCGGTGTCACCGACGCGACGCCCTCGGTGGTGCGGAGGGTGGCGTCGAGGTTGTCGAGGGCGAGCTTGTCTTCGGCTCCTTCGACGTGTGTGACGAGGGTGAGCGGGCCGTTGACACCCGGCCCGAAGCCGTCCGCGAGGAGGTCGTAGGCCTGGCGCGTGGTCGACGTTTCGGGGTCGTTGCCCTGGTCGGAGGTGCCCAGGCGGAGCCCCAGGGTGGGCAGGGCGAGGACCGTTATGACGCCCAGGGCGATCGCGCCGAGCAGCTTGGGGTGGCGTTCGACGAAGGCCGACCAGCGGGCGGCGAGCCCGGTCGGGAGCTCGGGTTCGGGGCCGTGCTCCGCCAGCCTTCTGCGCTCGCGCCGGCTGAGGGCGCGCATGCCGATGAGGGACAGCAGTGCGGGCAGCAGGGTCACGGAGGCCGCGACCGTCAGGACGACGGTCAGCGAGGCCGCGATCGCGACGCCGTTGAGGAAGCCGAGCCGGAGGATCAGCATCCCCAGAAGGGCGATGCAAACGGTGGCACCCGCGAAGACGACCGCGCGTCCGGTGGTGGCCACGGCGTTGGTGACCGCCTCCGTCACGGACAGCCCGCGTTTCAGGCCACGCCGGTGTCGGGTGACGATGAACAGCGCGTAGTCGATGCCGACGCCGAGCCCGATCAGCATGCCGAGCATGGGCGCGAAGTCGGCGACGGTCATGACGTGCCCGAGCAGCACGATCCCGGCGTACGCGGCGCCGACACTGACCAGCGCGGTGGCGATGGGCAGCAGCGAGGCGGCGAGCGAGCCGAAGGCGAGGAACAGCACCACGGCGGCGACCGCCACGCCGACCACCTCGGCGAGGTGACCGCCGGACGACTCGGTGAGCCCTATGGCGCTGCCGCCGAGCTCCACCCGGAGCCCGTCGGTCTCGGCGTCCTTCGCGGCCCCGACCACGGCCTGCGCCTCGGAGGCGTCGATGTCCTGGGCCGGATCGTCGAAGGTCACCGTGGCGTACGCCGTATGTCCGTCCTCGCTGATCCGGCCCGCGCCCTGATCGTCGTACGGACCTGACACGGCGGCCACGCCGGGCAGGGCCGCGATCTTGTCTAGGGTGCGGGTCATGGTCTGTTCCACGTCGGCGGCGCGGACCGTGCCGGACTTGGTCTGCCAGACGACGGTGTCGCTGTCGCCGCCGAGGCCCGGGAAGCCGTCCTGCAGCAGCTGCGTGGCGCGGCCGGACTCGGTGCCGGGGACCTTGTAGTCGTTCGAGTAGGCGGAGCCGGCGACGGCGGCGCCCGCGGTCACCCCGCCGAGGGCGAGGAGCCACAGGATTACGACGACGAGACGTCGTCGGACACACCAACGCGCGAGGGCTGCCACGAACGTGCTCCCAGGGTGGGGATTTGTGGATCTTTGACCGGGAACAGTCGTTCATGAAACTTCATGATGTGAACGGCCCGCAAAGAACGCATGAGCAATGCGAAGACAACTCTCGCAGGCGAATGTGATCGTTTGCGCCGTTCGTGGGTTTACTCACAGCAGTGGGAGCCAGATCACAGGACAGTAACGGCAACTCTGTCACCTCAGTCGAACTGGTCGCCCACGGCCATCACCATCGCCCCCGCGATCAGCAGCCACAGGGCGCGCCTGGTCCGCCCCTGTGACCCGAGGACCGACGCGAGTGCGCATACGGCGGCGCCGACGGCGTAGGCGGCCGGGACGAGGGTCGGTGCGGAACCGGTGAAGCGGAGCGTCGACGCGGCCAGGCCCGCGAGGGCCAGCAGCGCCCCGGTTCCGGCCGCCGTCCAGCGGGCCCGCCGCGCGTCCTGCGCCGGATCCACGTGGTCCTCCTGTATGTCCCCGTGGATCTGGGGTGCCTCGGAATCACCGCGTCCGCTCATGGCGGGGGAGCGTAGCGCGTCCCGCTGAACAAATCGGATGCGGGACGGCAGCACGGCTGCTAGCTTCCCGGCGTCCGTCGTTTCCGGCACATCGCCGCCGACCGAAGCAGGTGCATTGTTTGAAGGTCCGACCGAGCTCCTACGCATCTCTCTCCCCTACGAAGGACTCAAGGAGCCCGTTCACCGATGTCAGACATCACACAAGGGACCTCGACTGACCGCCTCACCGAGCGTCTGACCCACCCCGGCTATCCGCGCAGCAACCGCTACGACGCCCGCTGGACCATCGAGAACCAGATGGGCCCGCACGCGCTGTGGCTGCTGGAGTGGCTGGCCCCCGCGCTCGGCCTGGAGGACCTGCGCCCCGGCGCGCGTGTCCTCGACCTCGGCTGCGGCCGCGCCATGACGTCCGTCTTCCTCGCCAAGGAGTACGACGTCCAGGTCACCGCCGCCGACCTGTGGGTGAAGCCCGACGAGAACGCGGCCCGTATCGCCGAGGCCGGCGTCGCGGACCGCGTCCTGCCCGTGTTCGCCGAGGCGCACGACCTGCCGTTCGGCGAGGGCTGCTTCGACGCGATCGTCTCCATCGACGCGTACCAGTACTTCGGCACCAACGACCTGTATCTGCCCACGCTGACCCGGCTGCTGAAGCCGGGCGGGCGGATCGGGGTCGTCGTACCGGCGCTGACGGAGGAGCCGGAGGGCATGGAACCGCCGGAGCACCTCAAGCCCTGGTGGGAGCCCGACTTCTGGTGCTTCCACACCGCCGACTGGTGGCGGCGCCACTGGACGCGCAGCGGGGCCGTCGAGGTCGAGGCGGCCGACTGGCTGCCGGACGGCTGGAAGGACTGGCTGCTCTGGTGCGAGGTGGTCGCCGAGGAGAGTCCGGAGGAGTTCCACCGGCGCATGGCCCGTGAGGTCGGCGAGATGGTGCGCGCCGACGAGGGCCGCGCCCTGGGCTTCGTACGGGTCGTAGGCCGCCGTCTGTGAGCTGACATGACTCGGGGGGATGCACCGGTACGACGGTGCATCCCCCCGGAATCGACTGCTCAGCCCTCGCTGACGCCCAGCTTCTGCAGGATCAGCTCCTTGACGCGGGCCGCGTCCGCCTGGCCGCGCGTGGCCTTCATGACCGCGCCGACCAGGGCGCCGGCCGCGGCCACCTTGCCGCCGCGGATCTTGTCCGCGATGGCCGGGTTGCCGGCGATGGCCTCGTCGACGGCGGCGGTGAGCGCGCCCTCGTCGGAGACGACCTTCAGACCGCGCTTGTCGACGACCTCGTCCGGGGTGCCTTCGCCCGCGAGGACGCCTTCGATGACCTGGCGGGCCAGCTTGTCGTTCAGATCGCCGGAAGCCACGAGCTTGGTGACCCGGGCCACCTGCTCCGGCGTGATCGCCAGCTCGTCCAGCGCCTTGCCCGACTCGTTGGCGCTGCGGGCGAGTTCGCCCATCCACCACTTGCGGGCGGAGGCCGCGTCGGCACCGGCGTCGATCGTGGCGACGATCGGCTCCAGCGCACCGGCGTTGAGGATCGCCTGCATGTCGACGGCGCTGACGCCCCACTCCTCGCGCAGCCGGTTGCGGCGGACCAGCGGCAGCTCCGGCAGCGCGGAGCGGATCTCCTCGACCCACTCGCGCGTGGGGGCCACCGGCACCAGGTCCGGCTCGGGGAAGTACCGGTAGTCCTCGGCCTCCTCCTTCACGCGGCCCGAGGTCGTCGACCCGGTGTCCTCGTGGAAGTGCCGGGTCTCCTGGACGATCGTCCCGCCACTGCTCAGTACGGCCGCGTGCCGCTGGATCTCGAAGCGGGCCGCGCGCTCCACGGACCGCAGCGAGTTCACGTTCTTCGTCTCGGAGCGGGTGCCGAACTTCTCGGTGCCGTTCGGGCGCAGCGACAGGTTCACGTCGCAGCGCATCTGGCCCATCTCCATGCGGGCCTCGGAGACGCCGAGCGCCTTGATGAGCTCGCGCAGCTCACGGACGTACGCCTTCGCCACCTCGGGGGCACGGTCGCCCGCGCCTTCGATCGGCTTGGTGACGATCTCGATGAGCGGGATGCCGGCGCGGTTGTAGTCGAGCAGCGAGTGCGAGGCGCCGTGGATACGGCCCGTCGCGCCGCCGACGTGGGTGGACTTGCCGGTGTCCTCCTCCATGTGGGCGCGCTCGATCTCCACGCGGAAGGTCTCCCCGTCCTCCAGCTGCACGTCGAGGTAGCCGTTGAAGGCGATCGGCTCGTCGTACTGGGAGGTCTGGAAGTTCTTCGGCATGTCCGGATAGAAGTAGTTCTTCCGGGCGAAGCGGCACCACTCGGCGATCTCGCAGTTCAGCGCGAGACCGATCTTGATGGCGGACTCGACGCCGGTCGCGTTGACGACCGGGAGCGCGCCGGGCAGGCCGAGGCAGACGGGGCAGGTCTGGGTGTTCGGGTCGGCACCGAGGGCGGTCGAACAGCCGCAGAACATCTTGGTCTTGGTGCCGAGTTCGACATGGACCTCGAGGCCCATCACGGGGTCGTACGACGCCAGCGCGTCCTCGTACGACACCAGGTCGGTCGTGGTGGTCACGGTGAAACTTCCCTCTCAGCCCAGCAGGACGTCGTCGTCGCCCAGCCGCTTCAGCTCGCGGTACAGGATGGCGAGGCCGGTGACGATCGCGGCGGCGGACACGGTGGCGTCGATCAGGACCAGCGTGTCCTTCTCGGCGCGGGCCTTCTTGAGCCGCTTGGCGACGCCGATCGCGCCGAACGCGGTCCCGGCGATGGACAGGTACGTGCCGGACTTGGACTTCTTGAAGCCCTTGGCCTTGGTCAGTGCACTCACAGCGACGGAGCCTCCTCGATCAGCGGGTGGCCCCACCTTTCCACGAAGGCGGCCTCGACGGCGGCGCCGACCTTGTAAAGACGGTCGTCCTTCAGTGCCGGGGCGATGATCTGCAGGCCGACCGGGAGGTTGTCCTCGGGGGCGAGGCCGCAGGGCAGCGACATGGCCGCGTTGCCCGCCAGGTTGGTCGGGATGGTGCACAGGTCGGCGAGGTACATCGCCATCGGGTCGTCGGCGCGCTCGCCGATCGGGAAGGCGGTGGTGGGCGTGGTCGGCGAGACGATCACATCCACCTGCTCGAAGGCCTTCTCGAAGTCGCGCGTGATGAGCGTGCGGACCTTCTGGGCGGAGCCGTAGTACGCGTCGTAGTAGCCGCTCGACAGCGCGTACGTGCCGAGCATGATGCGGCGCTTGACCTCCGGGCCGAAGCCCGCCTCACGGGTGAGGGAGGTGACCTCCTCGGCGGAGTGCGTGCCGTCGTCGCCGGTACGCAGGCCGTAGCGCAGGCCGTCGAAGCGGGCGAGGTTGGAGGAGCACTCGGACGGGGCGATCAGGTAGTACGCCGACAGCGCGAGGTCGAAGGACGGGCAGTCCAGCTCGACGATCTCGGCGCCCAGCTCCTTGAGGAGGGCGACGGACTCGTCGAAGCGCTGGATGACGCCGGCCTGGTAGCCCTCGCCGCGGAACTGCTGGACGACGCCGACGCGCATCCCGACGACGCTGCCGTTGCGGGCGGCCTCGACGACCGGCGGGACCGGGGCGTCGATGGAGGTGGAGTCGAGCGGGTCGTGCCCGGCGATGACCTCGTGCAGCAGGGCCGCGTCCAGGACCGTACGGGCGCAGGGTCCGCCCTGGTCGAGGGAGGACGAGAACGCCACCATGCCGAAGCGGGAGACGCCGCCGTACGTCGGCTTGACGCCGACCGTGCCGGTGACGGCGGCCGGCTGGCGGATGGAGCCGCCGGTGTCGGTGCCGATGGCGAGGGGCGCCTGGAAGGAGGCGAGCGCGGCGCTCGAACCGCCGCCGGAACCGCCGGGGATCTTGGTGAGGTCCCACGGGTTGCCGGTCGGCCCGTACGCGCTGTTCTCGGTGGAGGACCCCATGGCGAACTCGTCCATGTTGGTCTTGCCGAGGATGACGACGTCGGCGGCCTTCAGCTTCTGGGTGACGGTCGCGTCGTACGGCGGGATCCAGCCCTCGAGGATCTTCGAACCGACGGTCGTCGGAACGCCCTCGGTGGTGAAGATGTCCTTGAGCGCGAGGGGAACGCCGGCCAGCGGGCCGAGCTTCTCCCCGTTGGCCCGCTTCTCGTCGACGGCACGGGCCTGGGCCAGGGCGCCCTCGCGGTCGACGTACAGGAAGGCGTGCACCTTCTCGTCGACGGCTTCGATGCGGGCCAGGTGGGCCTCGGTGACCTCGACCGCGGTGAGCTCGCCGGAGGCGATCTTCGCGGCGGTCTCGGCGGCGGTGAGCTTGATGATGTCCGTCATGGTGTTGTTAGTCCTCCCCCAGGATCTGCGGCACCTTGAAACGCTGCTGCTCCTGGGCCGGGGCGCCGGAGAGCGCCTGCTCGGGGGTGAGCGACGGACGGACCTCGTCCGCGCGCATGACGTTCGTCAGCGGGAGCGGGTGCGAGGTCGGCGGTACGTCTTGGTCGGCGACCTCGCTGACGCGTGCGACCGCGCCGATGATGTCGTCCAGCTGTCCCGCGAAGTGGTCGAGCTCTTCGGGCTTCAGCTCCAGACGTGCCAGCCGTGCGAGGTGGGCGACCTCCTCGCGCGTGATGCCAGGCATGCAGCGATCCTCTGGGGTGAGAGTGTGTGGTTTGGGGCGGGGGCTAGTCGGCACATTCCCGTCGTCCGCCCGAAGGGCGGGTCGCGCGGCGTCTGGTGCGTGCGATCGCAAGGCGCCGGAGCGTCCTCGTGGCGGAGCCACGTGGACGATTCGGCAACGCGGCGAGCGTGCGTGCCAGGCGTCGCGCGACAGACGGGAATGTGCCGACTAGCCCCAATCCTATGGGGCGGGGCCGTGTGCCCGTGAAACGGTTTCCCAGGGGCCTCGTCCTTCAGTGGCGCGACACCTTGAGATGACGTCAGACAGCGAACAGCAGTCCAGCACTATCAGGGTGCCGACGAGCGGCACGATCGCCACGCAGAGCATGAACCAGGCCTCGGCCCGGGCCCCGGCGAAAGCGAGCAGCGCCAGGCCCAGGAGGCCGAAGGTGCCGTCCCTGAGGCCCTTGATCGTGAGGGAGGCGGCGTCGCCTGCGACGGCCTCGGCCTGGTGACGGAGACGTACTGGGCGGGTCTGCACGGCCTGGTGACCCTGATGCGCAGTGGCCGCCTACCGGAGGAGGCGCACGAACGCAGGCCGGCCCTGCTGATCGGCCACTTCACGGCGGGGGCGAGCTGAGGGGCCGAGCGGCAGGCGGGAGCCGGGGCGAGGGCGGGCCGAAGCCAGGCGGAAGCCGACGCGAAGCCAGGCGGCCGCGTCGGCATGCCCGCCAGGAGTGCCGCGGCGGCCGCCGCCGACGGTGGGCAACCCCCGCAGAAGAGGGCACCTTTTCAGTTCGGCTGAACGGGCGGGCGGGTGGGAAAGCCACGGCGGAAAGCCACCGCGGAGAGTCACTCCGCGGCCGGCAGAGCCGCCCTCGGCCGCTGCGGCCGCTGCCAGCCCCGTGAGCCCCGCGCCCGCAGCCACGCCGTCGTCTCCTCCGGTGGCATCGCCGCCGCGACCAGCCAGCCCTGTACGGCGTCGCAGCCCAGGTCGCGCAGCCGCTCCCAGGTCTCGTCGTCCTCGACGCCCTCGGCGACCACGAGGAGGCCCAGGGAGTGCGCCAGGTCCACCGTGCAGCGGACGATCTCCGCGTCCTCGTTGTCTACGGCCAGCCGGGCCACGAACGAGCGGTCGATCTTCAGCTCGCTCACCGGCAGTCGCCGTAGGTGCACCAGTGAGGAATAGCCGGTGCCGAAGTCGTCCAAGGACATCTTCACGCCGTGGCCGGTCAGCCCGGCGAGGGTGTCGGCGGCGCGCTGGGGGTCCTCCAGGAGGACGTGTTCCGTTATCTCCAGCTGGAGCGCTCCCGCGGGGACGCCGTGGCGGGCCAGCCGCGCGGCGACGGAGCCGGCGAAGCCGGGGGTGTGGACATCGCGCGGGGAGACGTTGACCGCGACCGGGACGAACAGCCCCTGGGAGCGCCACTCGGCGACCTGGCCGAGGGCCGTCTCCAGCACGTACTCCGTGAGATGCGGCATCAGGCCGGACGACTCGGCGATGGCGATGAACTCGTCCGGCGGGACCTTGCCCCGCTCGGGGTGCACCCAGCGGACCAGGGCCTCCAGGCCGGCCACCTGTCCGTCGAAGCGGACCTTGGGCTGGTAGTGCAGCTGGACCTCGTGCGCGTCCAGGGCCCGGCGCAGATCGCCGAGCAGTCCGAGCCGGTCGGGGGTGTTGGAGTCCCGCTTGGACTCGTAGACCTCGACGCCCGTACGGTCCCGCTTCGCCTGGTACATCGCCACGTCCGCCCGGCGCAGCAGCCCCTCGGCGTCCAGGGCGTGGTCGGGGAAGACGGCGACTCCGGCGCTGGCCTCCAGCACGAGGGTGAGGCCGTCGAGGTCGAGCGGGGAACTGAGGGCGGCGACGAGGCCGCGGGCGACCCGGGTCGCGGAGGTCGTGGAGTCGGCGACGGGCAGTAAGACGGCGAACTCGTCGCCGCCCAGCCGTGCGGCCTCCGCACCGCGCGGCAGTGCCACCCGGAGCCGGTCGGCTATCTGGAGGAGCAGCCGGTCACCGGCCAGGTGCCCCAGCGTGTCGTTGACCGAGCGGAAACGGTCGAGGTCGATCAGCATCAGCGCGGCGCGGGCGCCGATGCGCTCGGCGTCGTCCAGAGCGGTCCAGATGCGCTCCAGCAGCCACTGGCGGTTGGGAAGCCCGGTCAGTGGATCGCGCAGTTGCTCCTCGGCCCGCGCCCGGGCTATCCACAGGGTGGAGTCGAGGGCGATGAGGGGGATGGCGAACAGCGGCAGCAGGATGGGCTTGGCGACGGCGACCACGCAGATCAGGGGCGCGATGCCGAGCAGCGCGACCGCGAGCAGGCCGTGTCTGACCAGGGCGGTGCGGGCGACCGTGGGCAGGCCGGAGCGTGGGGCGTGCAGATACCAGCCCAGGGCGCGGGTGACCGCCAGGTAGGCGACCGCGACCAGCACCACCTCGGAGGCGGTGTAGACCGTCCAGCTGTCGGGGTTCCAGGGGCGCTCCACCGACGGCACCCGGCCGAGAGCGCCCAGCAGCAGGGCCCCGGCACCGATGCCGAGGATGTCCACCGCGCCGTGCAGGACGCCCTGTCGCCAGCGGTGCCGGCGGGCCACGCCGACCAGCAGTACGACGGTGAGGCTGACCATCCCGGCGGGCACCCAGCCGTAGAGCAGAAGGACGGCGAGGGTGAGCGCGGCGCCGGAGCCGGTGCCGCCCCACCAGCGGGCGCGGCCGAGCGCCACCAGGTGGCCGACGATGATGCCGGTCAGCAGAGCGAACGACCAGCCCACGGTGCCGGCCGGGAAGAGCGCGTGGCCGCCGGTGAAGGCCCGGTAGAAACCGGCGCCCAGGACGAACCCGGCCGCCGCGACGGTCGCCGCGGGCAGGGCGGGCCAGGACAGGTGCCGCTCGGCCTCGGCTCCGGACAGCCCGGAAGCGCGCTCGGCCGTGAGCTGCGGGGCGCCGAGGCCCTCGGCCGGCGTGTACTGTCCCGCCACGTACTGTCCGGTGGCGCGCCCCTCCGCGCCCGGACGCTCCGAAGGCCGCCCGGCCCGCCGGCTCTCCCGCCATGCGCCGACCATCCGGCGCAGGCGCAGCCGTGAGTCCGGAGCGGCGCTCTCGGTCGGTTCCATTCCCGTCCCTCTCACAGCCGGCGGTGCCCACGCCACGCGGCCGATGCCCGACAACCCTTGGGCGGCGCCGCGTTGGAAAACCCTTCCCTTTTGTCCTTCAAGGGCCCTTCAAGAACAAAAGGGATGCCCCAACCGCAGCTGGGCACGGCAGGCGCACATCTCAACAGTAGGCCGCAGAAGGCTTCCACGGGCACTGGTCGTCGGCGGTTGCCCGAATGCGCTCCGGCCACCCATATGCATCTGGTATGCGCCGATCGGGTGGCCTTCAACCGCTGCTCCTCGCTACTCCTCTGCCGGAAGCGCGACTTCGGCCGCCGCCTCCGGGCCCTGTTCCAGCAGGACGTTGAAGCCCTCCTCGTTCAGAACAGGCACCTTGAGCTGCATCGCCTTGTCGTACTTCGATCCAGGATTGTCACCCACAATTACGAAGGACGTCTTCTTCGAAACAGAACCGGTTACTTTCGCGCCACGGGTCTGCAACGCGTCCTTGGCTCCGTCGCGCGTGAAGTGTTCGAGCGTGCCGGTGACGACGACGGTGAGCCCTTCGAGGGGACGCGGGCCCTCGTCCTCGCCGGAGCCCTCCTCCTCCATACGGACGCCGGCCGCCTTCCACTTGCGGAGGATCTCCTGATGCCAGTCCTCGGCAAACCACTCTTTGAGTGATTTCGCGATGATCGGGCCGACGCCGTCGGTGTTCGCCAACTCCTCCTCCGAGGCCTGCTCGATGCGGTCGACCGAGCGGAACTCCCGGGCGAGGGCCTCGGCGGCGACCGGGCCGACATGACGGATCGACAGGCCGGTGAGGATGCGGGCGAGCGGGCGCTGCTTGGCCTCCGCGATGTTCTCCAGCATGGCGACCGCGTTCTTCTTCGGGTTGCCCTCCTGGTTGGCGAAGACCGTGGCGACCTTCTCCTCGCCGGTCTTCGGGTCCCGCTTGGGCAGGCCGCTGTCCTGGTCGAGGACGTACGCCTTGATGGGCAGCAGCTGTTCGATGGTGAGGTCGAACAGATCGCCCTCGTCCTTCAGCGGCGGCTCCTCGGGCTCGAGCGGCTTGGTGAGAGCGGCCGCGGCGACGTACCCGAAGTGCTCGATGTCCAGCGACTTGCGGCCCGCGAGATAGAACAGTCGTTCGCGCAACTGGGCGGGGCAGGAGCGGGCGTTCGGGCAGCGCAGATCGACGTCGCCCTCCTTCATCGGCCTCAGCGCAGTACCGCACTCGGGGCACTCGCTCGGCATCACGAACTCGCGCTCGCTGCCGTCGCGCAGGTCGACGACCGGTCCGAGGATCTCCGGGATGACGTCACCGGCCTTGCGCAGCACCACGGTGTCGCCGATGAGGACGCCCTTGGCCTTGACGACGTCCTGGTTGTGCAGGGTGGCGAACTCGACCTCCGAGCCGGCCACCGTCACCGGCTCGACCTGGGCGTACGGCGTGACCCGGCCCGTACGGCCCACGCCCACGCGGATGTTGATGAGCTTGGTGTTGACCTCCTCCGGCGCGTACTTGTACGCGATCGCCCAGCGCGGGGCGCGGGAGGTCGAGCCCAGCCGTCCCTGGAGCGGGATCTCGTCGAGCTTGACGACCACGCCGTCGATCTCGTGCTCCACGGAGTGCCGGTTCTCGCCGTAGTACGCGATGAACTCCCGTACGCCGTCGAGGCCGTCGACCACCTTGTTGTGCCGGGAGGTGGGCAGGCCCCAGGCCTTCAGCAGGTCGTACGCCTGGAAGAGGCGGGTCATGCCGTCGAAGCCCTGCAGGGCGCCGATGCCGTGGACGACCATGTGCAGGGGGCGGGTGGCGGTGACGCGCGGGTCCTTCTGGCGCAGCGAACCGGCCGCCGCGTTGCGCGGGTTGGCGAAGGGCTTGTCACCGGCCGCGACCAGGCGGGCGTTGAGCTCCTGGAACTTCTCCATCGGGAAGTAGACCTCACCGCGGATCTCCACGAACTCCGGGATGCGGTCGCCCTTCAGACGGTCCGGGATCTCCGTGATCGTACGGACGTTGGGCGTGATGTCCTCGCCCGTACGGCCGTCGCCGCGGGTCGCCGCGCGCGTGAGACGGCCGTGCTCGTACGTGAGGTTGACGGCGAGGCCGTCGACCTTGAGCTCGCACAGCAGGTGGTAGTTAGGCGCGCCGACGTCCTTGGCGACGCGCTCGGCCCAGGCGGCCAGCTCTTCGTCGCTGAACGCGTTGTCCAGCGAGAGCATGCGCTCGCGGTGCTGGACGGCCGTGAAATCCGTCGCGTACGCGCCCGCGACCTTCTGGGTCGGCGAGTCGGGCGTGCGCAGCTCGGGGTGCTCCTCCTCCAGCGCCTCCAGGGTGCGCAGGAGCTTGTCGAACTCCGCGTCGCTGATGACGGGAGCGTCCTTCACGTAGTACCGGAAGCGGTGCTCCTCGATCTGCTCAGCGAGCTGCGCGTGCTTCTCCCGTGCCTCGGCGGGCACCGTCGTCTCCGCTTGCTTGTCGCCGGCCACCGTGTTGTCCTCCCGTTACTCAGGGTTGTCCGCGAGGGATCTCGCCGCCCGGACGCAGTGGGCGAGGGCCTCGCGTGCGTACCCGGGGGAAGCCCCCGCGAGTCCGCACGACGGAGTGACCGTGACCGCGTCCGCGAGAAGTCCCGGATGCAGCCCCAGCCTGCGCCACAGCGTTCTGACACCCATGACGCTACCGGCAGGGTCTGACAATCGGCCGTCCGTGGTCGGCACGACACCGGCGAAGAGCCGGGTCCCCCCTTCCACCGCCTCGCCGATCGCGTCGTCGTCACGCTCGGTGAGGAGCTCGAAGTCGAAGGAGATCGCCGCCGCGCCCGCCCGGCGCAGCAGGGCGAACGGGACGTCCGGTGCGCACGAGTGGACCACGACCGGTCCCTCCTCGTGCACCCCGACGACGTCGCGGAGCGTGGCCTCGATGATCTGCCGGTCGACGGCGCGGTGGGTGCGGTAGCCGCTGGCGGTCTTCACCTGGCCGCGCAGTACGGGGGTGAGGGACGGCTCGTCGAGCTGGAGCACGAGCTGGGCACCGGGGATGCGGCGCTGTGTCTCGGCGAGGTGCAGCCGCAGGCCCTCGGTGAGGGAGGCGGCGAGGTCGCGGCAGGCGCCGGGGTCGGAGAGCGCGGCCTCGCCGTTCTTCAGCTCGAGGTTGGCCGCGAGCGTCCAGGGGCCTACCGCCTGCACCTTCAGCGGCCCCTCGTAGCCCTGGGTGAACTCCTCCAGCGCGTCGAGGTCCTGGCCGAGCCACGAGCGGGCACGCTTGGTGTCCCGGCCCGGACGGTCGCCGATCCGCCAGCCGCTGGGCTCCACGCGCGCGTACAGCTCGACGAGCAGCCCCGCCGTCCGCCCGATCATGTCCGCGCCGGGCCCGCGGGCGGGTAGTTCGGCGAGGAACGGGAAGTCCTCGAAGGTCCCGGTCACGGTCTTGGCGGCCTCGCGGGCATCGCCTCCCGGCAGGGAGCCGATGCCGGTGGCGGGGCCGAAGCTGAAGGTTTCGTTCACACGTGGAAGCCTACGTAGGTCGTCGGGTCGGTGTGCTGCGGTGCGGGCCTCGGATTCTCGCCCCCGCCGCCCCTACCCGTCCCATCCCCAGGGGCTCCGCCCCTTCGACCCCGCCAGGGGGCTCCGCCCCCCTGGACCCCCGCGGGGCTCCGCCCCGGATCCCCACGGGGCTGCGCCCCGGACCCGCCTGGGGCTGCGCCCCGGACCCCATCGGGGCTCCGCCCCGGACCCCATCGGCCTGAACGGCCTCGTCCTCAAACGCCGGACGGGCTGGATGTGGCTGAACGGCGCGCTTCACGCAGGCACGCCGGACGGGCTGAATGTGGCTGAACGGCGCTTCACGCGGGCACGCCGGACAGGCTGGATGTGGCTGAACGGCGCTTCACGCGGGCACGCCGGACAGGCCGGATATTGGCCGAACGGCACTTCACGCGGGCACGCCGGACAGGCCGGATATGGCCGAACGGCACTTCACGCGGGCACGCCGGACAGGCCGGATGTGGCTGAGCAGCGCTGTCACTGCACGCCGGACGGGCTGGGATGTGGTGCACCTTTCGACCTACCGAGTCGGGTGGTGGGTGGGCATAGGCCGGGGTCCAGGGGCGGAGCCCCGGTCAGTGGCCCGGGCGTACCGTCACGTCGTTGATCTCCGCGTCCCTCGGCAGGTCCAAAGCCATCAGGATCGTCGTCGCCACCGACTCCGGATCGATCCACTTCGACGGGTCGTACTCCTTGCCCTCCTGCTGGTGGACCTTCGCCTGCATGGGGCTGGCGGTGCGGCCGGGGTAGACGGAGGTAACGCGGACGCCGCCCGCGTGTTCCTCGTGCCGTAGCGAGTCCGCCAGGGCCTTCAGGCCGTGCTTCGACGCCGCGTACGCCGACCAGTCGGCGTGGGCGTTCAGGCCCGCGCCGGAGTTCACGAACACCACGTGGCCGCGGGCGGCGCGGAGTTGGGGCAGGAAGTGGCGAGTCAGCTCGGCGGGGGCGATGAGGTTGACGTTGAGCTGGTGGCGCCAGGACTTCGGGGTCAGCTCACCTACCGGTCCGAGGTCGACCACGCCGGCGATGTGCAGCAGGGAGTCCACCCGGTCGGGAAGCGTCTGGTGCGCGAACGCCCAGGAGAGCCTGTCGGGGTCCGCCAGATCGCCGACCAGCGTCTTCGCCCCGGGGAACTCCGCCGCGAGCTCCTTCGCACGGCCCGCGTCGCGCGCGTGCAGCACGAGGTCGTCCCCGCGCGCGTGCAGCCGACGGGCCACGGCCGCGCCGATGCCCGAGCCCGCTCCGGTGATCACATGAGTAGCCATGCCCGACATGCTCGCACCATGCCCGCCCGCGTCACACCCGCGTCACACCCGCGTCATTCGACGCCCCGGCTCTCCTCCAGAAACGCCAGCGCCCCCACCGGCTCCTCCGCGAAGAACACCAGGTCGGTCAGCGGCCGGGGCAGGAAGCCCTCGTCCTCCATGCGGCGGAACTGCTGCTTCAGACCGTCGTAGAAACCCGCGGTGTTGAGCAGCACCACCGGCTTGTCCGTGTGCCCGTGCTTCTTCAGCTCCAGGATCTCGGTGGCCTCGTCGAGCGTGCCGGTGCCGCCCACCATGATCACCACGGCGTCGGCGTTCTCCAGGAGGAGCTTCTTTCGTTCGGCGAGGTCCCGCGCGACGACCATCTCGTCCGCGCCTTGCCGCGCCTTGGCCGCCAGGAAGTCCACGGAGACCCCGCAGAGCCTGCCGCCCGCCTCCTGCACGCCGTCGGCGACCACCTTCATCAGTCCGACGTCCGAACCGCCCCAGACGAGTGTGTGCCCGCCCTTGCCGATGAGTTTCGCGAACTCCCGCGCGGGGCGGGTGTATCGGTCGTCCAGGTCGGCGGCGGAGAGGAAGACGCAGATTCGCATGGAGTCACCGTACGCGGGAAGAACCGGCGGCCCGCGAGTGCTGTTCGGGTATGGCCGAAGGACACACGATCACGATCGAGCAGGGCACCCGGCGCGTACGGGTCGTCCATGGCGACCAGGTACTGGCGGAGAGCGACCGTCCCCTCCTCCTGCGGGAGACGGGCTGTCCGGTGCGGTACTACCTCCCCGCCGACGACGTACGACTGGACCTGCTGACCCCCTCCGACACGCACACGTACTGCCCGTTCAAGGGCACCGCGTCCTACTGGTCGCTGCCGGACGCGGCGGACCTGGTGTGGGCGTATCCCGAGCCCAAGCCCGACGTCGCCGAGATCAAGGACCACCTTTGCTTCTACGAGGTGGAAGTGTCCCCATAGAGGTCCCATAGAGGTCCCACAGAAGTGTTGTGACCGATTAATTCGCCGTCGTGGGGCAGTCTTCACAGACATGGACAAGAAGACGACTTCGCGCGACGGCACCCGCCTCGCGTACCAGCGCACCGGTCAGGGTCCGGCGGTCATCCTCATCAGCGGGGCCATGTCCACGGGAGGCACCGTGGCGCCGCTGGCCGGGCCCCTGTCCGACCGCTTCACCGTGGTCTCGTACGACCGCCGGGGCCGGGGCGAGAGCGGCGACACGGCCCCCTACGCGGTCGCCCGTGAGGTAGAGGACCTCGCGGCGCTGATCGACGTGGTGGGCGGCGAGGCGGCGTTGTACGGCATCTCCTCGGGCGGTGCGCTGGCGCTGCACGCGGCGGCGAGCGGGCTGGCGGTGCGCCGGGTCGCCGTGTACGAGGTGCCGTTCGCCGTCTACGAGGGCGGTGTGAAGGAGCGCGCCGAGTACACCGAGCACCTGACCGAGGCGCTCGCGCAGGGGCGGCGCGGCGACGCGGTCGAGCTGTTCCTGAGGCTCACCGGGCTGGCGGAGGAGATGATCCAGGGTGCCCGCCAGTCCCCCATGTGGGCCGGCATGGAGGCCATCGCACCGAGCCTCGCCTACGACGACGCCGTGATGGGCGACGGCAGGGTGCCCCGGGAGCGGCTGGCCTCGATCGCCGTCCCCGTCCTGGCCATGGCGGGGGACGCGAGCCCCGCATGGATGCGCGAGGCCGCGCAGGCGGTCGCGGAGGCGGCACCGGAGGGCACGTACCGGGTGCTGGAGGACCAGACGCACATGGTGGATCCGAACGTCCTGGCGCCGGTGCTGGCGGAGTTCTTCGCCCAGTAGCGACCCGGTGGCGCGGGGTCAGGCCACCCCGGCCGTCGCCCGCGTCGTCGCCGCGATCGTCGCCGAGCCGACCACGCGCGTGCCGTCGTACAGCACGATCGCCTGGCCGGGAGCCACGCCGCGGACCGGCTCCGTGAAGCGGACCTGGAGGTCGCCGTCGATCAGTTCGGCGGTGACCTCCGTCTCGCCGCCGTGGGCACGGAGCTGGGCCGTGTAGGTGCCGGGGCCGGTCGGGGCGGCGCCGCACCAGCGGGGCTTGACGGCGGTGAGCGCGCTGACGTCCAGAGCGGCGGCCGGGCCGACCGTCACCGTGTTGTCCACCGGGGAGATGTCCAGGACGTAGCGCGGCTTGCCGTCGGGCGCCGGGGTGCCGATCCTGAGGCCCTTGCGCTGGCCGATGGTGAAGCCGTACGCGCCCTCGTGCGTGCCCAGCTTGGCGCCGGACTCGTCGACGATGTCGCCCTCCGCCTTGCCGAGTCGGTCGGCGAGGAAGCCCTGGGTGTCGCCGTCGGCGATGAAGCAGATGTCGTGCGAGTCGGGCTTCTTGGCCACCGCCAGGCCGCGGCGCTCGGCCTCCGCGCGGATCTCGTCCTTGGTCGTGACCGTGTCGCCGAGCGGGAAGATCGCGTGGGCGAGCTGGCGGTCGTCCAGGACGCCGAGGACGTACGACTGGTCCTTGGCCATGTCGGAGGCGCGGTGCAGCTCGCGGGTGCCGTCGTCACGCACGATCACCTTGGCGTAGTGGCCGGTGCAGACCGCGTCGAAGCCGAGGGCGAGCGCCTTGTCGAGCAGGGCGGCGAACTTGATCTTCTCGTTGCAGCGCAGGCAGGGGTTCGGGGTGCGGCCGGCCTCGTACTCGGCGACGAAGTCCTCGACCACGTCCTCGCGGAAGCGGTCGGCGAGGTCCCACACGTAGAACGGGATGCCGATGACGTCCGCTGCGCGGCGGGCGTCGCGCGAATCCTCGATGGTGCAACAGCCGCGCGCGCCCGTGCGGAACGATTGGGGGTTCGCCGAGAGGGCGAGGTGGACGCCGGTCACGTCGTGGCCCGCCTCGGCCGCGCGGGCGGCGGCGACGGCGGAGTCGACTCCGCCCGACATGGCGGCGAGGACGCGAAGAGGGCGGGAGCGCTGCGGGGTGTCAGTCATAACCCTTCAAGGGTACGGGTGCGCGGGAACCGGAGACCACGCCTATCCGTTCACGATCACATGGGGGCGAGACGAGCATCCAAGGACACGGGCAGCGCCAAGCGCAAGGGCACGGACGCGGACCGGCGCATCGGCCGCCGGGCCCTGCTGATCGGCGGGACGGCGGCCGCGGCGGGCACCGCCGTGCTGGCCCGTGACCAGCTGGCGCGCCTGTGGTGGCGCGCGCCCGGCGTGGAGAAGCCGCGCCAGGAGGGCGAGGTCGACTACGCGGGCGCGCGATGGGTGGCCGCGTCCGATGCGAACTGGCGGCGCGCGGACCGGCCCGAGGACTACGGCATAGAGATGGTGATCATCCACGTCACCCAGGGCAGCTTCGCCAGCGCGGTGAAGGTGTTCCAGGACCCGGAGCACGGGGCGGCCTCGCACTACATCGTCCGCAAGGACGGGCACGTCACACAGATGATCCGCGAGCTGGACGTGGCGTACCACGCGGGCAACCGCGACTACAACGAGCGCAGTGTCGGCATCGAGCACGAGGGCTTCGTGGACCGTCCGCAGGACTTCACGGACGAGATGTACGAGGCCTCGGCCCGGCTCACGGCCCGGGTCTGCGCGCGCTACGACATCCCCGTCGACCGCGAGCACATCATCGGGCACGTGGAGGTGCCGGGGACGGACCACACCGACCCTGGGCCGCACTGGGACTGGGACCGGTACATGAAGCTCGTACGGAAGGCCCGTACGGCGGTGGCGTGAGCGGCGCTTACGCGTGAGCGCCCTTATGCCAGTCCCGGTGCCTCACGTCAGTCCCGCCGCCCGCGCCCGTTCCACTGCCGGGCCGATCGCCTTCGCGACCGCCTCGACGTCGGCCTCCGTGGAGGTGTGGCCGAGGGAGAAGCGGAGGGTGCCGCGCGCCAGGTCCGGGTCGATGCCGGTGGCCAGCAGCACGTGGCTGGGCTGGGCGACTCCGGCCGTGCAGGCGGAGCCGGTGGAGCACTCGATGCCCTGGGCGTCCAGGAGGAGGAGCAGGGAGTCGCCCTCGCAGCCCGGGAAGGTGAAGTGGGCGTTGGCCGGGAGGCGGTCCACGGGGTCGCCGCCGAGGATCGCGTCCGGGACGGCCGTACGGACCGCCTCGACCAGGGCGTCGCGCAGGGCGCCGATCTCCCGGGCGAACCACTCGCGCTGCTCGGCGGCCAGCCGGCCGGCCACCGCGAAGGACGCGATCGCGGGGACGTCGAGCGTGCCGGAGCGGACGTGGCGCTCCTGGCCACCGCCGTGCAGGACGGGGACGGGGGTGTACTCGCGGCCCAGGACCAGGGCGCCGATGCCGTACGGGCCGCCGATCTTGTGGCCCGACACCGTCATCGCGGCGAGCCCGGAGGCGGCGAAGTCGACGGGGACCTGACCGAAGGCCTGGACGGCGTCGGCGTGCAGGGGGATGCCGAACTCGGCGGCGACGTCGGCGAGTTCGCGGACCGGCAGGATCGTGCCGATCTCGTTGTTCGCCCACATGATCGTGGCGAGGGCGACGTCGTCGGGGTTGCGGGCGATGGCTTCGCGGAGCGCCTCGGGGTGGACGCGGCCGTACCGGTCGACGGGGAGGTACTCGACCGTGGCGCCCTCGTGTTCGCCGAGCCAGTGGACGGCGTCGAGAACGGCGTGGTGCTCGACGGGGCTGGCGAGGACCCGGGTGCGGGCCGGGTCGGCGTCGCGGCGGGACCAGTACAGGCCCTTGACTGCGAGGTTGTCGGCCTCGGTGCCGCCGGAGGTGAGGACGATCTCGCTGGGGCGGGCGCCGAGGGCTTCGGCGAGGGCCTCTCGGGCCTCCTCGACGGTTCGCCTCGCGCGGCGTCCGGACGCGTGGAGGGAGGAGGCGTTGCCGGTGACGCTCAGGTGCGCGGTGAGTGCCTCGACTGCCTCGGGGAGCATCGGGGTGGTCGCGGCGTGGTCGAGGTATGCCATGGTGACGCCGATTCTACGGGGCCCCTGCGGTTGGCCTCGGCCGGAGTGCGCCTTGTCTGGGCTGCGCCTGGCGTTGGTGGCGTCACACCCGGCGTTGTCGGCTGTGTCCACCCTCCCCCACTCTCGGCTCCGCTCGAGCGGGGGGACCCCCATCGCCCTGCGGAACGACTGCCCACAGCGGTCACCGGTTTCAGAAGCTCCACGACACCGTGCTGTCGGCCTGCATGAACGCCACCAGGACCAGCAGGTCGGCAACGCCCAGCCCCATTCCGAGATACGCCCGGCCGCGGCGGGTCGTGTCCCGCCACAGCGCCACCGCCGCCAGGGCGATCGCGACCGGGCCGAGGAAGACGTTGAAGACGAGGAGGCCGATGAGGCCGAGGACGAAGGACGCGACGGCCATGCCGTCGGCGTCGCGGATTCCGGTGCGGCGGGTGGCCGGTGCGGTGAGTTGCATGGTGGGTCAGCTCCCGAGGCTCGAGTGGGCGGATGTCAGTTGGTGGACGGGCCGCTACGGCGTCCGTGGCGCTCACGGATCGCGAAGATGCCGAGCCATACGGCGATCACCGCGGCGGCCACGGCCGTGAAGCCCAGCGGCGCGTGGGCGACCGTGCCCAGGACGACGCCGAGCATCAGGAGTGCGGCGACGAGGAACAGCATGTCGGGAATCCTCCTCCGTTACGTTTCGGTGAACGGTTGTAGTTACACTTGTTCACTGACTTCTCAGTCTAGCGCGCCGTCCCGCTTTCCAATTACAGAGAACAGTTGTTAACTGCATGGTATGAGTCACACCCTCGGCATCCGGCAGGCGCAGAAGCAGAAGACCCGACAGGCACTCCTGGACGCGGCGTTGGGATTGCTGGAGGAGCAGAGCCTGAGCAGTCTGGGCCTGCGCGAGGTCACGCGCGCCGTCGGCGTCGCCCCGACGGCCTTCTACCGCCACTTCCGCTCCACCGCGGATCTCGGCGTGGCCCTGGTCGAGGAGGCGCTGGGCAGCCTGCACCCGATGATCCGGACGACGGTGTCCGCGGCGGACGACAGCGACCAACGCATCAAGCGCGCTGTCGAGTTGATCGCCCGCCACGTGGACGCGTACCCAGCCCATGTCCGGTTTATCGCCCGTGAGCGACATGGCGGTGTTCAGCCGGTACGGGACGCCATCCGGGACCAACTGGCCCGGTTCGGCCAGGAGGTCAAGGCCGAACTGGCCAAGGACCCCGAGTCCGCCGGCTGGAACGACGACGACCTCCTCATGCTGGCCAACCTGTACGTCGACCAGATGCTGATCACCGGCTCACTGTTCCTGGAGGCGCTGGAGGCACCGCCGCAGGAGCGGGAGCGGGTCACGCAGGTGGCGGAACGTCAGCTGCGGCTGATCAGCATCGGCCGTCACCACTGGCTGGACTGACCCGGAGCAGGAGAAGCAGGCGGCACACCCCCGCGGGTGCGCCGCCTGCCGTAGAAGTACGAAGTCCTCCGTCAGCCCTGCTGAGTCTGCTGAGCCTGCTGCCCCTGCCCGCCACCCGGGCCACCGCAGCCACCGCCCTGTCCCCCGCCCGGTCCGCCCTGTCCCCCACCGGGCACGCCACTCGGCATGCCCGACGGGGCACCGGACGGGGCACCGGACGGCGCCCCTGAGGGAGCTCCCGACGGCTTGCCGGTCGGCCGGCCGGACGGAGCACCCGAGGGCGCCCCCGACGGCGCCCCGCTCGGCATCCCGGACGGCGTCCGGCAGGCCTGCTGCTGACCGGAGTTGCCGTTGCCGCTGCCGGAGGACGAGGAGTCGCCGGAACCGCAGGCCGCGAGCAGCAGCGGCGACAGGGCCAGCAGGGTCACGGCGGGGACCAGACGGGCACGCTTCATGAGAACCAGCTCCGAAGAGGATGAGGGAGTCCTGAGGCGGGCACTCAACCAACGGCGCTTAGGGGGTCCTTGAGACCACCCTGTCGCCTGCCTGTCAATGCGGCAAAGCGCGGCCCAAGCGGCCACACTGACCAGGGATTTCAGCCCTGTCCGCCGGCCGGCCGCTGGTACAGCTCCGTGACGGAAGCGGCCGCCGCGGCCAGTTCCTCGCGCACCTCCGGCGGGGAGAGGACCTCCACGCGGTCGGCGAACATGAGCAGTTGGCGGGCCTCGCCCAGGACGCCGTACGACAGCCGGGCCGTGACCCACTCGCTCGTGCCGTCGTCCTCGGGGAGGGCGACCAGCCAGGCGGCGCTGAGGCGCAGGAACAGGTCGAGGCGGTCGCGCCGGACACGGACGGTGACGTCCAGTCCGCCGGGGCGTTCCTCGACCTGGCGGAGCAACACCTCCCAGAGGTCGGCGAGTTCGATGCCCGGCCGCCGCCTTACGGGGTCGTCCAGGACGGTCGCCGAGCGCACCCGGTCGGCACGGAAGAGCCGGGGCTTCGCCCGCCGGTCGGCGACCAGGTACCAGATGCCCGCCTTGGAGACGAGGCCGTACGGGTCGACGGTGTAGGTCCGCGCCTCCTTCGCGTCGCTGTGCCGGTAACGCAGCCGGAGGCGCCGGTCGGCGAAGACCGCGTCCTGCAACACGTCCAGGTCGACGGCCTTCTGCGGGCCGCCCTTCCAGCGTGTGGCGTCGACGAGGACGCGGCGGGAGGTGACCTCGGCGGCCGGGCGGTGCGGGGCGGGCAGCGCCGCCATCACCTTGCGCAGGGCCGAGCCGAGTGCCGCGTCCAGACCGAGCGCCGCGTGCGCGCCCTGGGCGGCCAGGATGAACAGCGCCCGGGACTCGTCGGCGGTCAGACCCGTGACGTCCGTACGGAACCCGGCGAGCAGCTCGATGCCGCCGTGCCGGCCGCGTTCGGCGTAGACCGGGACGCCGGAGGCCGACAGGGCCTCGACGTCCCGGTAGATGGTCCGCACGGACACCTCGAGCCGCTCGGCGAGTTCGTGCGCGGGCACCCGGCCGCGGGTCTGCAGGAGCAGCAGGATCGACAGCAGGCGGTCGGACTTCACCCCCTCAGAATCCCACCCGAGGGGTCGTCAGCCCACCGTCAGCCCGCCGTCACCCCAGCCTCACCCGCGCCAACTGCCGCGACTGGGCCACCAGCCGGTCCGCGCTGTCCCAGACCTCGGCGTCCTCCTCCAGGAAGCCGCCGGCGAGGTTGCGGGTGGTGATCGAGACGCGCAGCGGGCCCGGCGCCGGACGGGAGCGGACGTGCACGGTGAGTTCGACGGTCGGTACCCAGCCGGAGATGCCCAGTTCGAAGGCGGTCGGCGGCAGCGCGTCGACCGCCAGCAGCAGCGAGAAGGGGTCGGCCTCGCGGCCGTCGGCGAGACCGAACCAGGCCCGCATTTCCCCCTTGCCGGACGGCGACCCGAGTGCCCAACCGAGGGTGGACGGGTCGAGCTTGAGCATCAGCCGGTCGGTGATCGCCGAGCTGCCGGAGACGGGGGCAGGTCCGTCCTCGGGCCCGAAACACTGGTCCATCGGCGGGATCGCGGGCGGCTCGGCCGTCGTACGGACGTCGTCCGGCAGCGCGTCCAGGTCTCCGTACGAGGCGAGGACGCGGATGCGTTCGACCTCGCGGCCCTGGTCGTCGTACTGGAAGAGGGAGGCCTGGCCGGTCGACAGTGTGCGTCCGGTCCGTATGACGTCCGTGCGCACGACCGCCGGGCCGGGCCGGGACGCCGTCAGGTAGTGCGCCGAGATGGTGAACGGGTCGGAGTGCGGCAGGGCGTCCGCGAGCGCGCGGCCGAGGACGGCCAGCAGGAAGCCGCCGTTGACGGCGTTGAGGATCGTCCAGCCGGCGGAGAGGTCGATGTCGTAGACGCCGGGCTCGCGCAGGGTGACCGCGGTGTCCCGGTCGAACTCGCTGTCGCCGATCGTGGCCCGCACGGTAGCTGCTTCTGACATGGCTGAACGGTACAACAGCAAATTACTAAGCGGTAGCTTTGATCCTCGAGAAGCCTTGAGGCAGGTGAGCCGCGGGCAATTTCTCGGTAAGTGTCCGTACTCGTCCGTCAACCCGGGTGAACCGCCCTGCCCTCTGTAAGGACATGAGCCTCACCGGGACTTCGTTCCTCTACACCCTGATCGCGCTGACCGTCGTCGCGCTCGTCCTGCCGCTCGCGCTGTGGTCACGGATCCGGGGGCCGAAGGCCCTGCGCACCGGGGGCCGGGTGCTGATGCTGCTGTTCGCCCAGGGCACGGCCGTCGCCCTGGTCTTCGTGACGGTCAACAACGAGAACAATCTGTACGACAACTGGGCCGACCTGCTCGGCACCGGCGACCACGTCCAGCAGGCCGCGAACCTGGGCGCCGACGGCACCGGCGGCATCGCGCTGCGCCGGCTGCCCAAGGTACGGCAGACGTTCACGCCGGCCGGTGGGCCGGGCATGCGCGCGGCCGGCGGCGTGCGCGTCACACAGCTCAAGGGCCGGGTGTCGGGCGTGAACGCCGAGGTCTACGTCTGGCTGCCGCCGCAGTACGACGAACCCGCCTACCGGCATCACAAGTTCCCGGTGGTGGAGCTGCTGCCGGGCTATCCGGGCTCGGCGAAGGCCTGGTTCGGGTCGCTGCACGCACCCGAGCAGCTGCTGCCGCTGATGCGCGACGGCCGCATCGCGCCGTTCATCCTGGTCTCCCCGCGCACCAACCTGCTGGCCGGGGTGGACACCGGCTGCGCCAACATCCCGGGCACGGTGAACGCCGACAGCTGGCTCAGTATCGACGTGCCCACCATGGTCATGGACAACTTCCGCGCCGAGTCCGCTCCCGCGGGCTGGGCGGTCGCCGGGTACTCGGCGGGCGCGCACTGCGCGACGAAGCTCGCCGTCGCCCACCCCGACCGCTACCGGGCCGCGATCAGCCTGTCCGGCTACAACGACCCGATCGGCGAACGCGATTCGCTGGCCGCCCAGAATCCCGCGCTCCGCAACGCCAACAACCCCTACCTGCTGCTGCGCGAGGCCCGCACCCCGCCCCGCATCGCGCTCTACCTCTCCGGCCAGCCGCACGACGGCTACGAGGCGGGCGTGGCCCTCGAGCAGAGCGCGAAGGCGCCGACGACCGTGCACGTCGTGTACATCCCGAGGAGTGCGGGCGGGCACACCATGGCGCTGTGGCGGCCGCAGGTGGTCCCGGCGTTCCGCTGGCTGACCGAGGAGACGGGGCAGTTGCACACGGGCGCTACCCCTCCGACACCGTCGACCGCCGGTTCCACGCACGCGGCGCTCGCCAGTGGAACCGCATCGCGAGCAGGCGCAGTGCGAAGGCGGTGACGACCGCGAGCGCGCTGGTGAGCGGGGTGAGGGCGTCGTAGCGGATGCACAGCGCGACCATGGTGGCGCCGACGATGGCGGGGACCGCGTACAGGTCGCGGTCCCAGCGCAGCAGCGACGGCACCTCGTTGGCGAGGACGTCCCGCAGCACGCCGCCGCCCACGGCGGTCGCGAGGCCGAGGCAGACGGAGGCGGTGAGGCCGAGGCCGTACTCGTACGCCTTCGTCGTCCCGGCGACGCAGAACAGGCCGAGGCCCGCCGCGTCGAAGACGTTCACGCCGGCCTGGATGCGCTCCACCTGCGGGTGGAGGAAGACGACCAGGAGGGCGGCGAGCAGCGGGGTGACGAAGTAGCCCAGGTCCGTGAACGCAGCCGGCGGCACTGCGCCGATGACCAGGTCCCGGAACAACCCTCCGCCCAGTGCGGTGACCTCGGCGAGGACGGCGATGCCGAAGACGTCGAAGTTCTTGCGCACGGCCAGCAGAGCGCCGGAGATGGCGAAGACGAAGATGCCTACCAGGTCGAGCGTGTGCTGGACGGACGGGCTGAAGAGTTGCTGGAGCACCCTAATATTCTTACCCGACAACGAGCCCTCGCCTTACAAAGCAAGGCGAGGGCTCGTCGGTAGGGCAGGGATTACTTGTCGTCGGCTTCCTTGGAGGGGGCCTCGGCCGCCTCCGCCTCGGCCGCCAAAGCCGCCGACGTCTCCGCCGACTCCGCCAGCACCTCGTCCGCCACGAGCGCGGCCGCCTCCTTGGCGGCGGTGATCAGCACCGTGTCCTGCGGGGCCTGGTCCTCGAAGTTCTCCGGGTGGTGACAGGCGACCTGCTGGCCGGGCTTCAGCTCGATCAGCGGCGGCTCGGTCGTCTTGCAGATCTCCGTCGCCTTCCAGCACCGGGTGTGGAAGCGGCAGCCGCTCGGCGGGGAGATCGGCGAGGGCACGTCACCCTTGAGCAGGATGCGCTCGCTCTTGGCCGACTTGCGGCGCGGGTCCGGAATCGGAACCGCCGACATCAGCGCCTTGGTGTACGGGTGCATCGGCGCCCGGTACAGCGACTCGCGGTCGGCCAGCTCGACGATCTTGCCGAGGTACATCACCGCGATCCGGTCCGAGACGTGCCGGACGACCGACAGGTCGTGCGCGATGATCACGTACGTCAGACCGAGCTCCTGCTGGAGGTCGTCCAGCAGGTTCACCACCTGCGCCTGGATCGACACGTCGAGGGCGGAGACCGGCTCGTCGGCCACCACGAGCTTCGGGTTGAGCGCGAGCGCGCGGGCGATGCCGATGCGCTGGCGCTGGCCGCCGGAGAACTCGTGCGGATAGCGGTTGTAGTGCTCGGGGTTGAGGCCGACCACCGACAGCAGGCGCTGGACCTCCTTCTTGATGCCACCCTCGGGCGAGACACCCTGGAGCTTGAACGGGGCGCCGACGATCGTGCCGATGGTGTGGCGCGGGTTCAGCGACGAGTACGGGTCCTGGAAGATCATCTGCACATCGCGGCGCAGCGGACGCATGCCCGCCACCCCGAGATGCGTGATGTCCCTGCCCTCGAACTCGACCTTGCCGCCGGTCGGCTCCAGCAGCCGGGTGATCAGCCGGCCCATCGTGGACTTGCCGCAGCCCGACTCGCCCACGACGCCGAGGGTCTCGCCGGACTTCACCTCGAAGTCGAGGCCGTCGACCGCGTGCACCGCGCCGACCTGCCGCTGGAGCAGGCCCTTCCTGATCGGGAAGTGCTTCTGGAGCCCGGTCACCTTCAGCAGGGTCTCGCCGGGGGCGGCGCCCTTGGTGAGGGTGGCGCCGTCGCTCTTCGCGGGAGTGGTCACAACTGTGTCCTTGGAGTTCTCGCTCACAGCTTCGGCGCAATCTCTTCGGTCCAGATACGCTCCCGCTGCTCCTTGGTCATGTGGCAGGCGGCCCAGTGCTTGCTGCCGACCTCGGTCAGCTCGGGGCGGATCGTGCGGGTGACGTCGTCCTTCGGTATGTCGGCGTACGGGCAGCGCGGGTTGAAGGCACAGCCGGACGGGATGTTGATCAGCGAGGGCGGGGAGCCCTTGACCGGGATCAGGCGCTCCTGCTGCTCGCGGTCCAGCCGCGGCATCGAGCCGAGCAGGCCCCAGGTGTAGGGGTGGCGGGGCTCGTAGAACACCTTCTCGGCCGGGCCGCGCTCCACGCACCGGCCGCCGTACATCACCAGGATGTCGTCGGCGAGTTCGGCGACGACGCCCAGGTCGTGGGTGATGATGATGACCGCCGAGCCGAACTCCTTCTGCAGGTCCCGGATCAGGTCGAGGATCTGCGCCTGGACGGTCACGTCGAGGGCGGTCGTCGGCTCGTCCGCGATGAGCAGTTCGGGGTTGTTGACCAGCGACATCGCGATCATCGCGCGCTGGCGCATACCGCCGGAGAACTCGTGCGGGTAGCTGTCGACGCGCTTGTCCGGCTGCGGGATGCCGACGCGGTCGAGCATCTCCACGGCACGGCGCTTGGCGGTCTTCTTGTCCACGTTGTGGTGGATGCGGTACGCCTCCACGATCTGCTGGCCGATCGTGTAGTACGGGTGCAGCGCCGACAGCGGGTCCTGGAAGATCATCGACATCTCGCGGCCGCGCAGCTTACGCACGTAGTCCGGGTCCGCGGTCAGCAACTCGGTGCCGTCCAGCCAGATCTCGCCGGAGATCTGCGCCTTGCGCTTGCCGTACTGGCCGGCGGTGTGCAGGCCCATGATGCCGAGCGAGGTCACCGACTTGCCGGAGCCCGACTCGCCCACGATGCCGAGGGTCTTGCCCTTCTCCAGCTGGAAGCTGAGCCCGTCGACGGACTTGACCAGGCCGTCGTCGGTCGGGAAGTGCACCTTCAGGTCGCGTACTTCGAGGAAGGCGGTGGGAGCGGGCGAGGTGCCGGTGGGCTCGCCCACCGCCGCTCCGCTCTTGCTGAGTTCGGTCATGCGAGCCTCACTCGGGGGTCGATCACGGCGTACAGGACGTCCACCACGAGGTTGGCGATCAGCACCGCGAGAGAAGTGATCAGGGTGACGCCCAGGATGATGGGCAGGTCCTGGTTCCGGATGGCGTTCAGCACGGCCTGGCCGAGGCCGGGCAGGTTGAACGTCGTCTCGGTCAGGATCGCGCCGCCGATGAGGGCGCCGAGGTCCATGCCGAGCATGGTCAGGATGGGCGTCATCGTCGAGCGCATGGCGTGCTTGCCGATGACGGTCTGCTCCTTGAGGCCCTTGGCGCGGGCGGTGCGGATGTAGTCCTCGCCGAGGATCTCCAGCATGGTGGCGCGGGTGATGCGCGCGTACATCGCCGCGTAGAGGAACGCCAGTGTGATCCACGGCAGGATCATGCCGCCGAACCAGCCGGTGAAGCTCTCCTCCAGGGGCGTGTACTGACCGTCGAACCAGCCCAGTCCGAAGACGAAGATCGACAGGGAGAGCAGACCGGTGAAGTAGATGGGCAGGGAGACACCCGAGAGCGCGACGACCATCGCGCCGCGGTCCCAGATGCTGCCCCGCTTGAGCGCGGAGAGCACACCCGCCGCGATGCCGAAGATCAGCCACAGTACGGCGGCGCCGAGCGCGAGACCCAGGGTCACCGGGAAGCGGTCGGTCAGCACCGGCCAGATGGCCTGCTCGCTGCGGAACGAGTAGCCGAAGCACGGCGCGGAGCACTGGGTGACGTCACCGCCGGCCGCGTAGGTACGGCCCGCGAAGATGCCCTTGAAGAACTCCCAGACCTGGACGTAGATCGGTTCGCCGAGCCCGAGCTTCTGCCGCACCGCCTCGACGGCGGCGGGGTCGGCCTGCTTGCCCACGAAGCTCGAGGCGATGTCGACGCCCGCCCACTTGGGGACGAGGAAGAAGATGCCGAAGACCACCAGGATGATGACCACGAGCATCACTGCGGCGGCGAACAACCGCCTGATGAGGTAAGCGAGCACAGCTCTCGGCCCGCTGCGGACCACGGGCCACCGGAGGTTGTCCGGTGGCCCGCGATCACGCTGCGCCGGCCTTCACCTGCCTTTCGTGCCGTACGGCGGGTGTGCCGGTTGTCAGGTCGTGGACTTCAGGCCGAGGTTGACGAAGTCGTACATACCGCTGTAGCCGTCGGAGGTGTACACGTTCGCCAGTCGGTCCGAGCGCCAGTTGATGAACTTCTCGAAGACGAAGGGCAGGTAGTAGGCGCCCTCCATGACCTTGTGGTTGATCTCCGTGGCGATCTTGGTCTTGCCGGCGTCGTCCAGCGTGGTGATGTAGTCGTCGAACAGGCCGTCGATCGCCTTGTCCTTGATCAGGGCGAAGTTGTTGTTACCGCTCTCCAGGATGTACTTGCTGTCCCACAGCGGCATGCCGTAGCCCTGGACGGTCGGGAAGTCCGGGCCCCAGCCCATGATGATGATGCCGTAGCCCTTCTTCTTCACGTTCTCCGGGCTGCCGATGATGCCGGTGGTCTGCGACCCGTCGAACTGGTCGATCTGGGCGTTGATGCCGACCTTCTTCAGCGAGGCCTGCAGGGACTGGGCGGTGGCCACCTCGACCGGCTTGTTGTTGCGGACGGCGATGGTGGTGGAGAAGCCGTTCGGCTTGCCGCAGGCCTTCAGCGCTTCCTTGGCCTTGGCGACGTTGCCCTTCTTGTTGGCCCCGGCGATCTCGTACGGGTCGTACTTCTGGCCCTCGGCACCCGCCACGGACGGCGGCAGCATGTTGGTGCCGATGTCACCACCGGCGATGGGGCCACCGCGCGCGGTCTGCAGCGACACGTGATCGGCGCCGTAGATCACGGCCTTGCGGCACTCGGCGTTGTTGAACGGCGCCACGCTCTGCGGGAAGGTCGCGTAGCGGATGTAGCCGGAGACCGGGTTGTCCAGGTTGGCCTTGTGCTGCTTCAGGGCGGTGGTACGGCCCTGCGGCGACATGCCGGTCTGGTTGATGTCCAGGTCCAGGTCACCGTTGAGCAGACGCTGGTCCAGCTGGTTGGCGTCCGAGAAGAACTGGACGGTGATCTTGTCCGGGTAGGCCTTGCGGATCGGGTCCGAGGCCTGCTTCCACTCGGTGTTGCGGACCAGGGTGAGGTCCTTGCCCGGGCTGTACGACTGGAACTTGTACGGGCCGGAGGAGAACGGCTTCAGGCCGTACTTGGACTTGGTGTCCTTGTCCTGGCGGACCGGGGACGCGGAGATCAGGCCCAGCATCTCCTCGAAGTCCGAGTTGGCCGCCGGCAGCTTGAAGACGATGGTCTTGTCGTCCGGCGTCTCGATCGCCTTCAGACCCAGCTTGTCCGGGGAGGTGTCCTTGTACGGGCCCTTGTACTCGTCCTTCGGGTCCAGCACGTCCTTCAGGTAGACCGGGCCGCCGGACAGCACGTCCTGCGCCCAGACGCGCTCGATGCCGTACTTGACGTCCTTGGACGTGATCGGCTTGCCGTCCTCCCACGTGACGCCGTCACGCAGGGTGTACGTGTAGGTCTTGCCGTCGTCCGTGATCTTGGCGAGACCGGTGGCGAGGTCCGGGGTCAGCTCGGCGCCGGCCTTTCCGGGCTCCGTCTTGTTCGTGACGAGCTGACGGCTGTAGTAGCGCGCGAAGTTCCACATGAAGCCGTAGTAACCGCGCGTGGTGTCCCACGAGTCGGCGTCCTGGGCACCACCGAACTTCAGCGTGCCGCCCTTCTTGGCTGCGGAGGCCTGGGCGACCTTGTTGTTCGCGGCGTCGTAACCGGCCGCGCCCGTCTTCGAGCCGCCGTCGCTGCCGCTGTCACCGCCGCCGCACGCCGCCGTGGTCAGCAGCGCGGCGACCGCGGCGACAGCGGCCCATGCCTGCTTTCGCCGCCCTGAGGTGCGTTGGGTAGTCACGATCTCGGATCCTCCGGATTTGATGAGAGACCCCGTGTGTGGATGCCACGGGACACTTGTGGTACGGCAGTTCAGCGGGAGGCCTTCGGGTCCAGCGCGTCGCGCACGCCGTCGCCGAAGAGGTTGAAGGCAAGAACGGTGATGAAGATCGCCACGCCCGGAACCACCATGTACATGGGGTCCGCGTCGTAGTAGTCGATCGCGCTCGAAAGCATCTGCCCCCACGAGGACGTGGGCGGTTTGACGCCCACGCCCAGGAAGCTGAGTGCCGCCTCGGTGAGGATGTTGGTGGGGATCATCATCGTCATGTACACGATGATCGGCGCGACCAGATTGGGCAGCAGCTCCTTGAACAGGATGTACAGCCGCCCGGCGCCCAGCGAACGGGCCGCCTCGACGTACTCCCGCTCACGCAGGGAGAGCGTCTGGCCGCGCACCACGCGTCCGATGTAGGGCCAGCCGAAGAAGCCGATCACCAGGATCATCACGAACACGCGCACGTCCGTGCCGCTCAGTCCCAGCAAATCGTTCGGCATGACGGAGACCAGCGCGATGATGAACAGCAGCTGCGGGAAGGCCAGCAGACCGTCCATCACACGGCTGATGACGGAGTCGACCCAGCCGCCGAAGAAGCCGGCGAGCACGCCCAGGGTCACGCCGAGGATGACGGCGACGATCGCGGACAGGAAGCCGACCAGCAGGGAGATCCGGGCGCCGTAGACGATGCGGGCGAAGATGTCGCGGCCGTTGACCGGCTCGACCCCCAGCCAGTGGTCGCCGCTGACCCCGCCCAGGGACCCCGTGGGCGTGCCGAACAGCGGGTCGATCAGATCCTCGTGATAGGCGTCCGGGTCCTGCCCGTACAAGCTGGTGATCACGGGCGCGAGCAGCGCGACAACGACGAGGAACAGCACCACGGCGCCGCCCGCGAGGGCGAGTTTGTCCCGTTTCAGGCGCTCCCAGGCGATCCGGCCCAGGGAGCGCCCCTGTACGGCCTTCTCGCCGGCGGTGGCAACCGCCGCTTCCTCGGCAGCACTCGGGGCCGCTTCCGCGGTCGGCTCGTGCAATGGTGCCGTCATCTGGCAGGGACCCCTCTTCTCAACCGGCGGTAGCCGGCCCGCACTTGCCGCTGTGGCGGCGTGATCAGTCCGTCGTACACAGGGGCGAACACCCCTGGTGCGGGAGTCTTCAACGCTTTGGCGATCTGTTGCCAGACTTGGCGGTGAAAGGATGCATAAACGTGATGCGGGTAGAAGGCTTCCGTTATCCGGACAGCGGGTAACGGGGGGCGGACACGGGCCAGCTGGGACATTTGTGGGCAGGGATGGATCATACGCTCTGATCTACGCGCGAAGACGACGGGGGTCGAAGTCGGCCTCCGACACCGGAGGAGCCGTTCGGTCAGAAGCCGCCGCGGGCCTGGGGATAGCCGTAGCCCGCCGCCGGGGCCTGTGCCGGGGAGGCGGGAGCGGCCGGGGCGGCCGGCGCTCCGTGGGCCTCGCGGTCGTAGAAGGGGCGGGCGTTGGCCCGCATCCACAGCGCGACCGGGTCGTACTCGTCGGACATCGCCACGGTCGACACCGGCAGCCCGTCCGGGACGGCGCCGATGGACTGCTGCATCATCGCGCGCACCGAGTCCACGGCCGGCGGGCTGGTGTCGTACACATCCAGCCCGATGGCCAGATACGGCGCCCCGAGCGCCGGCTGCACCCAGGCGCGGCGCAGTGCGCGGACCGCCGGGGTGCGGTGGGCGTTCTGCGCGAGCAGGGCGTAGAACTGCGGGATCTCGATGCCGGGCTCGGACAGCCGCAGGGGCCCCGCGGGCTGGCGCTCCAGGCCGGTGGCGATGCGGCGCAGATCGAGCCAGGGGATGCCGACGCCGCCGCCCGGGGCGTGCGGGTTCAGCCAGAGGCCGTAGTGGTCGGGGTAGAGGGTCCGGGCGACGTCGACTCCGTCGACCACCTCGTAGGAGCGGTTCCAGCCACTGGCGGAGAGTTCCTGGGCGGAGGTGACGCACGGGGCGTAGCCGTAGCCGTCCACTTCCATGTTCCCGTACTGGGCGTCGGGGGAGCCTGCCTGGCCGTGCCAGAGGAGCATCCAGACCTGGCCGGAGGAAGGGGTGGCGAGGGCGCGCAGAAGTGCCTCGTAGGCGTCGTAGCGCCCAGGCGTCACTTGGCGCAGCATGTGCTCGACCTGCCCGGCCGCGATGCCGCTGGCGCTCACCTGTACCGCCCCTTCTGGAAGTTGCCCCGCTTATGAAACCAGCTTATGTGGCTCTGCCGACAGCAGCCGCCTTCGAGCTCGGGGCTTGTTGTTCGTCGGCGGGTGCGGGTCGTTCGTGGTTGATCGCGCCGACGCGGCGGGGCCGCACATCGCTACAGCCCCGCTCCCCTGGGTTCGCTGCCCCTGGCGGAGTTTCTAGTAATCCCGCGTATAGAAGGGCCGTACCTGTTCTCGCATCCAGTGGCACACCGGGTCGTCCGCCACGTCCAGGAGGACCAGGTTGACCGGCCACTGGACGGGGATCCTGCCCAGGGCTCGGCCCAGTGCCTCCATCGGGAGCGCGCGTATGTCTCCCTCCCACTGGGAGAGTTCCACGCCGACGAACATGACCGGGTCCGCCGTCTCGATGGCGGCGAGGCAGCGGCGGGCGGTGCGGACCACTCCCGTCTCGGCGAACTCGGCCGAGGCCGCGGACAGGAAGTCGATCGGGTCGTCCTGCCAGTCGGGTTCGTAGAGCTTGACCCGGCCGCCGCTGGTGGGTCCGTCCAGCGAGGTCCGGCCGACGCGGCACAACTCGGCGACGGCCGCCGGCGGGAGCGGGACGCCGACCACGCCGTCCGGGTTCACCGCGATGCCCACCTGCGGCGGCAGACCGCGCGCGAACTCCACGGCGGGGGCGATGGTGTACGACATGTGCACGCCGGCGACCTGGCGGAACTGCTCCTCGGAGCTGAACACCGGTACATACGCCTGGCCCTCGATCTCCAGCGTGGGCAGGTCGAGCGGGCCGCTGTGCGGACCGCCGCCCTCGGGCAGCGGGACCCAGACGAAGCTGCGGCCGAGCACCTCGATGATCCGCCCGCCGGCTCCGGGGATGCCGAGGGAGGCGGAGAGCACCTCCTCCAGTTCGTTGCCGGGCCATCCGCCGTGCGAATGGGGGTGCGCCTGGGTGGGAAAGTCCGCGGGAAGATCCGCTGGGAAATCCATCTGTCTGACCGCCTGCTGTGAACCGCTGCTGTGGCTGGAAAGGCTAGCGGGTGCGGCCTGCGTGGTGTTCAGCCCGTGAAGCCGATCCGGCGCAGTACGTTCGCCGCGTCCCGGTCGATCAGGACCGCCGAGCCGCAGCCCGGGGGCAGGTCGCCCTTCTCCGCGGAGCTGATCAGGCGGGCGGCCGCGCCGCGGTGGCGCTGGAACGCGTACCGCGAGACGCCGCGGCCGCGCTCGCGCTGGCCGGCCAGGGCGGTGTCGGGGGCGACGTCGAGCAGCAGCAGGTGCAGGGTGCCGCCCCGGCGCCGGGCCTCGCGGGCCAGCCAGCCGCGCACCCAGGCCTGCGTACCGCAGTCGTGCACGACGACTCCCTCGCCGGAGCGCAGGGCGCGGCGCAGACCGGCGTAGTGCGCGAGGCGGACCAGGGGGCGGTAGATCGCGTACGGCAGGAAGCGGGGCATCCTCGCGTCCCAGCGGTCGCGGGTGTCCTGCGAGTCGATGCGCAGGCCCTTGACGGTGCGCCGCATCAGCGTGGACTTGCCGCTGCCGGGCAGGCCGGTGATCACGACGAGGTCCTGGGGGCCGAAGAGCAGGGCATGGGGGCTGTGGCCGTCTCGCTCGCGCAGGTCGCGGACGACGGGTGCGGTGATCGGGCCGCAGGCCTCCTTGGCCGGGACCGTCGGCTGCTGGGGCAGCGCGAGGGCCGAGGTGGTCGCGTACGCCGTGGTCCTGTTCACCGTGATCGTCCTCCCCTGGGGTGGTCACGAGTCCCATCCCCGTCGAGTGTAAAGAGAAGGTAATGCGCGGCGTCTCTCATTTCCGTCCGTTTACCGCAACAAGCCTGCTACAGCGTGCTGTGCCTCACTGTGAAGCCTGTGCGGCCCCTGTGAGACGCAGGAGATAGCTCCCCCTGCCGCGCCGGACCGATGCGTGCAATGATGTCCGCGCCAACTGCATACCGGCCGTTTGAATCCGCGCGGGAGAGTTCCGGGTCGTACGTCCGTCGTACGGATACCCGGGCGCCGAAGGAGCAAGTCCCTCCCTTGAATCTCTCAGGCCCCGTTACCGCGCGGGCGAGGCACATCTGAAAAGCGGGCCGCTGCGACAGTGGCTCCACCCAAGGTGCAAGTCATGACCACCGTTTCGCGGGGTCGTGACGAACCTCTCAGGTTCCGATGACAGATGGGGAGGAACGACCTCGCCCGTCATGCCTTGGGAGACGACCGACCGATGAGCAGTACCGAACCCGCAGAAGCCGCAGAAAAGCGTCATACCGCCCTCGACGCCGTGCACCGCGCGCTCGGCGCGACGATGACCGACTTCGCCGGCTGGGACATGCCCCTGCGCTACGGCTCCGAGCGCGACGAGCACAACGCCGTACGCACCAGGGCCGGGCTCTTCGACCTCTCGCACATGGGCGAGATCACGGTGACCGGCCCGCAGGCCGGCGCACTGCTGGACTACGCGCTCGTCGGCAGCATCGGGGGCGTCAAGGCCGGCCGCGCCCGCTACACCATGATCTGCCGGGCCGACGGCGGCATCCTCGACGACCTGATCGTCTACCGCCTCGCGGAGACGGAGTACATGGTCGTCGCCAACGCCTCCAACGCCCAGGTGGTGCTGGACGCGCTGACCGAGCGTGCGGCGGGCTTCGACGCCGAGGTGCGCGACGACCGGGACACCTACGCGCTGATCGCCGTGCAGGGCCCCGAGTCGCCGGGGATTCTGAAGTCGCTCACCGACGCCGACCTCGACGGCCTGAAGTACTACGCGGGTCTGCCCGGCACGGTCGCCGGCGTCCCGGCCCTCATCGCGCGTACCGGCTACACCGGCGAGGACGGCTTCGAGCTGTTCGTCGCCCCGGCCGACGCGGAGAAGCTGTGGCAGGCGCTGACCGAGGCGGGCGCCCCGGCCGGGCTCGTCCCCTGCGGGCTGTCCTGCCGGGACACCCTTCGCCTGGAGGCGGGCATGCCGCTGTACGGGCATGAGCTCTCGACCGAGTTGACCCCCTTCGACGCCGGGCTCGGCCGGGTGGTGAAGTTCGAGAAGGAGGGCGACTTCGTGGGGCGCGAGGCCCTGCGAGAGGCCGCCGCCCGCTCGGAGAAGAACCCTCCGCGCGTCCTCGTCGGCCTGATCGCCGAGGGCCGCCGCGTCCCGCGCGCCGGGTACGCGGTCGTCGCCGACGGCGAGGTGATCGGTGAGGTCACCTCCGGTGCCCCCTCCCCCACGCTGGGCAAGCCGATCGCGATGGCGTACGTCGACGCCGCGCACGCGGCGCCGGGTACGCCGGGTGTCGGTGTGGACATCCGGGGCAGTCACGAGCCGTACGAGGTCGTGGCGCTGCCGTTCTACAAGCGCCAGAAGTAGAGACTGAGCGACGCGGACCGTGCGTGACCCCGCGCACATGTCCGCTGCTCACGCACGTTTCAGCAGTCCCCCATTCACCAGCACTCCCCCGCGTACAGGAGAATTCAGGCCATGAGCAACCCCCAGCAGCTGCGCTACAGCAAGGAGCACGAGTGGCTGTCGGCCGCCGAGGACGGCGTCTCGACGGTCGGCATCACGGAGCACGCGGCCAACGCGCTCGGCGACGTCGTCTTCGTCCAGCTCCCGGAGGTCGGTGACACCGTGTCCGCGGGCGAGACCTGCGGCGAGCTGGAGTCGACCAAGTCGGTCAGCGACCTGTACGCCCCGGTGTCCGGGGAGGTCACCGAGGTCAACGAGGACGTGGTGAACGACCCGTCGCTGGTGAACTCCGCCCCCTTCGAGGGCGGCTGGCTGTTCAAGGTACGTGTCACGGAGGAGCCGGCCGACCTGCTCTCCGCCGACGAGTACACCGCCTTTTCGGCCGGCTGAGGAGTCGTACCTGATGTCCGTTCTGAACACGTCCCTGCACGAGCTCGACCCGGAGGTCGCCGCCGCGGTC